>JAESRG010000092.1 GCA_016764785.1 Paracoccaceae bacterium
ATTGCCTCGAACAACAGTTAGGCAGGCCGGCAGCAAAACCGTCGTGTTGAGATTTTCATCACGCCAAACCGCTAGGTTTAACCAAGATATATTGAAGGGGCGTCTTGTGCGCCCCTTTTTGTTGGCCATTCTAACATCTAACGTTCAAAGAACATCCGCCGAACCATGGGCAAAGCGCATTACTTCAATGGATTAATATAGTTGTTGAGTGCGATTTTCCTCGTACGCCCTCCCGCCTGTTTCGAACAATCCTAACGGATTGCCCTGCACAGTTGGGCTAGGCCCTCGGCTTCGCCATCGGGTTTTCACGCGATTTACCGGAACGATGAGCATAAAAAAACCCGACACAAAGGCCGGGTTTTTAGAAAATATTTTTAAGACTAGTGCAGTTTTGCACCTACATCTTTGATTGCCGCATCAATCAGGGCATTACCATCTTTAGCTGCCATTTTTGACGAAATCACATCACCTGCCGCTGCGATAGCGATAGAGACGGCTTTGTCTTTAACTTCACGAACAGCGGCAACACGTGCCGAGTCGATTTGGTCAGTTGCCGACTGCAAACGACGTGCAATAGTCGCCTTGAGGTCTTGTTTGGCAACTTTTGCTGCAAGCAAGGCTTCCTCTTTAGCGGCTGCGATAATCGATTCAGACTGCTCAGAAACTTCTTTGCGTTTCCGCTCATAGGAGGCCAAAATGGTCTTTGCTTCTTCTTGCAATGCCCGTGCATCATCAATTTCTGTTCTGATCGCATCGGCGCGGTCATCCAGCAATTTACCCATCATTTTGGGCACTTTGAGATACAGCAGAACCCCAACGAATAGCAGGAACGAGATCGTTACAACGAAGTTGGTGTTATCAAGTGTGAACCCGGTTGCCGATGCAAAGACGGGAGACGCGCTGGCCACCATGCCTGAAATCAGGAGAGTTTTATGGAACGTTTTCATAAGTCTATCCTTTCATCCGCTCGGTGACAGCCGATGCAACGGCTTTGTCATCCGATGCTGATGGCATCAAAGCTGCAACAATTGCCGAGGCTGTGTCAGCAGCAACAACGCGCACATTCTCAACTGCGCTTTCACGAATTTCCGCGATTGCGGTTTCAGCTTCGGCCGCCTTAGCGCCAATTTCTGCGTCAGCTTTAGCGATAGCCTTGTCGAGATCTTTCTGGATCTCGGCTTTGGCTTCGCCACCGATACGCATCGCCTCTGAGCGGGCTTCGGCAAGGGCTGCTTCATAATCGGCTTCGGCCTGTTCAGCCTGCGATTTGAAATCTGCCGCTTGCGCGATGTATCCGCTAATTGTGTCGTGGCGTTCTTCCAGCACCGAGCCAATTCGCGGCAACGCGATTTTGGACATGATGAAATAGATCGCCAGCAGCGCAATCACCATCCAGAAAATCTGGTTGGGGAAGGCACCGAATTCTAGTTGAGGCATGCCTTCGAAGTTTGCCGCAAGATGCTCTGCACCCGCCTCGGCTACTTCGTGACCTGCATCGGCAGCTTCCGCCGCCTCGGCAACATGTTCTGTTGCCTCTGTTTCTATATGACTGGCCATGGCCTACTCCAAAAAGCTATCGGGGTGCCAAGGCACCCCCTCAATCCAGCGGCGACCCACACGGGCCGCCCGATCAAATCAAGCTTATTGTGCGTACATCAACAGCAATGCAACGAGGAACGAGAAAATCCCCAGTGCTTCTGCAAACGCAATACCAATGAACATGGTTGCAGTCTGACCGCCAGCGGCGGCAGGGTTGCGCAAAGCGCCTGCAAGGAAGTTACCCACAACGTGGCCAACACCAACTGCTGCGCCGCCCATGCCTGTACATGCAAGACCCGCACCAATCAGTGCGCCCATTTGTACTAGATCGCCTTCTACTGCCATTTGATTTCTCCTTGTAAGAATGGCTGGAATTAAGTTGACTTAGTGCCCCGGATGCAGCGCATCTTTTAGGTAAACACAAGTCAGGATAGTGAAAACATATGCCTGAATAACAACAACAAGCAGCTCAAGCCCGTAAACCGCCATGATCGCAATGATCGGCGCAACAGCCCCAATACCCAGTGCACCGGCAAAACCAGCGAACACTTTGATAACTGCGTGGCCCGCCATCATATTGCCCGCCAAACGAATGGAGTGGCTGATGGGACGCACAAAATACGAGATAACCTCAATCGCCGCCAGAATTGGCCGCAGGGCCAATGGGGCTTCGGAAATCCAGAATATTTTCAGGAATTTGCCGCCGTTTTTGATGAAGCCCACCAAGGTAACGGTCAAGAATACCGCCATCGCCAGCACGCCAGTCACGGCAATATGGGATGTCACGGTAAAGCTGTACGGCAGCAAGCCAAGCACGTTGGCAAACAAGATGAACAGGAACAGCGTCATAATATAAGGGAAGTATGACAACCCGTCTTCGCCAGCGATGTCCACGATCATACCGCGAATAAAGCTGTAAATCATTTCGGCGACTGACTGCGCACGGCTTGGCACAATGGCCCTGCCCCGTGTGCCCATTACAAACAGCAATGCCACACAGATGACGACAAGGCCCAACCACAAGGTCACGTTTGTCGGCGTATACCACTGAACTGTGCCCATGACTTCGTTGATATTCATGTCCGCATCGCCAAACAGAGGTTTGATAACGAACTGATCCATCGGATGGATGTTAAACGGAGACTCTTCTGACAATAGTCTAACCTCTTGTTAGGCGTTTACGCGCCGTTTTTATCTCTCAAGGCTCTCGCCTCATTTGCTTTTTGATGGGCTTGAGCGGTTTGCATCATCACGCGCACACCAGCCCCAAAACCCAACATTGAAAAAATTATTATAAACAGGGGTTGGAGCCCCGTCATATAATCCAGACCTATTCCGATTAACACGCCGATCACCATGCCGACTGTCAATTCCACCACCATCTGCCAAGCCTGACTGGCACCAGTATATTTGTCAGCCTTTTTGACCTTCCGTTCGGCTGGCTTTGAAGCCGCAGCGATTTTATCGCTTAGCTCTACCAGTTTTTTCGGGTCAAGTTCTTCGGCCATGGGCCACCTCCCCCTTAAAACACATTAAACGGAATCCTCTAAGGCATTCGAGCGGAACATAGGGGGGCAATGCATGGGTGTCAAGAATATTGGTTGGCCATATATTTTAGCGTATCATATTGATTTTAATGATTTTATTCCATCTTTGGCGTGACGGCCCGAGGGTAGCATCAAATTAAATTTGATCGAGAGATCGTGTTAAACTTAACCGATTGGTTGACTGTCTAACCCTTGGAATGATAGTCAACCATATGGTTAATAGTCCACAAGAAACCCTGAACGACCTTTTTGCCGCGCTGTCTGACCAGACCCGCCGCGCAATCCTCAGCCAATTGCTGGAGAACGATCAAACCGTCAAGCAGGTGGCAGAACCACATGCGATCAGTATGGCGATGATCTCAAAGCATCTGCAAATTCTGGGTCGAGCCGGGCTGGTGCGTCAAATCAAACGGGGCCGCGAAAAAATTTGCCAATTGGAACCTGACGCTTTGTTCGTGGCCAGCCGTTGGATGCAGGGTTTTGGTCAATTTGAAGACCAAAACCTTGACGCCCTGGAAGGCACGTTATTGGACCTCGGCCTGATTGAGGCGGATGAGGGTTAAAGTTCTTGTCGTAAAATCTCGGTCACCAAAACCTGATGCGAGATGGACCCCAGAACTGAACGCGCTGCGGCATCCAACGCGCTGCGCAAATCGTTCATTTTTTCTCCTGATGTGAACACTCCGTCAAAACCACCGGAATTGGCGTGGCGAAACAAGGCACGTAAAAATTGGTCCCGCAGCTTGGGTTCGCGTTGATAAATCATTTCAAGATTGCCGCCTGTTGCTTCGATCGACAGAGACAGAATCACAAGTGAGGCAACCCGGTCATCAATTACCAACGGGACAACAAGCTGGCGTCGCAGGGCTACATATTCAATCGCACTACTAGTGGGTTCTTCGCCGTGCCCGCCGCTTTCAGCAGCAGGTTCGGCATGATCATCAACGGGCGCGTGGCTATCGTCCTCATCGGGTGCAGCATGCGGGTCTGGTTCGGCGTGCTCATCCGGCAGCTCGCAATCGGTTTCCCCATGCGGACATTCCGCAACCGCTGCCATTTCAGATTCAGCGTCACCTGAGGGGCGCAGCATGATGCCAGCACCAATGCCGCCGCCCACGCCCATAGCGATTAAGATAACTGGAAGTAGTTTTCCCATGATAACCCCTTAAAACGGTGCGATAATTTCGAATATTTGCTGACCATAGCGTGGTTGCTGCACGTCAGATATTTGCCCACGACCGCCATATAGTATCCGTGCGCCAGCCATCTTGTCGTAACTAATGGTATTCTGGCGTGAGATATCTTCGGGCCGAATGATCCCTGCAACTTGCAAATCACGCAATTCGTAATTGACCCGAACCTCTTGTGTGCCACGCACAACTAGATGACCGTTTGGCAGAACCTCAACAACTGTGGCCGCGATTCGCAGCATAATTGTCTCGTTGCGCCGCACCGTACCTGACCCATCAGTACTGGATGATGAATTTAGCTGCACCGCGGGATCAAGATTTCCCTCGCCAAAAAACTCTGATTCCAACAAATGCGGCAGGCCCAAAAGCTCAGCAATTGCCACATTCTCACCGGCCGAACGGGCCCGTGTAGTGGAGTTTTGTAACTGGGCCTTATCATTAATGTCTATAATAACTGTAAGAATATCCCCCAGCCGCGCGGCACGACGGTCGCCAAACAGCGATGTCGGCCCCGACCGCCAAAGCGAACCTTGCTCGTAAAATTCACGCCGAGCAACTGGTTGTTGCGCAGCCATTGCCGCCCGTTGCGGTGAAATATCCGCCGTCACACCTGCGTCCATCTCGGTAAAAGCCGGTGCGCGGCCCACGTTATTTAGACGGTCAAGACAGCCAGAAAGCGAGAATGCCATAGTCATTAGCAAAATAAATTTAGTCATTAAAGCCCTACCTCAACCATGCCTGATGCGCTAACCAGACCATAAACTATTGATTTTGATGAAAGATTCATCACCCTTACCCGTTCGCCTACTCCGGCACGATCCAAGACACGGCCCTCAGACGTGATGCTAAGCCCACCACGATGGAAAACCATTACCACCAGCTGATTACGCTCAAGAATGGCTGGACGGCCCAAATCGCCAAGCAAGATCGGGCGACCGGGGTAAATATTTACCCGCGCCTCCAAGCCGACAACCAATGCCAATGCTGAAAAAGCGCCGACTGTGTCGCCATCAACCAATTGCACATGATCGGCAGTGATCAATGTTTGACTGCGGATTGCCTGCGTTGCGACAACCGTTTGCGCGGTTAGCGGCGTTGAAAAGCACAAAGCTAATAAGGTGATAAAAAATTTCATCAGCGTATCTGCGTGGTTGCGCCGAGCATCTGGTCGGCGGCAGTTATAACTTTTGCGTTCAGCTCATAGCCCCGTTGGGCCTCGATCAGTTCGGTGATTTCGCGCACGGCGTCAACCGATGACCCTTCAAGATAACCCTGACGAAAAGTCCCGCGCCCGTCTGCGCCAGCCGCCCCAACCTGCGCTGCGCCGGACGCGGCTGTTTCAAGGTAAACATTGCTACCCGTGGCCTCCAGGCCGGCTTCGTTGGTAAAGGTTGCAAGAGTGATTTGACCAAGTAATTCGGCCTCAATCTGGTCGTCAAAATAGGCGTAGACCTCGCCTTCACCATTGATAGAAATCGACTTGGTGCCATCCGGTATGGTAATATCTGGGATGATCGGAAAGCCCTCAGCGGTGACAATCTGGCCGTCGCCCGTCAGTTTTAGCGCCCCGTCACGGGTATAACCAGAAATACCCGAAGGTAAGCCGACCTCGATATATCCGTTGCCCTCAATCGCAATATCAAGGTCATTGCCAGTCATAGCTAGCGCGCCTTGTTCGACATTCATCATTACTGCTGACGGGCGAACCCCCATGCCAAGCTGCACGCCGACCGGCAACATCGCCCCGGTCGAGGCGCTGATCGTGCCGGCCTGTTGCACCTGTTGATAATGCAGGTCCGCAAATTCAGCCCGACGAGCATTATATGCAGTGGTGTTCATATTGGCGAGGTTGTTGGCAATCACCTCAACCCGCATTTGCTGGGCATGCATGCCCGTCGCGGCGATTTTCAGAGCGTTCATAATGTTCCTCCTTTATGCACGTTGCCCGAGGGTACGGGTCACGGTGCGAATGCGTTCATGTTCGTTATCAAGAAATTTCATTCCCAGTTCATAGGTGCGCTGCACTTCGATCATCCGTGCAATTTCGCTTACGGGGTTTACGTTCGACCCCTCAATAAAGCCCTGCAAAATCACCGGATCATCAACCGGAATTGGTTCTTCACCGGGGTCAAAAATGGTGCCGCTTTGACGTAACATCGCATTAGGGTCTTCGACATCGAACACGCCGATCTGTGCCAACGGGCGGCCATCAGCCGACACGGTTCCATCTTGTGCCACCGAAAAACCAGCTACGTCAGGCGGAATGAAAATCGGCGCGCCGCCCACATCCAACACCCGCAAACCATCAGGGTTAACCAGCTCGCCTTCAGCGTTTTGGGCAAAGGCACCAGCGCGGGTCAAGCGTTCGCCGTCTGGGGTTTCAACCATAAAATATCCGCGGCCCTGAATAGCCAAATCAAACGGGCTTTTCGTATTCGTCAGCCCGCCCTGCGATGGATCAGAAAACCGCACCCGCGCCGCCGTCATCGCCACGCCACCGCCTTCAGCGGGCAAAGCTTCAAGCATTTCGGCAAAAACCACGCCTTCTCGGCGATATCCGGTCGTTGACAGGTTTGCGATATTGTTCGCAATGGTTTGCATTTCTTTCCAAAGACCTGTTTGGCGAGTTAGGCTGACATATCCGGCGGTATCCATGGTATTTCCTTTCTATATTCCGGCGATTCTAGCAACAATCTGGGTGTTGAAAAAACTGACCAAAAGCTGGCCAGAATAATCCATCGACATCCAGAATGCCGCAACAATGGCGCCAAGCTTTGGCACAAAGGTCAGGGTCATTTCCTGCACCGAGGTCAGGGCTTGAAACAGCCCAATCGCCAACCCGACCAGTAGCGCAACCGACAGAACCGGCATCGCCACCACCAGCGCCAGCCATAGGCCTTCGCGCAAGACATCCATCAATACGGCTTCGGTCATTAGACCGGCATCCGCAGAATTTCTTGATATGCTTCAACCACACGGTCACGCACGGACACGGCGGTTTGAATGGCAATTTCACTTGCAGCCAGCGCCTGAACCACTGAGGCGGCGTCTGCCTTTCCGGTCATCCCCGCAATCGCGGCGTTTTCGCCAGCTTTCATGGTCGCCATGAAATCATTGGCCATGTCAGCAAACAGGTTGCTGCCACTGCTGCCATGCTCGGCTGGTTTGCTGACATTCTGGGCGTTGGTATAAAGTTGCGAGGCAATAAATGGATTGGTTTGCATGATCAGCCTTTCTAGCGTCTCAAAAGTTCAAGGGTGGAAGAAACCATCTGGCGTGCTTGGTCAAACATACGCAGATTGGCTTCATAACTGCGCTGCGCCTCACGGGCGTCAGCGATTTCGATCATCACGTCGATGTTTGATCCGTCGTAATATCCGTCAGCGTCAGCCATCGGATGGCCGGGGTCGTACACCCGATTTAGCGGCGCTTGGCTAAGCTGCAAATTGCCGGTTTGCACGCCGATATCGTCAGACATCATCGAATTAATAGCCTCAAACGACACAATTTTACGGTGAAAACCCGGTGTGTCGGCATTGGCCATATTTTCAGACACCAGCCGCAATCGCGCGGCTTGCGCGGCCATACCGCTCGCCGAGGCGTTCATGGTGCTTAATAGATCAGTCATTATCAGGGTTCTCCCTTAGCTGCGCCCCATACTGGTGCGTAAAATTTGAAGTGATTTTGCATAAATGCCCATGGCCAGATCGTGCTGCATCCGCACCTCTGAGGCCCGAACCATCTGGTCCTCGAGCGATACCGAGTTTCCATTTGGCGACTCAGCTCCGAAATTCGACTCGGTAACAACCTCGGCATTTTGGGGTTGAAAACTGCTTTGCAGATGGCCGGGGCGCGTGGTGCGCAGGCTCATCGTGCTGTCACTATTAAAGCTGTCGGCAAACGGGGTCAGGTCGCGGGCTTTATAGCCGGGCGTATCTGCATTGGCGACATTCAACGCGATCAACGATTGGCGTTTCGTCGCGTGGGCAGCCAGCTGGCTGGCAAGTTGAAATACATTCACTGTCTGGGTCATTCGGGGCTTCTCCCTCGGATTCGTTGAACCAAGAATTAACCACTTGTGGTGAATAAAAGGTAATCAACAACGGAGATAGATACAGTTTTATGTTTATTGATTTTGCGCCACTCACCGCGAAAGTCCAACAAATCAACGCCGTGGCGCGACACGGGGCCGTTATAGGTGTCGATTCAGGGTCGATTCGCATTGCCGGATTGACCCATCAAGCGCGAATCGGTGACCAAGTTACAATCACCGCGCGAGGCGAACTGCGTGGTGGCGAAATTGTTTCGCTGGCCCCGGATCACATTCGCGCGATGGCATATGACCCTGTTGAGGGCATCGCAATTGGTGATCAGGTGTTACTGGGCGCTGCGAATTCGGCAGCCCCTAGTATGGACTGGATCGGGCGGATCATCGACGCATTTGGCCAACCACTGGATCAAAAGCCGCTGTTTCAGGGGGCCGAAATCGCAAAATTGCGACGGTCGCCCCCAGCTGCGGCCCAGCGTAAAGCCATGGGTGCGCGGCTGAACACCCGTTTGGCAATGTTCAATACCATGCTGCCAATTGCACGCGGGCAACGGTTGGGAATTTTTGCAGGCTCGGGCGTTGGTAAAACCACCCTACTGGCCCAATTGGCAAAAGGGCTTGACGCCGACGTCGTTGTTATCGGTCTGATCGGCGAACGTGGCCGCGAGCTGCGGGATTTCATCGAAAACGCGATGGGTGCTGAGGGTATGAAACGGGCCGTCGTCATTGTCGCGACCTCTGACCAATCGCCGCTAATCAAGCGCCGCGCGGCATGGATGGCGATGGCCACGGCTGAAACCTTTCGCGATCAAGGCAAGCATGTGCTGCTTTTGCTCGATTCCATCACCCGCTTTGCCGAAGCCCACCGCGAGATTGCCCTAACCGCTGGCGAGGCCCCAAGCCTGCGGGCATATCCACCCTCGACCGCCAACATGATTGCCCAATTGGCTGAGCGCGCCGGCCCCGGGCCAGATGGATCAGGCGATATCACTGCAGTTTTCACCGTTCTGGTCGCCGGATCAGACATGGAAGAACCGGTAGCCGACATCACCCGCGGGGTGCTTGACGGGCATATCGTGCTAGATCGCAGCATCGCAGAACGCGGGCGTTTTCCTGCCGCAGATGTACGACGCAGCGTGTCTCGCTGCCTACCTGGCGTGGCGTCTGAGGCCGAAAACGCCCTTATTGCCCGCACCCGCCGCATTATTTCGGCTTATGAAAAGGCAGAACCGATGATCCAAACCGGACTATACGTGAAAGGCTCGGATACACTGGTGGACGAAGCGATTACCTTTTGGCCCAAGCTGGACAGTTTTTTCAGCACCAGCGGTTATGATAGTACCGAAGACAGTTTTAGCCAACTTGCCGCGCTGCTTGGTCAACCAGATCCAAATCAAAAATCCGATGAAGAGTCCGTGTTGTTCGCTGAAAGGCATAAATCCGAATTTCCAACAGCCGTGCGGGCGATCCCCACAGCTAACAATGAGAAACATAAAATGGATGTGCGGATCACCATGGATTAGTCATCCTTTTTGCTGTGCAAAATAAGCAGCTCAACCCGTTTGAGTTCACGTAAAACGCGATTGGCCTGAAGCTGCGGCATCAGGCTCATCTTCAGCATGCCCCCCATCAGCAACGTAACAGTTGCTGAAAAGCCCCATTGCAGGGCGGAAATAACCTCGGTTGCAGAAAACATCTGCCACGCAAGCCAAACGCCCAGCACAAATAGACAGGTCTGGGTAATCATCAAAACCCATGAGATCCAGCCCAGTTTACCTTTAAAAACGTCAGTCCCAAGTGCAAACCAGCCTTGCTCCTCGGTTCCGGCCAAAATTTCCTGATCTTGCACGCTCAGGGCCTCGTTAATTAGGTCATCAAGTTTAGACATCATAGTCTCCTTTCAAGTAAGTTTTTAGGATTTTGCGCGCGTGCATCAGCCGAGTTTTAACTGTGCCTACCGGAATATCCAGCGCCAGCGCCGCCTCGGCTACGCTAAAATCTTCAAGATAGAACAGCCGGATTGTGGCTGCTTGATCGAGCGTTAATTGGTTAATTGCGGCACGAACTGCTTGAGTATCCGATGCCTGCTCAACCGGATTACCCTCGGGGACGGTGGAAATATCAACGGTTTCAGAAATCCTACGGTGTTTGATATTTTGTGCGATCATTTTTGCACAGCGACGCGACACAATGCGGTATGCCCAAGCCGAAAACGCGCGGGGTTCACGTAAGTTTGGCAAGCCCCGGGTGATTTCCACCCAAGCGTCTTGCACCACATCTGCGGCTTCCTCACGGTTTCCCAACAGCCGATAGGCATGGGCAAACAAGCGCGGACCGCGATATTTTATCAGGGATTCAAGCGATTTTCGATCGCCCAACCTAGCGGATGCCGCCAGAAATTCCTCGTAAATTTTGTCTTTTGACCGCACTGACCCACCACTTTATCTTTGGTTATGGAGCATAGTGGCCCAAAATACGCATTTGGTTCAAATTTATTTAGCGTGGCAGATTAAAACTGAATGCCGCGTTCACCGCGCTTTGCATCAACGTCACCGCGCCCATCCCTCTGGTCAACGGGCCGGGGCCATTGTTGATTTGCTCACGGGCAAAATAGGTACGCAGCAATTTGTCGATATTTTCCGGATCTTTGAAAACATCCAAGGACGAACTGCCAAACAGACGTTCACTTGCCTCGCGGAAAATATCTTTTTGGCGATCAATATCCAACTGACCGACAGACACAGGCAGGCCAAAAGCGGTTTCAAACACT
>JAESRG010000093.1 GCA_016764785.1 Paracoccaceae bacterium
GCGGATATATTCGGCACCGATGATATCAAGCGCACAGGTTTCTGAGGCCAGCACATAGGAGTCAGCCCGCTTGCCCAGCATCAGCGGTCGCACGCCCAGTGCATCGCGCACGCCCATCAACTTGGTCCGGGTCATGGCCACGACTGAGAACGCACCCTCAACCCGTCGCAGGGCATCTTTCAGGCGTTCAGGGATGTTCTTTTGGAATGAGCGCGCCATCAGATGCACGATACATTCGGAATCTGAGCTGGATTGGAAGATCGACCCGTGCTGGATCAATTCCTTTCGCAGGGCATTGGCATTGGTGAGGTTGCCGTTATGGGCAATCGCCACGCCTCCCATCGACAATTCAGCAAACAAGGGCTGCACATCGCGGATCGCGGTTTGGCCTTTTGAGCCACTGGTGGAATAACGCACATGGCCGATCGCAAGTTCGCCCGGCAGGCTTTGCATCAGGCTGGCATTGGTGAAATTATCGCGTACATAGCCAAACCGGCGCACCGAGTTAAAGCCAGATTCCGGCGCGTATGAAACAATGCCGCCAGCCTCTTGGCCGCGATGTTGCAGCGCGTGCAGGCCAAGCGCCACAAAGTTGGCTGCTTCGGCAATGCCGTTCACGCCGAAAATCCCGCATTCCTCCTTTAGCTTATCGTTATCAAACGGCAACAAAGGAAGGTCGGGCATCGGGGGCAGGGTCATATGACGGCTCGCTCACTCGGGGGATTTGCGCACCTTATAGGCGCGCAAAAAGCCGGTGTCACCACATTGATTGCAGTTTTATGTCAATTATCTGCCGGGACGACGGGCACGACAGGCAGGACAACAGGATTATCGTCGCTGCTGCCCGGCGAGCAGGTATTGGTCAGTTCTTCAAACCGTGCCACGAACCATTCGGTAATCGACGATCCTTCGACCTCGGTTGCAAGACGTTCTTGCGAATCGGCCAAAACGATCACTGTTTGGGAGTCGTCAATCAGGTTAATGCGGCTATCGCTGTCTTCGGGAACCAGAATATTATAGACGTAAAGGCCGACCACAACCAAAAGAATGCCACGCGCCAGACCGAACAGGAAGCCAAAACCCTTGTCGATAATCCCCAGTGCTGACCCCGAGATTATGCCTGCAAGTAGCGGTGTAAACAGGGAAATTACGATCAGCGCCAAAATGAAGATCACCGCAAAGGCTACGATCAGCGCGATGTTGCAGGAGTCGCCGACAAAGCCCGAGATAATCGGAATTTCATAAACCAGCTCATAGCTGCCCGGTGCAAAGATAAAGGCGATCACAGCCGCGCCAACCCATGCCCCAATTGACAGAACCTCACGGACCACCCCGCGTGAAAACGCCAGAAATCCCGAAATCAGGATAATACCCGCAACAATTCCGTCAAAGATGGTAAAGTCTTCCATAGTAATCTTCCCCTAGTCGTCAATAACGCCAAAAACATTTTCAATAAAGTCTGCAATATTGTCAAACTTTTGCACGCTTATGCCTGATTCTCCCACTGTCTTCATCAAAGAAGGTGCATATGCGCGCGAAAAACCGAGTTTTTCGGCTTCTTTTAGCCGATTATCGGGCTGATTGATGGGCCGGAGCGCGCCAGACAGGCTAATTTCGCCAAAACAGACAGAATCACCTGGCAGCGGATTTCCCTGCCGCGCCGAAATTAACGCCGCTGCAACTGCCAAATCTGCGGCTGGTTCTGAGATTCGCATGCCGCCAGCAATATTTAGGTAAACATCCAGATTGCCAAAGCTAATGCCGCAACGCGATTCTAGCACCGCCAGAATCATCGACAAGCGGCCTGAATCCCAGCCCAAAACCGCACGTTTTGGCGTCGCAAAAGTTGATCGTGCCACCAGCGCCTGAATTTCAACCAATACCGGGCGCGTACCCTCAATGCCCGCAAACACCGCCGCGCCGGGGGTGGGTTTGTCGCGTTCTGACAGGAACAGGGCTGACGGATTTTTGACCTCAACCAAGCCCGCGCCCGTCATTTCAAACACGCCAATTTCATCGGCCGGACCAAACCGATTTTTCACCGCGCGCAAAATGCGAAACTGGTGACCGCGTTCGCCTTCAAAGTAAAGCACCGTGTCGACCATGTGTTCAACCACGCGCGGGCCTGCAAGTTGCCCGTCTTTGGTTACATGCCCGACCAGCACAATCGACACGCCACGTTTTTTCGCAAAAACGGTCAATTCATGCGCGCAGGCCCGCACCTGCGACACCGATCCGGGCGCTGACCCAACATGGTCGGCCCACATGGTTTGAATTGAATCGATAATAGCCAGTGTCGGGCGTTCAGCATCAAGGGTGGTCAAAATATCGCGAAGGTTGGTTTCATTCGCCAGCTTGACCGGCGCCGAAGACTTGCCCAACCGTGCGGCCCGCATGCGGATCTGCGCCGCCGATTCCTCGCCCGAGATATAAATCACTTTATGACCGGAATTGGCAAATGCCGCCGCCAGTTGCAGCATTAACGTTGATTTGCCGATCCCCGGATCACCACCAACCAGAATGGCAGATGCAGGCACCATGCCGCCGCCCAATACGCGATCAAGCTCGGTTGCGCCAGATTTGATCCGCGGTAGCGGCGCATCGGTGGTCGAAAGATCAGATAGAATAATTTTGCGGCCTTTGTGCGCGCCAAGGGTTTTGCCCTCGGGGCCAGCAGCAAGCGCCGATTCTTCCTGAACGGTGTTCCATTCTTTGCAGTTATCGCACTGCCCAGCCCATTTTTTATGGGTCGCACCGCAACTTGCGCAGGTAAATGTGGTTTTGGATTTTGCCATTGGTTCTGGGTCTCATCAAAAAAACTATTCGGGATCATAGACAAACCATCGGAATGCCAGAATTTTTCTGTAAAAGTATTGTGCGATACGTTTCGGATTATTCTGGACGTTATACAAGCCTTTGCGCAGGATACGCCCCAGTGGGCCGGATTCCTCCCAGCCTTTTATATATCGGAAGGCGCGGCTGGCATTGATATCGCTGTCGTGGATGCTGACAGGGGCAGTCGTGTTATAATACAGGCTTTGAATGGCTGGGGGTGGCTCAAGCTGCAATATTTCAGGCATATTTTTCAGGTATTTGATCCCAAACATGACCACATCAATTGGCTGTTTCGGTTCTGCGTGATCATCCAGAAATTGCTGGGCCACCTGCCGCGATATGACATAAGCCGCGCAGCCATAAGTTTTCGACAGTAGTCGAACCAAAGGATACGGACCAATCTGCCGAGGCGTTTTTTGAACCCTAATCGGAAGTTTCCATATTTTGTTATTCGGGCACTCGAGTCGAATAATGGCATTTCTTTGTGGAGTATCATTCAGTGCCCGTAGTATTGCAGGAGTTCGGGTCGCGAGAATAATATCATCTTCCAGAATCATGCATTGCAAGGCATCCGTTTGCAAAAATGTCTTCAACGCTTTGACATGGCTTAGGTAACAGCCATATTCCATGTTTGATATCTGCGGATGATCTTGTGGGAACCCAATTTCTTCTGGGTTAGAGCCATCTGCCGCAGAAATTCTGGTATATGGCATGCCTAACTGCGCCAATTGCGCATCTATGAATGCCAACCGATCGGGGCGCCGATCCAAATTTATGAGATAAGTATCCACTAACTGACTAACCTTTTTTTTGTAATCTCGGTGATCAGCAACGATAGTAACACGCAAAAAGTGAACAGATACAGCCCCCATCCGGTCTCAATACGCCCGACGCCAACGCCCTTGGCCGAGACGATGTAAAGCGCGATCAAAAACACGTCAGCCATTGCCAGTTTTCCCAGAACGCCAAGTGCAGCCAACATATTGCCCCCCAGCCAGCCCTGATGAATCATCGCCAGCATGATGGTTTTAAGCATCGGGGTGAACAACGCGAAAAACCCGACAAGGAAGGCAAGGAAGACGTCGCTTTCCCACAAAGACCCGATGCTGGAAATCACGCTGAGTTCCTTAAGGCCAAACCACGGCAGTAAGCCAGCTTTGGCCATCGGGGCGAACCACGCGATGGGGAATAATATGAATAGGGAAAGGTTGAGGTATTTGATCACCGTACGCCCTCAATCGGGCCATCAGCGCGCCCGTGGATAAATTGGTCCAAGTACGGATCACCAGAATGATCAATATCAGTCACGTCGCCGTGCCAGCGGATTTTGCCGTCATGCAGCATCGCGACTTTGTCAGCGATGGCACGTACCGAGCTCATATCATGAGTGATGGTGATCGATGTCGCGCCCATTTCGACCACGATCTCGCGGATCAGTTCGTTGATGACACCAGCCATAATCGGGTCGAGACCGGTCGTGGGTTCGTCAAAAAATATTACCGCTGGATCGGTGGCAATGGCGCGGGCCAGACCAACCCGTTTTTGCATACCACCCGACAGTTCCGCAGGATGCTGGAACGCGGTTTCGGGTTTCAGCCCTACGCGCCGCAATTTTTCGATCGCCAATTCCTGTGCTTGTTTTTTCGACAAACGGTTTTTGCCTTGGCGTTGACGAAACGCGATATTGTGCCAAACCGGCAGGCTGTCAAACAGCGCGCCGCCTTGAAATAACATGCCAAAATCGTGCAAAAAATCAACACGGTTCAGGGGTTTTCCATCCACAAGAATATCGCCAGCATCGGGGGTGACAATGCCCAGAATACATTTCAGCAGCACCGATTTTCCGGTGCCCGACCCGCCGATCACCACAAGGCTTTTACCGGTTTCAACCTCCAGCGACACGTCGCGTAGAACCTTGTTTGGCCCAAATGCTTTGGCCAGATGGTTTAGGGATATTTTTGCGGGAATACTCATGCGGTGAACAACAATTCTGTCAATAAATAATTAGATGCAAGGATAAGAATTGACGCTGACACAACCGCATTGGTGGTCGCCTGCCCAACCCCTTGTGCGCCGCGCCCTGAATTAAACCCATGATAGCAGCCCATTACCGCCACGATAAACCCAAACACGGCGGCTTTGATCAGGCCGGATGTTACGTCACCAATTTCCAGAAAATCAACGGTGTTGCTGATATAGGCGGCCGAATTAAAGTCGAGCCGATAGACACCGACCAGATAACCGCCCATCACGCCGATGATGTTGCCGATCAGCACCAAAACCGGCATCGCAAGGGTGGCCGCCAACACCCGCGGCACCACCAGATATTTTATCGGATTGGTGGACAGGGTGGTCAGGGCGTCAATTTGCTCGGTTACTCGCATGGTACCAATTTCAGCGGCAATACTGGCGCCAACTCGTCCAGCGACCATCAGCCCTGCCAAAACTGGCCCCAATTCGCGCACCATCCCAATGGCCACGATGGATGGCACCACGCTTTCGGCGTTGAAACGCGCGCCTCCGGCATAGATTTGCAAGGCCAGCGCGCCGCCAGTGAACAGGGTGGTCAAGCCAACGACGGGCAGCGAGAAATAGCCGATGCGCAGCAACTGCTGGGCAAGTTCAACTGGGTAAAACGGCGGGCGAAAAATATGGCTGACGCTGGCGGCGGTAAAGATCGCCAAACGTCCGATTGCCGCCAGCATTGCCAGCGTTGATCGACCGATCGAGGCCAGAAATCCGTTAATTAAAGTAATCGCCTGCATTACGGCCCCTTGTCAGTTTTCGCCAACATAGTCGCGTTTATAGCGCCCGCCAAGGCTGGTCAGAATTTCATAGCCGATTGTGCCCGCACAACGTGCCAGAACGTCGACGGTTTGCACCGTATTCAGCAGTGATAGACTGGTCGGAATTTCTGTCAAATCCGTCACATCAACGGTCAGCAAGTCCATCGATACACGGCCCACAACGGGGCAGGCGGTATCACCTGCATACAGGCTAAACCCTTTGGCACTGCGCAAAATACCGTCAGCATAACCAGATGATATCGTCGCAATTTTGCTAGGTCGCGCGGCTTTCCAGCTGGCACCATATCCGACAATTTCGCCGGGCAACACATCGCGCACCTGAATGATCGGCAGGTCAAGTTGCACCACGGGTTTGGCATCTTTGAATGGCAAACCGCCATACAGCCCAATGCCCGGACGGGTCAGGTCAAAATGAAAGGCTTGGCCCAGCAAAATACCCCCAGTGGCCGACAGCGATTTCTGGGTGGCAGGCATCATCGCCGTCATGGCGCTAAAGGCCGCAAACTGGGTGTTGTTCATCAGGTGGGCTGGCTCATCTGCGCAAGCAAGATGGCTCATCACCAGTTCAGGTTTTAGCGCATGTAACGTCATCGCGACCGAGGCTGCCTCAGCGGTCTCCATCCCCAAACGGTTCATGCCGGTGTCAAGCTGCACCCCGCAAGGCTTGCCGGTAAGGTTTTTTGCAAACCTTTCAACTTGCGTCGCGGAATTTAGCACCGGAATGATGTTGTGGTCAGTAAGGGCCGTGTCATCGCCTTGCATCAGGCCCGAAAAATTGAAAATTCGCGGGCCAGCGCCAAGGGCGTTGCGTAAAATTACAGCCTCATTGGCTTGGGCGACGAAAAACGTTTTAACACCAGCGGCGGCAAGGGCAGGGCCAACGGTTGCGGCCCCAAGCCCATAGGCGTCAGCTTTGATAACGGCGGCGGTTTCGCCTGATGACATGGCATCAAGCGCGCGCCAGTTGTCGCAGATTGCTGAAAGATCAATTGTGAGTGTGGCCTGCATTTTGTTGTATCCTGTTCGGTGCATCCGTTTTGTATTACAAATTCGCTAGAATTTCAGACAAATATTCGCGACGATACTCTGCACTCGCGAACTGCCTACAGACATCTTGTGCAGCGCGGGTCATGTCGATGCAAGCGGCTTGGTTTTCGCGCGCCCAAGCCAGTTTTTCCTCCAAGTCCAGCGCACCGGATGCTAGCGGAATGTAATGCTCCCAAGCACGAAATTCACCTGAATAGAACAGCTCCCAACCGTCTTCTTCTTTTAGCACAACAGAATTGGAATTGGCCGCCATCAGGAAATTAGAGCCGGTATCGTTGCCGGTTAAGCTAAGAATATATTTGCTTTTGAAAAACCACTGCAGCGGAACCCGTTTTTTACAAAATGGCGACAGCAGGCTGGTTTTCTGGGCCTTACGGTGCTTTGCGCGCAACGTTAGTGCAAAATCCATATCGGGTGATTGAAAATAACGGGCGACAATATTGTAACGAGTAATGCCCATAAGCTCTTGATTTAGTTTACATAACGCATCTTCAGATGTTGCATCAACGACGCTTTGCATAATTGCCAAGGCAAAGCGACTTTGGGAAGTATCTGTTGCAAGTGCTGGAATTGGCCGACCCGAAAGATTGCCGCGCCAGCGTGGAATGTCGCTTTTCTGGTCAAAACGGAGGGTGTGATCGGTTCTTTATGAACGAATTTTTCGTTTCCCAATGAATGGAAAGCCGCAAGCGGCCAAAGAACCAAATTTTTTGCGCCAACCCTACGATTATAGGTGATAATGGGCCAATCCACGGCATTTTCGTCAGTCTGCCCATATGTTCGGGCATCCCTCATATCAATCTTAAGAGGGGCTATGTGGCCAAGCGAGGATATTTCATTCGCCCTAGCAACGCGTCTAAACTGTTGATGTAAGGGTTTTATCAAGGAACTTCCCGTTTTCATCACGCGCCAAGTGCTGTGTCAAACCCTTGACGTTGGAAAGCTCGGTGCTTCCGTTCTAGTTGGTGTAATATGTTTTGAAAACATTGGGACGTGTTTTAAGTTTTGGCACCGCGCGCGTGCCAAGACAGTGGTTAACGACCCGCTGGACAAAATCAGGATCACTAGCAGATGAAGTATTTTGCGTGATCCTAAAATTCCTCAACGGCGTTGCGTTGATAGGTTTTTGCCAGATTGCCGAATTTGGTGAATTGGGCCTCAAATGACAGCTCAATATGACCGATGGGGCCGTGACGTTGCTTGCCGATGATGACCTCGGCTTTGCCCATCAGGCTTTGCATTTCGGTCTGCCAGGCCATCATTTTCTCAATATCGTGTTCGCCAGGCTTTTCACGTTCTTTGTAGTATTCCTCGCGGTACACAAACATCACGATGTCGGCGTCTTGCTCAATTGAGCCGGATTCGCGCAGGTCTGACAGCATCGGGCGTTTGTCGTCGCGGCTCTCAACTTGGCGCGATAGCTGCGACAGGGCCATCACCGGAATGTTCAGCTCCTTGGCGATGGCTTTTAGGCCCTGCGTTATTTCTGAAACTTCGTTGACGCGGTTGTCTTTTGCTGTGGCGGGGCGCACCAGTTGCAAATAGTCGATGATCAGCAGATCAAGACCGTGCTGACGTTTCAGACGACGGGCGCGGGCCGCAAGGGCCGAGATTGGCAGCGCGGCGGTGTCATCAATATAAAGCGGACATTTCTCAAGGTCTTTGGCGGCTTCGACAAAACGGCGGAACTCGTCCTCATTCAGATCGCCGTTACGGATTTTCTCTGACGGGATCTGCGCTGCTTCGGACAGAATCCGAGCCGCGAGCTGGTCGGACGACATCTCAAGGCTGAAAAAACCAACCACACCGCCGTCGATTGCGCCCTCGGTACCATCATCACGAATGCCCTTTTTATACGTCTTGGCGACGTTATAGGCGATGTTGGTCGCCAGCGAGGTTTTGCCCATTGACGGGCGTCCCGCCAAGATCAACAAATCTGAGGGGTGCAATCCGCCGATTTTGGCGTCCATATCGATCAATCCGGTGGATATGCCCGACAGTTTCCCCTCACGTTGATACGCGGTATTGGCGATTTCAACTGCGCTGGTGACAGATCGTAAAAAGGATTGGAAACCGGTGTCGGAACTGCCTTCTTCGGCAAGTGAATACAGCGCCTGTTCTGCTTCGACAATCTGGTCTTCGGGTTCAGAATCCACGTCCACGGACGCGGCTTTGCCAGCGATTTCCTGACCGATGGCGATCAGGTCACGGCGCAGCGCCAGATCATAGATCATCTGCGCATAATCTTTGGCCGCGAACAATGAAATCGAGGCACCAGCCAGTCGGGCAAGGTAAGCGGCGCCACCGAGTTCCTTCAGGCCCTCGTCGTCTTCAAAAAATGCTTTCAAGGTGACAGGCGACACCAGCATGTTTTTCTGGATACGGCGGCTAGCGGTTTCAAAAATGCGTTGATGCACGGGGTCATAAAAATGCGAATCGTTCAGGATGCCCGCGACGCGGTCATACACGTCGTTATTGACCAGCAAGGCACCCAGAAGTGCTTGTTCTGCTTCAATATTATGGGGAAGAGTGAGGATCTCACTCTCCGGTAATTGCCCGCCATCTGCCATTTTTTGCTCCTGTACCACGGTATTTGATACCGCGAAAACTACTTATCCACACTATGTTAGTACCGTGGATAACTATGAAATCTTGAGTTTTGGAGCCAGCCATTTGCCAACCAAAATGGTTCCAATAACCCCGTAAGTCGCGCCGCCGATCACATCACCCAGATAATGTGCATCAACCGCCATGCGACTGAATCCGGCCAGTGCCGCGAGTGAAAATGCCGGAATTGCCAAGCGAGGAAACAATATCACCAGCACTGTGGTCAAGGCAAAAGCTGTGGTTGTATGGCCCGAAGGAAATGCAGCATGGCTGGGGTCAAACCCAAAGGGAATAAAACTGTGCGGGCCTTCTGTGTCATACAAATACGGGCGCGCGCGGCCGATCATGTTTTTCAGCAATGAGCCGGACAGCCCGACAATGGCAACGCAGATAAACGCAAACAGACCTGACCGCCAAAGCCGTGGCCCCAGCGGGTTATCCGTTAAGCGCGAAACAGCCAGACCGATCAGAATAGCGGCAAGGCTGGCAATGGCCATCCACTCGGAATCGCCGATATAGGTGATCTGTTCCCACAGCGGGCGTTGGCTGGCAAAAGCAGGGTGTACGAGGCCATACACGGTATTATCGAGGAAAATCAGACTAAGGATGGCCAGCGAAAATCCGGCGATAAACAAGGTCAACAATGTTTGGTGGCTGAGTTTCAGCATGATATCCCTCAAATAAAAAAGGCCGCGCAACCTTCGCTGCGCGGCCTTTGATTCTATCAGAATGGCCTTATCCAGGCTGTTCTGTGTCTTCGGCAGGGGCGTCAACAACTGGTTCGTTGCTGGCGCGATCATCTGCATCATCATCGTCAAGGGCTGCGGCACCGATATCGTCGAATAGTTCGGCGATGTCGAAGTCGGCCTCTGCTTCAGCTTCGGCTTGCAATTCCTGAATGGATTTACCAGTCGCTTGCAGCTCAGCTTCTTCGACAGAACGGGCAACGTTGATGGTGATTGTTGCTGAAACTTCGGGGTGAAGAACAACTTGCATATCGTGCAGGCCAAGTTCTTTTACCGGCGCAGCAAGAATAACCTGTTTACGATCAACAGTGAAACCCTCAGCGGTTGCCATTTCAGCAGCGTCACGACCTGTAACAGAACCGTAAAGTGAGCCAGCGTCAGATGCGGAACGAATAACAACAAAAACCTGACCGTTGAGCTTTTCAGCCAAAGCAGTTGCTTCGGATTTGGTCTCAAGGTTGGTGGCTTCGAGTTGCACACGTTGCGATTCGAACGATTTGAGGTTGGCTTTTGTTGCGCGCAGAGCTTTGCCCTGTGGCATCAAATAGTTACGTGCAAAACCGTTTTTGACCGATACAACATCGCCCATCTGACCCAGTTTAGCAACGCGTTCAAGAAGAACTACTTCCATGATATTGCTCCTATTTCACAGCATATGGCAGCAGGGCCACAAAGCGGGCGCGTTTGATGGCTTTGGCCAGTTCACGCTGCTTTTTGGCCGATACGGCGGTGATACGCGATGGCACAATTTTGCCACGCTCGGAAATGTAACGCTGTAGCAGCTTTACGTCTTTATAGTCGATTTTCGGGGAATTATCACCCGAGAAAGGACACGTCTTGCGACGGCGGAAAAATGGTTTATTTGCCATTGTTTAAGGTCCTTTCTTAATCGCGGCGCGGACGGCGCGGGCGCTCGTCACGGCTGTTTTTGGCTTGAATAACGGCCGATGGGCCTTCTTCATGTACGTCAACCCGAATGGTCAAAACGCGCATTACATCATCATGCAAACCCATCAGGCGTTCCATTTCCTTAACGGC
>JAESRG010000094.1 GCA_016764785.1 Paracoccaceae bacterium
ATGGTTTCGCCATTCACCGTGACGTCGGGCATTAACGGGTTCATTGATTTTTTCCTTTCCGAGTACGCACGATCTGGTAACCGGGCCGCCACAAGTACCGCACGGGGGCAGAAAGCATGTGGATCAACCGTGTAAACGGGAACACCAGAAAGATGGTCAGACCAAAGAAGATATGCAGTTTGAACAAGATATGCACGTCGGCGATATAGGCCGCGGCGTCGCTGTCAAAGGTGAATATCCCACCGGCCCAATGCATGAATTTGGTCATTTCCTCACCGTCCATATGGCCAAGGCTGACCACAATGGTCATCAAGCCAAGCACGACTTGGACAATCAACATCAGCAAAATCGCGGTGTCGGCAAATGAACTGGTGGCCCGCACCCTTGCGTCAAACAAGCGTCGATGCGCTAGCATCAGACCACCGCCGAGCATGGCAATACCGGCAACGCCGCCCAGCACAATTGCGATCAACTGTTTGGTGCCGTGGCTAACGCCCAGCGCATCCCAGATCGCCAGCGGGGTCAGCAGACCCACCAGATGCCCGCCAAAAATGGCCAGCACCCCGACATGGAAGAACACCGATCCCCAGATCAATTGTTTGTGTCGCAAAAACTGGCTGGAGCTTGATTTCCACGTGAACGGGTCACGTTCGTAGCGGGCAATTGACCCGATCGCCAACACGCTCAGGGCTATGTATGGGTAAATTCCGTATAGAAAATGATGCATTTTGGCCTCCTATTTGTTCGCCGCAGCGTTGGGCTGCGTATTGATTGGGGTGTCCATGCTGGCCAGCAAGTCGCGGCTGACCGGGCATCCGGCGTTGGGATCAGGGCCAAAAGTGACTTCGGCTTCTTCCCAAACATCGTCGAGGGCGTCCAAGTCTTCGGGGTTGTCGTCTTTGACCGACAACAACTCCTGAACCATCTTGCCCTTGGTGTCCGCCCCGGCGAATTCAGCCAGCGCAGCAAGAACGGGTGCATAATGGCTTGTACGCCGATGCAACCGTTCCGCCAGTGCCGCCAATATATGCCCCGCATCGCCGAGCATCTCGTGCGCTTCCTCAATCGGACGGGCCGACAGGAATTCCAGTAAGATTGGCAGGTGATCAGGCAGTTCAGAACTGACCAGATCAAAGCCGCCAGCGCGATATGTTTCCAACAGATCAACCATTGCCGGACCGCGGTCACGGCTTTCGCCGTGCACATGTTCAAACAAGTTCAAGCTGAGCGTTCGCGAGCGGTCAAACAACAGCACAAACCGTTCCTGCATCTCGTAGGTATCGAGATTTTCCATGTCGGAAAGCAGCGGTTCAATGGCTTTGAGGGCCCCTTTTGACAGAATGCCCTCAGATTTCAGAATTTCCCGAACCTCGCCAATGGCGTCCCGAAGGTCCTCACTGGGATAGCTCAGTAAAACTGACATTGCTTTGAAAGTAGCGGTCATCTTGCACCTCCGGTTGGAATTACGAATTTACGCGAGCCGAACAATTTCTTGCCGCTGGAACCAGTCGAACAGCCGTTACCGTCGGTAAAGCCGCAGCCGCCGCGCAGGTCATACGCGTCTTCAACAGCTTCGCGATGGGTTGTGGGCACCACAAACCGGTCTTCATAATCTGCAATCGCCATGATTTTATACATGTCTTCAATTTGCAGAGGCGTCAGACCAACCTCTTTGGCGATCCCCAGATCAACCACGCCGTCGATGGTTTTAGCCCGCATATAGGCGCGCATTGCCAGCATCCGTTCTAGTGCCGTGACCACAGGGGCCTCGTCGCCAGCGGTCAGCATGTTGGCCAGATATTTCACCGGAATACGCAGGGATTTTACATCCGGCATATTGTTCTTGATGGCAATTGCCCCAGCCTCGGCTGCGTTCTGAATGGGGGAAAGCGGCGGAATATACCAAACCATCGGCAAGGTGCGATATTCAGGATGCAGCGGAAAAGCAATTTTCCAGTCCATCGCCATTTTCCACACCGGGCTTTTGATGGCTGAATTGATCCATGCCTCGGGCACCCCCTCAGCGCGGGCCGCGGCCTGTACTTCGGGGTCATTCGGGTCAAGGAAAACGCCAAGCTGCGCATCGTACAGCTCCTGCTCATTCTCAACGCTGGCGGCTTCTTGGATTTTGTCAGCGTCGTACAGCATCACGCCAAGGTAACGGATACGCCCAACGCAAGTTTCAGAACACACCGTTGGCAGGCCAGATTCAATGCGCGGATAACAGAAGGTGCATTTTTCGGATTTGCCACTTTCCCAGTTGTAATAGATCTTTTTGTACGGACAACCCGACACGCACATGCGCCAACCGCGACATTTGTCTTGGTCGATCAGCACAATGCCGTCTTCTTCGCGTTTATAAATCGCGCCAGACGGGCAGGATGCCACGCAAGTCGGGTTCAGGCAGTGTTCGCACAGGCGCGGCAGATACATCATGAAAGTATTTTCATACTCGCCATAGATTTCCTTTTGGATACCCTCAAAATTGTAATCCTTTGAGCGTTTCTCGAATTCGCCACCCAGAATTTCTTCCCAGTTTGGACCCCACTCGATTTTCTCCATCCGCAGGCCTGTCAGTTTTGAGCGTGGCCGCGCGGTGGGGAAAGCATCCATTTCTGGTGCTGATTTCAGGTGGTCGTAATCGAAATCAAACGGTTCATAAAAATCGTCGATTTCTGGCAGGTCCGGGTTGCCAAAGATATTCGACAAGATCCGCCATTTCGCCCCCTGTTTGGGCTGAATTTGACCGTTTTTCTTGCGAATCCAACCGCCGTTCCAACGTTTCTGGTTTTCCCAATCTTTGGGATAACCAATGCCGGGTTTGGTCTCAACGTTGTTAAACCAAGCGTATTCAACACCGTCACGACTGGTCCAGACGTTTTTACATGTGACCGAGCAAGTGTGACACCCGATACATTTATCAAGGTTCAGCACCATGCCTATTTGTGCGCGAACTTTCATGTGCTCTGCCCTCCTTTTGCCGGCTCATCAAGCCAGTCGACTTTGGTAAGTTTGCGTACAATCACGAATTCATCGCGGTTGGACCCCACCGTGCCATAGTAATTGAACCCGTAAGAAAGATGCGCATAACCGCCGATCATATGAGTTGGTTTCAACGTTGTGCGGGTGACCGAGTTGTGGATACCCCCGCGCAAACCTGTCTGTTCAGACCCCGGCACATTCACGATTTTTTCTTGCGCGTGATACATGAACAAGGTGCCTTCTTTCATCCGCTGACTGACAACCACACGGGCGGTCAAAGCACCGTTGACGTTGTAAGCCTCGATCCAGTCGTTATCGACCAGCTTGGCTTTTTTGGCGTCAATTTCAGACATCCAGACCACCGGACCCCCGCGGTTAAGCGTGAGCATCAACAGGTTGTCGGAATAGGTTGAGTGGATGCCCCATTTCTGGTGCGGCGTGATGAAGTTCAACACCACATGCGGTTCGTTATTGCGTGAGGCCGTGTTGACCTCTTGGGTGACGGTTTTCAGATCGACAGGCGGCCGATAAGTACAGAAACCTTCCCCGAATGCCCGCATCCACAGGTGGTCTTGGTACAGCTGTTGGCGACCAGACAAGGTGCGCCACGGAATCAACTCATGCACATTGGTGTAACCGGCGTTATAGCAAACGTGCTCGCTTTCAATGCCAGACCAGGTGGGGCTGGAAATGATTTTGCGAGGCTGCGCGGCAATATCGCGAAAGCGGATTTTTTCATCCTCTTTCGGTTTGGCCAGATGCGCATGTTCGCGACCTGTGGCTTTTTCAAGCTGATGCCAAGCCTTGACCGCAACCTCACCGTTGGTTTCGGGGGCCAGCATCAAGATCATTTCGCAGGCGTCAATTGCGGTGTCGAGTTTGGCCATGCCTTGGGTCACGCCCTCGTCGGTCACCACACCGTTAAGGTCTTTCATGTGCTGAATTTCGACCTTGGTATCCCACGCAATGCCTTTGCCACCGTTACCGATTTTTTCAAGCAGTGGGCCAATGGCGGTAAAGCGTTTGTAAAGGTTCGGGTAATCCCGCTCAACCGCTACAAAATTCGGAGCAGTTTTGCCGGGGATCAGCTCACATTCGCCTTTTTTCCAGTCCAACACCTGATCCTGCGCAATTTCGGCAGGGGTATCGTGCAGGATAGGCAGCGAAACCACGTCGTCTTCAACGCCCAGATAACCCGGTACAATTTCGCTGAATTTCTTGGCGATAGATTTGAAGATCTCCCAGTCTGAGCGGCTTTCATATGCAGGGTCCACCGCCGCCTGAAGCGGGTGGATGAACGGGTGCATATCAGATGTATTCAGGTCGTCTTTTTCATACCAACTTGCGGTTGGCAAAACGATGTCTGAATACACAGCCGTGGTCGACATACGGAAATCAATCGTGACCAGCAGGTCGAGTTTGCCCTCAGGGGATTTGTCGTGCCATTTGGCCTCAATCGGTTTTTGGCGGCCCTCTGCGCCCAGATCCTTGCCCAGAATTCCGTGATCGGTGCCCAACAGGTATTTAAGGAAATACTCGTGGCCTTTGCCGGAACTGCCCAGCAGGTTTGACCGCCAGATGAACAGGTTACGCGGCCAGTTTTCTGGCGCGTCCGGGTCTTCGCATGACATCTCGATCTCACCGGAAACCAGTTTCTCGGCCAGATAATCCTTCACGTCCTGCCCCGCTGCTTTGGCAGCTTTCGCGACCTCAAGCGGGTTGGTTTTCAACGCAGGCGCACTGGGCAACCAGCCCATGCGTTCGGCGCGGATGTTATAGTCAATCAGACTGGCATCTTTCCAATCGCCTTTAGGGGCTGTTGGTGACAAAATTTCCTCGGATGTCAGGGTTTCATACCGCCACTGGCCGGTATGGGCATACCACGCCGAGGTGGAATTCATATGCCGAGGCGGGCGCGCCCAATCCAGCGCAAACGCCAGCGGTTGCCAGCCGGTTTGCGGACGCAGTTTTTCTTGGCCAACATAGTGCGACCAACCGCCACCAGACTGACCAATGCAGCCGCACATTACCAACATGTTGATAATGCCGCGATAATTCATATCCATGTGATACCAGTGGTTCAGACCGGCCCCCAGAATGATCATCGACTTGCCGTTGGTTTGCTCAGCGTTGGCGGCAAATTCACGCGCCACCTGAATGATCTGATCGCGCGGTACGCCGGTGATTTTCTCAGCCCAAGCAGGGGTGAACGGCAGGTCATCGTCATAGTCTTTTGAGACCCACTCGCCGCCCAAACCACGGTCCAGACCATAGTTGGCGCAGAACAGGTCAAACACAGTGGCAACCAGAACCTCGCCGCCATTCACGGTGATTTTCTTCACCGGAATATTGCGGGTCAGCACATCGGGGTGTTCGCATTTCACAAAGTTGTCCGAGGCTGCACTACCGAAATACGGGAAGTCAACGCCGACGATATCGTCATGGTCTTCTTCCAGAATAAGCGACAGCTTAAGCTCGGTGTCTTTCTTCTTGGCGCGCTCCTCAAGGTTCCATTCGCCAGATCCATCCCAGCGGAAACCAACCGAGCCGTTGGGCGGCACAAGGTCGCCCGAAGCGCCATCAATGGCCACGGTTTTCCATGCGGGGTTCTTTTTCTGACCCAGCTTGCCTTTCAGGTCATCGGCACGTAATTGACGCCCCGGAACCAATCTGCCGTCTTGCTCATCAAGTACCACCAGCAGCGGCATGTCTGAATATTGACGGATGTAATCCTCAAAATATTTGGCCTGACGGTCCAGATGGAATTCACGCAAAATCACATGACCCATGGCCATTGAAAGCGCTGAATCGGTGCCAGCTTTGGGGGCCAACCAGATGTCGCCAAATTTGGCGGCCTCGGAATAATCCGGGCTAATGACAGCTGATTTAGTGCCGCGATACCGAGCCTCGGTATAGAAATGCGCGTCCGGTGTCCGAGTTTGCGGCACGTTGCTGCCCCAAATCAACAAGAATCCCGCATTATACCAGTCAGCCGATTCCGGCACGTCGGTTTGCTCGCCCCATGTCATCGGCGACGCTGGCGGCAGATCGCAATACCAGTCATAAAATGACATACATGTGCCACCCAGCA
This sequence comes from Paracoccaceae bacterium, assembly GCA_016764785.1. GTDB lineage: Bacteria > Pseudomonadota > Alphaproteobacteria > Rhodobacterales > Rhodobacteraceae > UBA3077. The sequence continues at coordinate 6,074 of JAESRG010000094.1, forward strand.
GCGATAGGTAACGCGAGCCAGCCGCATAAGAAACCATCGACATCGCCGGGATAGGAGAGAACCCGAAAACCCGGTCAGGACCATATGTTTTGGCGGTATAAGCGTTGGCCGCAGCGATGATCTCGGTGCTTTCTTCCCAATCGGCCCGAACGAACCCGCCTTTGCCGCGAGATTTAACGTAAAGTGATCGCAAAATCGGATCGTTTTGCAGTTTTGTCCAAGCTTCAATCGGTGAATTATCTTTGCGCAAGCCGCGGTAAGCTTTCAGCAATTTGCCTCGGATCAGCGGGTTTTTCACGCGATTGGCGGAATATAAATACCAGCTGTATGACGCCCCACGGGCACAGCCGCGCGGTTCATGGTTGGGCATGCCAGCGCGGGTGCGCGGATAATCGGTCTGCTGGGTTTCCCAAGTCACGATGCCGGATTTGACGTAAATCTTCCAGCTACAGGACCCCGTACAGTTCACCCCGTGGGTGGAGCGCACGATTTTATCGTGGCGCCAGCGATTGCGATAGCTGTCTTCCCAGTCGCGATTTTCGCTCGTGGTGTTACCGTGGCCGTTTGAGAATTTTCCAACGCTGTTGCTTTTTAGAAAATTCAGCCTGTCCAGTAGATGGCTCATTTCATTTCTCCTGTTTGATAGTGCGGTGCCAGCGTAAAAGAGGGGTAAAACGCTGGCACCATTTTCACGGGTTTACGGGTTTTTTACATACGCACCTGGGCGCATGTAGAACCACCAGTTGATGGCGATACAAACCGTGTAAAACACCGCGAAACCGTAAAGGGCGTACTCAGGCGTACCTGCGCCCATTTGCTCGCCGAACACTTTCGGGATGATGAAAGCACCGTAAGCAGCGATGGCTGATGTCCAGCCCAGCACAGGGCCGGTCTGTTCTTTGTCAAACACAATCGCAATGGTGCGGAAGGTTGATCCGTTGCCAAGGCCGGTTGCTGCGAACAACACAAGGAACAACCCCATGAAGGGTACAAAGTATGTTTCCGGTGTTGCGGACGCATAAGCCTGTTGCAGGATATATGCCAAGCCAAGGGCCGAGCCGACCATCACAACGGAAATCCATTGTGTTACCCGCGCGCCGCCAAGTTTATCAGCCAGCATACCGCCGATTGGGCGGATCAACGCGCCAATGAATGGCCCCATCCATGCCCACATCAGGGCCGACGGACCCGCTGCATTTACGGTATCATGCATCATGACGCCGTCTGGGCCCATGACGTGCTGGAAACCAAACACCACTTTGATGGTCAGCGGCAACGCTGCCGAATACCCGATGAACGACCCAAAGGTCATGATATAAATGACGGTCATCGCCCATGTGTGCTTGTTCTTGAAAATCCGGTATTGGTGGGTCAGGTTTTTACCAACCGCCCCGGGGATCATTTTCAACAGCACCACCGTCAGGATGATAACAATCGGCAATACCAGCCATTTTGACAGCCCAACACCGGATACCGGCAGGCCACCCTCGGTCGCAGGCAGCATCAGCCAAAGGCCAAACGCGGCGGTGATAAGCCCAATCAGCAACATCCCGGTCATGACAGCAAAAGCGCCAATCGGGTTTGGAATATCGGGTGATACATGTTCATCCCGAATATTGTTCATGCCAAACCAGCCCAGTATGGCCAATGGCAGCAACAGGATTAACCAGACATAACCAGCATTGTGGATATAGGTCTCGGTGCCGGCCTCAATCTTGCCAACCAGCGTACCGGAGGCCTGTTCAAGGATCATCGGATCGCCACCAAAAATACCAAACGTCATTACCAGTGGAATGACGATCTGCATGGTGGTCACACCAAAGTTGCCCAGACCCGCGTTCATGCCCAGTGCATAACCCAGAATTTTCTTGGGATAGAAAAAGCTGATATTGGACATCGAGGACGCAAAGTTGCCGCCACCAATACCGGATAACAGCGCCAGCACTTGGAACTTCCAAAGCGGGGTGTCAGGGTTTTGCAGCGCGATACCGGCGCCAATCGCCGGGATCATCAGCAGTGCGGTGGTGAATACGATGGTATTACGCCCCCCCGCGATGCGGATGAAAAACGTTGACGGAATACGCAGCGTTGCGCCGGTCAGACCAGCGATAGCGCCCAGCGTGAACAGGTCGGATTTTGCGAAATCAAAACCAAGGTTCAGCATTTGAACCGTAATGATCCCCCAATAAAGCCACACGGCAAAGCCGCTTAGCAGGCTGGGGATGGATATCCACAAGTTGCGGGTTGCGATGGATTTACCGGTTGAGTCCCAAAAGGCCTCGTCGTCCGGGTTCCAGTTTCTTAGATCTTTTCCCAATGTCTGTCTCCTCAGGTTGATTTGGTGGAAGGGCGGGGTGTCCCGCCCAATTTTCAGTTAGTTCTTTCTTTGCAGGGCCTCGGCCTCAGCGATGATGTCGAGCGAATGTTTCAGTGCCATATTGGCGCGATCCGCCCGGGTTTCGAGAATTTCCAGATGGGCGGATTCAAGGGCGATCAGCTCTTCGCGTTCTTTTTCAGGGCTGAATTTGACGAACAGCGCCAAGAATGATGCAATCACGACCACCACACCGATGGTGAAGAAAACGTCGGGCCATTCCATGTCGCCTTTGAACAGGAACCCGGCTGCAACTGCGCCGGCGTTACCGCCTGCACCAACCACGCCAGCAACCGCGCCAAGCGACTTTTTGTTGACAAACGGCACCACGGAATAGGTCGCGCCCTCAGCCATCTGGGTGAACAGCGAGAAAATAATCAGGGTTGGAATGGCGAGGAACAAAACGCTCATCTGGCTGAACACCATCAGGGCGCAGCCCTCAAGGAACAGCACGATGAACAACCAGTATGCCCGGCCCCGTAGCCCCCAAAGGGCACCAAAGTTATCGCCAAAGATGCCACCCAAAGTGCGGGCGAAGATGTTCATCAACCCGAAGGACGCAGCGATCAGACCCGCGGTGACCAGTGTAATGCCGTCGAAATAGTCAAAGAAATATAGCGCGGCAACGTTGTTTACTGTCAGCTCAATACCAAAACAGGCACCATAGATGATAAACAGCAACCAGACGCGGTGGTCTTTCATAGCCGCAAAATAAGCGCCGGTGACCTTTTCTTTCTTTGGCATCCGGTTTTGGGCACGCAATTCCTTATAGTTGCCCTCGGGCGCGTCCTGGGTCAGAAAGTAATAAGCAATACCGATGAAAAAGATGATGATGCCAACCACCAACATCGACGCGCGCCATGCTTCTGCATCCGTAAATCCAAAGCCGATCACAAAAGCCGAGAACATCAGTGGCATGACCAATTGCGTAACTCCGCCACCAAGGTTGCCCCAGCCAGCGCTGGTCGCATTGGCGGTACCCACCACGTTGGGCGCAAACATGACCGAGGTGTGATATTGCGTAATCACAAAGGACGCGCCGATGATCCCGATCAGTAGCCGGAAGAACAGGAAGGATTCAAAACTGTCGGCAAGGCCAATGCCTGCCACCGGAAAGGCGCCGAACATCAACAGATAAGTATAGGACAGGCGCGGCCCGATCCGGTCGCACAGCCAGCCGATAAAGAACCGTGCAAACACCGTCACGGCGACGGATGCGATGATGGTCCAACCCACCTGTGATTTGGTTAGCTCCAGTTCTTCGCGCACGATAATCATCAGCGGCGCAATGCCGAACCACGCAAAGAACGCGGCAAAAAATGCAAACCACGTCATGTGGAAGGTTCTGATTTGCACCATGTTGACTTTAAAGAAATTACCCCAAAGTCGGGTTGCTTTACCCTGTAGTTCCATTGTCTGTCCCTCATTTTATTTTGGCCATTTGAGGCCGTTAACCTGAGAGTTTTGTAACCCTAAAAATGCTTTCTACTCTTGAGCTGCATCAAGAATTAAAAAAATAGTGTTTAATATTATGTAGTTAATGATAAATGTCGGTCTCGCTTAGGGGGAATCGCAAATGCGTAGACCACTTTTCCCAATCGCAGTGTTGACATGTCTCCTCATCTGGCTTGATAAATATCAATCAGCGAAATGAGCCAAAAATGACCCCTGAGCGATTCGATTCTATTAAAGATATCCCGTTATTCGCGAAAATTACCGACGAGTCTTTTGAACATTTGACCCGCGGTGCGTTTGTCCAGAATTTTCCGTCAAATGTGGAAATTATCACTGAAGGCGATACCGCCGACTTCCTGCACATCGTCCAATCCGGCTGCGTCGAACTGTTCTCAACTTGGTCAAACCGTGAAACTACAATGACCACACTTTACGAAAATTCGACCTTCATTCTGGCGGCGACCATGAAGGACCGAGTCAATCTTATGTCAGCCCGAACATTGCAAAAATCGCGCATTATTATGATCCCGTCTGAAAATGTGCGGAGCGTGTTTCAAAGTGACCCCCACTTTGCCGTAGCAATAGTTGATGAGCTGTCGCGGTGTTATCGCGCAACAATCCGGAATATGAAAAATCTGAAGCTCCGAACCTCGATTGAGCGTTTGGCAAATTATCTGCTGAAGCAATACCGGCGGCGGGGAAATACGTTGGCCTTTCGGTTGCCCATCGAAAAACGCCGTCTGGCATCCTATCTGGGCATGACACCTGAGAATCTGTCACGGGCTTTCACCAATCTTAAACCTTATGGCGTTGTGGTAGACGGACAAAATATTACCATCGCGGACCTCGACAAATTGATTGAATTCGCAATTCCGGACGATTTGATTGATTAGTGGCCAAGCTGATCGCCAATTTGAACAAGTCACGGGCATGTTTTTGAACGTTGTCTGCGGTTTTTTGCGCAGCTGACTGGCTGTTTCTGGCCAAGCCCTCTAAATACCGCTAAGAACAGGTAAAACCGAAAACAGGTCAG
>JAESRG010000095.1 GCA_016764785.1 Paracoccaceae bacterium
CCGACTTCCATATCCATTAAATGTACTGGAATAACGCCAAATGTTTCGCCCCCGGCAGCCTGTGCCGCATTGGCGACAGCGCCCATCAGGCCAACATCGCCGGCCCCGTAAACCAGCCGCATTCCGGCCGTGGCGAGACCCACTCCAAGCTTTTTTGCATCCGCCATAAAGGCGGGGTCATTGCCGTCACGCGACCCACAAAAGACGCAAACGGATTTTGGAAGACTGGATGCCATGAGGAATTTCCTGATTATACTTTGCGGTTGCGCATTTTTTGACTACGATAGCTTAATCACGATACGCTGGCGACAGCGAATATCTGGGTGGAGCATCAATGGGTAAGGCAATTCTTGGGATGAAATACTGGCTATTGGCCGGAACCGTCGTGGTGGCTGTGGGGGGCTATGTGGTGTTTTCTGGCGAGAAACAATCAGCGCCAACCGCCATGATACCCGTTTCCCAGATCATTGATACGCCGGAAACCGGGGTCGACGAAATCATTGCGGCTGACGGGCCAGAGGATGGTCTTGAACTTGGAAACAAGATCGACCCCGTGGCCGAAACGATCCGTCCGGAAATAGAACGTGACCTTGCCCCCGAAGCTGCTGGCGAGGTTGCTCTGGCGCCTGATCTGGTCCCAGCGTCGGCAGATCAACAAGACGCGCCGGTCGTGGCCGGAGAGACCCTGCAAATTCTCGCCCCCCCCGTTTTCGAGGCGCCGGAGATATTAGAGCTGGAAACGCCCGATCCCGCCACAGAACGATCGGTTAGTCCCGATACTCAGCCGGAGCCCGTAGCAGAACCCGAGCAAGACCCGACCAAGAGAGTTGAAACCGCTCTGGAGCCCGACACCAGCACAGGGCAAGAAAACATGTCTGACCCGGAAATAACGGCTGAAGCCCAAACCGCGCCTGAGGATATGAGCGCGCCAATGCCAGCGGCCAGATCAAACATCCTCGACGAATCTCCCCCGATTGTTGCGATGCAACCGGAATCCCCTCAAAACGTTCAGCAGCCGGACACGCCGGTTGCGCTCAACACCATTGCCACGCCGCCGCAAGTATTTAGTGCTACCACATTGTCGTTACAGGCGGCCATGCCAGCTGACGCCGCACCAAATACCGACATGTTGCCCCCTACATTTGATATTGTGCGGGTTGATTCTGCTGGCTCCACACTGGTGGCAGGACAGGCGGAACCCAATGCGGTTGTCACTATTATTTCCGCCGGAGAAATCGTGGCTGAAACCACCGCTAATGCGCGCGGTGAATTTGTCGCTTTTCTGACGGCTCCGATTGTTCAACCAGATAATATCGTGTTGGATCAGTCTATTACCCGTAATGTGGGCGTCACCTCGCAGGCCGAAGTGATCATTCTTCCGCCGATGGACGATACGCAGAATGCAACACCAATCGTGGTTCTGGCAACACAGGAAACAGTCAAAATAATTCAACCCTCGGGCCTGTCTGTGCCCGATAATATCAGTCTCGATTCTATCAGCTATAACCCCGACGGAGACGTGGTTCTGGTTGGGCGCGGCCACCCAAACAGCCGCGCCCGCGTATATGCTGACGGGGTGTTGATCGGGGCAACCGGCATTAGCGAAAGCGGGTCATGGGATATTTCATTTTCTGGTCTGGAAGCTGGCCGCTATGTACTGCGCGTTGACGAAATTTCGCCCGAAGGCACGGTAAGCAGTCGTGTGGAAACGCCGTTTCAGCGCGAATTCCCCGAAGCTTTGGCACTAAGGGAGTTCGCCCAAGGCGCGCGCGTGATTGTGCAGCCTGGCAATACGCTTTGGTTGATGGCAACCGAGGCCTACGGCGATGGTGACTATTACACCCAGATATTTTCTGCCAACAAGGATGCCATTCGTGATCCGAACCTGATCTACCCCGGTCAGGTATTCTCAATTCCGCGGACCGACGAATAAAGTTTTCGCAGGTCTGGTGATTTGGCCATTGAGTGCTTATTTGATGTCGAAAGATTATCAGGGGCAGTACCATGAGCACGGAATCCGAAAACCTAGACGAGACCCAATCGGGTTGGAAAACAATTCAACGGGTCATGCCGTATTTGTGGCCAAAGGGTAACTTTGCCATCAAGCTGCGGGTTGTTTTGTCGATGATCGCCTTGGCAATGGGTAAAATTGCGACAGTGATGACACCGTTCTTTTTCATTGCTGCGGTTGACTATCTGACACCTAACGCGGCGGATGCTGATGCAGGTACATTGCTGGGCCTTGCCGCTGGCGGGCTGGTGGTCGGGTATGGCTTGGTGCGTCTAATGGGCGTGGGGTTCAACCAATTGCGGGATGCCATTTTTGCCCGTGTCGGGCAGCGGGCGTTGCGCAAACTAGCATTGGAAACCTTTGAACATATTCACGCGCTTAGCTTGCGGTATCATCTGCAACGCAAAACCGGCGGTCTGTCACGGATCATTGAACGTGGCGTCAAAGGTGTTGAGTTTTTGCTGCGGTTTATGCTGTTTTCAATCGGGCCGCTTATTCTTGAACTGATCATGGTCGGCATCATTTTTGTGGTGATTTTTGACGTGCGGTATCTGGCCGTAATCACGGTGACCATCTTTATTTACGTGGTTTTTACCTTCAAGGTGACCGAATGGCGGGTGGCGATCCGACGCAAGATGAACAAGGCTGACACTGACGCGAACCAAAAAGCCATCGACAGTCTGCTGAACTTTGAAACCGTGAAATATTTTAGCGCCGAAGATCGTGAGGCCGCGCGGTATGACGTGTCTATGCGCAGCTATGAACAAGCGGCGCTGCAAACCAATTACTCGTTGGCATTCTTGAATTTTGGCCAATCACTGCTGATCACCACTGGCTTGGTTATTGTCATGGTTATGGCGGCGAACGGTGTGCAGGATGGTACCTTGACGGTTGGCGAATTTGTCGGGGTAAACACCTATATGATCCAACTGGTGATGCCGTTGAATTTTTTGGGCTCGGTTTACCGCGAGATCAGACAGGCGTTGGTTGACATGGGCGAGATGTTTGCCCTGTTGGGCCAACCTGCCGAAATTCAGGATAAACCCGACGCAAAACCGCTGGTCATCACCGGCGGCGAGGTCGAATTCAGCGCGGTCAATTTTTCATATGAATCAAATCGCACCATTTTGCACACCCTGAACCTTAAGGTTGGGGCAGGGCAGACAATCGCGGTTGTCGGGCCGTCTGGCTCAGGAAAATCAACCATCGGGCGGTTGTTATTTCGGTTTTATGATGTGAACGCAGGTAGTCTGAAAATTGACGGGCAAGACGTGCGTGACATCACGCAGAAATCACTGCGCGCACAAATCGGCGTGGTCCCGCAGGACACCGTTTTGTTTAACGATACCATTGGCTATAACATTGCATATGGCCGCCCTGAGGCCAGCTATGAAGACATGACCGATGCCGCAAAAGCCGCGCAAATTTATGATTTCATTATGGAATTGCCCGAAGGGTTCGACACCCAAGTTGGTGAACGCGGCCTGAAACTGTCGGGCGGCGAAAAACAACGGGTTGGTATTGCGCGGACCTTGCTTAAAAATCCACCGATCTTGTTGCTGGACGAGGCAACATCAGCGCTCGACAGTGAAACCGAGCAGGGCATTCTGGAAAGCCTCAAACAAATGGGGCATGGCCGCAGCGTTATTACCATTGCGCATCGACTGTCGACGGTGGTGCATGCCGACCGCATTGTGGTGCTTGAAAAGGGCCACGTGACCGAGGAAGGCACCCACGAGGAGCTGTTAGCCCTGAACGGGCGTTATGCCAGCATGTGGCGGCGTCAACAGGCAGATATGATATCGTCTGAAGTCGTCTGAGACAGTCCGCTTTTAACGAAACGCATCAGCCAAAAGGTTATAAACCAGCCGGATACGCCGGCTGGTGTGCAATATGCGTATGGGTTAGTTCCAGGGCAAGGCAACCTAAACCCAATCAGGAGACACCTATTATGTCACCTACAAATCCCTCAAACCGGTTCAGGACCAGAGGATTATCCTCTCAACCATCTGGATGGTGTTGCTGGCGCAAATCTTAACGCGGCGCGCCAACCGCATTGCGAACTTTGTCGCGCTACCTGTCAGCATCATCTATGTGATCTTCGGCGGCGCACCGGTCTCGTACTATTACTTTGGCAGTGTCGAGATATTGGCAATGCTGGCCGTATTCTACCTAGCGTGGAAATGGTGAGAATAAAGCCGTAGGGTGGGTGCTTGCACCCACCGTTAATCCCAAATGATATCTTCCGGCTTTGACCGCTTGGCGTTTTTCCGCAACTTTCGATCCGCACGAATGCGGTTGCCTTTGCCCCCCAGCATCCCGCGCAGACCAAAGAGGCCGTTATAGGCCCCTGCGGATATCCACACAGGTAACGACAGCAGGGCGGGCGTTACAATCAGGGTCAGCACGGTTGACAGGCCAAGGCCAAACACCACAGCAGTCGCAAGCTGTTTCCACCACAGCGCCGTCGGCGCGTCGATGGTATAGCCGCCATTGATAAAATCAATCGACAGGCCAAACATCATCGGGGCCAGACCGGCCATCGTGGTGATGGTGGTCAGCAGCACTGGCCGAATACGGGCCTCGGCTGTGCGGGTGATGGCCTCAAGTTTGGGCAGGTACCGCGAGAATTCCTGATAGGTATCAATCAGCACAATGTTATTGTTCACCACAATTCCCGCGAGCGCCACGATCCCCGTGCCGGTCATGATAAAGCTGAATGTCTGGCCCATCACCATCATGCCGATCAGCACGCCGGTGGTCGACAGAACCACGGCAACCAGCACCAAAATCGAGTGATAGAACGAATTGAACTGCGCCAACAGAATAACAAACATCAGGCCCATCGCGCCCATGAACGCACCGCCAAGAAAGGCAGCGGTTTCGGCTTGTTCTTCGCTGTCGCCAGTGAATTCCCACTCAATATTTTGGGGCAGTTCGGCTTCGGTTTCCAGCCATTCAGTCAGCCGCTCAATGCGCTCGTTGGCATTGACGCCATCAGCCACACCGGCGGTGACGTTGAAATATCGTTCTTGGTCAATGCGATTGATTTGCCCCAGTTTTGGCACAGGAGAGCGCGTGACAAAGTTGGATAGCGGCACCAAGGCTTGTGAGGTACGAACCCGCAGCGTGTCGAGCGTGCTTAACATCCGGTGTTCTTCGGGAAAGCGCACCCGAATGTCGATTTCCTCGTCCGAGGTATCGGTGCGCACTGTGCCCAGCGTTAATCCTCGGGTCACAAGCTGCACCATGCCGCCAATGCTGGCGACGTCAGTGCCGAACCGTCCTGCTTGTTCAACGTCAACGTCAAGCTGCCAGTCGATGCCGGGCAGGGGGCGGGTGTCTTCCTGGTCAATCAGACCATTGAGGCTATCAAAATGGTCGCGAATATACCCCGTGGCTTCAAGCAGGTCGTCCCAGTTGGCGCCTTTGACCCGCAGGAAGATCGCCGCACCACTAGCCGGGCCTTGGGATTGCTCAACAATCTGGGCGCGTACGCCGGGGATGGCCGCGAGACGGCTGTCGATGGTGGCCAAAATCTCCTTACCGGGGGCGCGTTCGTCCCATGGCGATAGCTCAATCTGGATTTCGCCAATGGTATCGATGGGTTTGACCGCGCCGCCATTATTGGTGTTCAGCCCGCCCGATCCGGCAAAGGCGAACACATATGCCACGCCGTCAACACCGGCGATGGCATCCTCGGCCAAACGGACAAGGCGGTCTTTTTCGTCAAGCGACAAGTTGCCCCGCGCGCGGACATAAGCCACAGCGCGCTCGGGTTCAGTCTCTACGAAAAATTCGAAGCCTTTGCCTTTTTCGCCATAAAGGTTGAACACAAATACCACCATCAACAAGACGGCGCCAATGGTGACCAGCGGCATAACGGGATTGCCCGAGATAAAATGGATAAAGCGGCCAAACGGGCTGCGTTTGTAACCGGCTTTTTCGACTTTATCACGTTTGACAGGTTTTAGGCTGCCGATGAAAACAGACAGCAGCAGCGCCCCAACCGTAAACACCGCGCCGCCAATGGCAATACTTTGGCTCAGGGCGATCATGACACCTTTATAGGCGATCACGGCCGCCCCAACGGTCAGCGCAAAACGAATTACAAAGCTCAGCTGGCGATGCATCGCCTCCGAGCTGTTCTGCATTGTCCGCGAGATACGCCCCGCAACGCCCCCTACAACCGGCAGATATACCAGTGCCACCAGCAGTGACGAGGACAGCACAATGATGATGGTAACCGGTAGTTTGCTCATGAACTGTCCAGCGATACCGGGCCAGAACAGGAACGGAAGGAAGGCACAAAGTGTGGTCGCAGTTGACGATACAATCGGCCAGAACATGCGTTTTGCGGCCATGCCGTAGGCGCGCATCGGGCCGATGCCTTCTTGCACTTTTTTATCGGCATATTCGACCACCACAATGGCCCCGTCTACTAGCATACCAACCGCCAAAATAAGGCCAAACATCACGATGTTGGAAATTGAAATGCCCATGACCGACAAAATGGCAAATGTCAGCAGGAACGAGGTCGGAATCGCAAACCCGACCAGCAAGCTAGACCGAATGCCGAGTGACGCCAGCACAACGATCATTACCAGCGCGATCGCGGTCAGGACCGAGGCCAGCAATTGGTCAACCATGCCTTGCACTTCGGCGGAACTATCAAGGCTGAAGTTCACTTCAACTGCTTGTTTCAGCTCTTCCGGCCAATCTTCGATATGTGCGGCGACAACCTCGCGCACCAAGGCCACGGTGTCGATCAGGTTCGCGCCTTTGCGTTTAATGATTTGCAGGGCGACCGTGTCGTTGCCGTTAAAGCGGGCGGTGCCTTGGCGGTCTTCGAACGTTAGGCGAATGTCTGCGATGTCGCCGATGGTGATCATCCGGTCGCCGTTACGTTTTACCGGCAGGTCATAGATATCTTGCGGATCATCAAAAGCCGACGGAATTTTAATGGCATAGGCACCTGATCCGACCTGAACCTCACCGGCTGCGATCAGACGGTTGTTGTTGTTCACTGCGGCGATAAGCTCACCAGCGGTGACGTTATAGGCCTCCAGCTTTAGCGGGTCGATAATGACTTCCAGCATTTCGTCGCGCTGACCGGCAATGCCGACCTCCAGCACCTCACCCATGCCCTCGATTTCAGATTGCAGGTCTTTGGCAACTTGCAGCAATGTGCGTTCGGGCACCGCGCCGGACAAGGCCAGAATGATAATCGGGAATTCGGAAAAGTTGATCTCGTTGATAGTGATTGAGCCGATGCCGTCGGGCAGGTTGCCCTCGGCCTGGTTCACCTTGGCACGAACATCTGCCAGCGTGGCTTCTCTGTCCCAGTCGAACCCGAATTCAAGCGCCACGCCACCATACCCCTCGGCTGCGGTGGAGGACATGGTTTCAAGACCAGACGCATCGCTTAATGCATTCTCAAGCGGCTTAACCAAAAGTCGTTCGGCGTCTTCGGCAGAAATACCGGGGTAGACGACTGAAACGAACAACGCCGGAATGTCGATATCCGGCGCTCCTTCTTTAGGCAGCGTTGAATAGGCAAACCCGCCAGCCACGATCGACATGACGATGAACGCAAGAATCATGCGAGCGCGGTCGATGGCCCAATCTACGATGCCGATCATGTTATTCAGCTTCCTGAAGCGTTACGTCGATGGCGCGACCGTCGGTGACGTATTCCTGGCCAACGACAATGACGTCAACCTCGTTTGGCAAGCCGGACAGCCAGAAACCTTCCGGAACGTCGCGTACAATTCGTACCGAAACAAATTTGGCAACGCCATTAACGGCGGTACGCACCCCTAGATCGCCCTCGTTGTTTAAGGTCAGAACATGTTGCGGTAACAGATGTGCGGTTTCTCCGGCGGTTTCGATCAGGATTTCGGCAGTTTGACCGTCGCGAATGCTCAGGTCAGCGTTGTCAATATTGACCTCAAGCCGGAAAGTGCGGGTTAGCGGATCAGCCGAGCGCGAGATAAACGAAACCTGACCCACCACCTGCCGCCCAGAAATTAGCCGCGCACCGGCGGTCTGACCTACCTCAAGCCGGACCACGTCAAGTTCGGGCACATAACCAACCAGTTTGATAGTATCCAGTGCAATTACCGTTGCACAAAGCCCGCCCGGTTGTAGCAGGCTGCCGATTTCAGTTGTGTCGGATTCAAGAATGCCGGCAAAAGGCGCGGTAATAACCAGCTGGGTCATCACCCGCTCGACCCCCAAAACCCGTGCATGGGCAGCTTCAAGCCCCGCAGCCGCAGAAATTGCGCTGTTCTCGGCCCCGAAACCGCGTTCAGCAAGCTGTGTGGCAACGTTAAAGTTGGCTTCGGCCTCGGCTTGACGGGCTTTTGCCTCGGCCAACTGGGCCTCCAGCGTACCGGCGTCAAGTTCGCACAGTATTTGGCCGGTTTCCACCAGCGCCCCACGGCGAAGGGGTTCAGAGACCATGCGGCCCGATGTTTCTGATCGCACATCAACGCGACGGGCGGCTTCGGTTTGGCCGCGCAGCACGATCCCCGAGCGCACTTGCTGGGCAATCGAATGCATGGCAACGACCGACACTGCGGGGTTTTCAACAACGCCATCAAGCGCCGTTTCATCAGCCTGTTCGGTTTTGGGCTCGGCCCCGGCAAAAGCGAGCAGCCGATCCCGCTCCATGATCATGGCATAGATAAACATTGCCACAAGCAACGCAGTTAAAACATGAATTATTCGCATCAGGCTCCCCGTTTGCCCTTATGGGCAATATTATGGTCATGTTGGCCGTTTAGGTAAGTCTTCGTCATGCTATCAACAAGATGCGAGCAAAAAAAGAATCAATATTGATTTTGGGGCAGAAAATGGCGTATTTCCGCGCTGGGCAGCCTTTGTCTTTGCATCCGCAATCTCAAGACGATACAGTCCGCGCGCAACGTTATGGAGAAATGCAGTGAGCGAAACCGATTCCTTTATTGAAGAAGTCACCGACGAGGTGCGTCGCGACAACCTGTTCAAGCTATTCAAGAAATATTCTTGGGTGCTGATATTGATCGTGATCGGGATTGTTGGCGGCACGGCCTATAACGAACTAAACAAAAGCAATCAGCAAAAACGGGCGCAGTTGAACGGTGACATTATGCGCACCGCGTTAACGGCAAATCATGCCGACGGGTTGGTGACAATCACAAATGGCGATACGCCAGCGGCTGTGTTGGCCCGGTTTCAGCAATCGGCGATACTGGCTGATAATGACGACATTCCGGCGGCTGTTGCGGCTTTGCAACTGGTCGCAAACGATGCTGATCTTTCTGATCTTTACACCGATCTGGCTTGGCTGAAAATTCTGATGTTGTCGGCGTCTGATATGGACGCGGATGAACGGGCACAGGTTATTGCTAATCTGACGCTCGAAACCGCGCCGTATCGCTTGCTTGCGATTGAGCAACGCGCGTTACAGAATATCCGTGATGGTAAAATCGACACGGCACTAGATGATTTGGCGATGATTTTGGCTGACGAGACCGTTTCGGACGGGTTGGAAAATCGCGCTCAACAGCTGACGATTAGTTTAGGCGGAGATCTGGCTGGCAACAGCACCGACGGGTAACAAGGGGCAGGGTATGAGTATTTTTGCAGTGAAAAAAACCGGATTGCGGAATATCGGCCTTGTGGTCATCGCGATGATTGCGCTGGCTGGGTGCAAAGAACGCGATACGATTTTACCCGGTGAGCGGCACTCTATCCGCCCTCAGGAAAATGTTGTGGTGCAGAACGCTGCAGCTGCCATCTCGCTTGGAACACCGATTAGCGATGCAAATTGGCTGCAGAAAAGCTATGGTGCTAGTCATGTTGTGCCGCATTTGGCACTGTCGGCTGCGCCGTCACTGCGCTGGTCGGTCAATATTGGTCGTGGAAATTCTGACCGTTCGCGCATTACCTCGGACCCGGTAATCGCCAATGGCGTGGTTTACACGTTGGACGCGGGTAGCGTTGTTCGGGCGATGTCTGCTGACAGCGGCGGGTTGATATGGTCGACTGAACTGTTGCCATTGCTGGAAAAAAGCGGTGCTGATGGTTTTGGTGGCGGCTTGGCGATTGCAAATGATACATTGTTTGTTGGCAGCGGCTTTGGCGAAATGTTGGCGCTGTCCACTGAAAATGGCGCGGTGCGGTGGCGCTATGCATTTGACGCGCCGATCCGGTCAGCACCCACGGTTGCGGATGGTCAGGTCTATTTTGTGTCCCGCGATGATGTAGCCCATGCGCTTAACGCAGCGACCGGTGCATTGCAGTGGGAAATTCGTGGTCCTCATGCAACAAATGCTGGCATTCTGGGCGGTGCCAGCCCGGCTGTGAATGGCTCAACCGTTATCTTGCCGTTTAGTTCAGGGCAGATCTTTGCGGCTACAACGGTTGGCACTGTGCGCTGGCGGGCAGATGTGAACACCACACGCTTGTCGACAACACGCGGCACTATTGGCGAAATTACTGGCGACCCTGTAATCCTTAATGGGCGCGTGTATCTGGCCAATCAAGGCGGACAGACAGCCTCGATAACCTTAACCAACGGCAATCAGAACTGGTCGGTGGCCGAAGGGTCGTTAAGCCCTGCCGCAGTGATCGGCGGGTCGTTGTTTACGGTCACAGACCGGGCGCGGTTGATGCGGATTGACGCCAGCACGGGCACTGTGATCTGGGCTGTGCAACTGCCGGAATACCGTAATCCGAAAAAACACAAAGGCTTTATCGTGCATCACGGGCCGATTGTTGCGGGTGGGCAAGTGTTCGTTGCCGGAACTGATGGCCAGTTGCGCGCCTTTGATCCGGTCAGCGGCGCTGAGACATATTCGGCCAATATTCCAGGCGGTGCGGCCTCTGCGCCAGTGATTGCGGCTGGCATTATGTATATTCAATCCCAAAACG
>JAESRG010000096.1 GCA_016764785.1 Paracoccaceae bacterium
TATTCCCGGCATAAAACAACTGTCACCCGCAGATGTAATGCGCGGCGAAGAAACCCAGATTGTTGGTTTTTTGGCCCAGAACCCGGGTTTTTCCGGCGCAATATGTTTGCCGGGGACACACACAAAATGGGTGGAAGTCGCCGATGGTGCCATCCGTCGTTTTCAGACTTTCATGACCGGAGAGATATTCAATCTTCTGTCAAAATCCTCGGTATTACAGCATGTTATCGGGGCCAAGGGCTGGGATGATACCGCGTTTATCACGGGGCTTAATGGCAGTCAAAAACCCACAGCGCAGATGTTTGAGCTGCGGGCCGCAGCCTTGCTTGCAGGCCTGTCGCCCATTGCGGCGCGGTCTCAACTATCGGGGCATTTGATCGGCGCTGAACTTGGTGCCGTGCGGCCCTATTGGCAGGACAAAAAGGTTGTGCTGATCGGCGATCAAGCTCTGGCACGTGCCTATCAAACAGCGCTTAGCCACATTGGGTGCCACGCGACAATCGAAAGCGGAGACACCTTGGTTCTGGCGGGCCTATGTGCCGCAATGGCAATGCTTGAAGAAAATGGCCGTGGTGCCGATCATAATTCCTGAAAATAAGGACACAAATATGCCCCGAGATATTATTGCCATCCTGCGCGGTGTTGAACCAGCTGATATCGGCTCCGTTTGTGAAGTTCTGATTGAGTGCGGCATCGGGATTATCGAGGTGCCGCTAAATTCGCCTGACCCGTTCAAAAGCATTGAGATTATGGCCACTCGTTTCGGACAACACACGTTGATCGGGGCGGGCACCGTTTTGAACATTGATGATGTTCAAAGGATCGCCGATGTCGGAGGGCAGATGATCGTTTCGCCTAATTGTAATCCCGATGTTATCAGCTTCACCAAGGCTAAGGGCTTAAGGTCGTACCCTGGTGTATTCACCCCAACCGAGTGTTTCGCAGCGCTGGATGCCGGGGCGGACGGCTTGAAGATATTTCCGTCATTTTGCATAGGCCCCGAGGGCATAAAAGCGTTCAAAGCTGTGTTGCCAACCGATGTGAAAATCTATGCCGTTGGCGGGGTTGGCCCCGATAATTTTGCGACCTGGCTTAAGGCGGGCGTCACAGGGTTTGGCATTGGCAGTGGCCTTTACACGCCAATTCTTAGCCTTGATGATATTCAAAAACGGGCAAATACCCTTGTGGCGGCCTATGATCGAGACATCGCGGCCCTAAGTTAGGTTTTTGCATCATTGCTGAGTGCGCCCAGCACATCGCGGATTGAATCGTCCAGCAAGGTTTCCATGCGTTCTCGGGCGAGACCAGGTTTCTGGTCCCGAATGGCATCCAAAACGGTTTCGTGTTGAATGATTCGCGCATACTGGACCTGCGCCGCGCCGCGCCAGCTTAAGCGGAAGGTGCTAAGCATCGCCGCCTGAATCAAGGCGCTGAACGCCCCGATGAAATGGTTTTCTGTGGCAGTCAGAATAGCAACATGGAACCGGAAATCGGCGTCGATCAGATCGCTTTCACCCTCACTACATGCCTTCATATCGTTATAGGCGCTGGCAATGGCTGCCAAGGACTCGTCGCTGCGCATTTTGGCGGCCAATGCGGCGGCAGGGGGTTCAACCATGCGCCGCAGGGCAAAAAGATCCTTGGCCATCGTATCGGTGGGCATGGTTTGCAGGTGCCATGTCAGAACTTCGGGGTCTAACATGTTCCAGTCCGATTGCGGGCGTACATGTGTGCCAATTTTCGGACGCGCTTTTATCAGGCCTTTTGCCGCAAGTTTGCTGTATGCTTCGCGCAGGGCGGTTCGGGAGACCGAATATCGTTCGCGCATGGTTGCTTCATTGGGCAGCCGTGAACCGGGCGCGAATTTACCGCGCACGATTTCGCGCCCTACCAAATTTACGACCTGCAATGGGCTTGCGCTAGCCATATCCAAATCGGAAAATCTTACCGCATCGGTATCGACGCCTGAGTTTCCAAGATTTTTCGTCAGTTTGTCGAGTGTCGACATAACAACCTTTCATCATATTCAGGACAGTTTTTGACGTCCGAATGATCCAATCAAGAAACGGTGCATCACAATAAAGACAAACAGCAGTATGCCGCTGCTAATCATGATCCAAGCGCTGTTTAGCGAACCATGAAAGATAATTAAAGTCGAGATCAATCCAAGGATCATGCCGCCAAACAAAGTTCCGGCCACCAGACCAACGCCGCCGGTAAGTAATGTGCCGCCAAGCACAACCGCTGCGATGGCGTTCAGTTCAGCACCCGTTGCCGCCAGCGGATACCCCGACGAGGTATAAAGCGCGTAAACCACCCCTGCAAGGGCGGCGTAAATACCCCCTGTCGCATAGGTCAATACCGTGGTTTTTCGGGTTGGTACGCCCATCAGCCGCGCAGATTCGCGGTCTCCACCGATGGCATAGACGTTCGAGCCAAAGCGGGTGTAATGCGCAATGATAATGGCGATCACCAGACTGGCCAGCATCACCATTGCCCCGGTGGTCAAAAACCCGCCGCCCGGCAGTGGTACACGCGTCGAGGCCATCATTTTCACAAACGGGTGTTTGATCGGCACCGAATCCAGTGTCACCATGAAACAGCCACCGCGCAGGATAAACAGGCCGGCAAGGGTCATGATAAAGGGTTGGATCTTGCAATAATCAATGATGAATCCCTGAAATGCCCCGAACAGGAACCCAAAGGCCAGCATCATGGCAATGGTGACCAACGGGTGCCATCCAGCGCTGTCCAGCACCGCCATGACCACGCCGACAAAGGCAATCATCGACCCGACTGACAGGTCAATGCCGCCAGACAGAATGACAAATGTGGTACCAATGGCGGCAATGATGATAAAGGCGTTATCCGCCAGAATATGCCCCAGAACCAGTGTCGACAGAAAATTGTTGTACATCGAGCCTCCGATGACAAACAGGGCAATGAAAACGGTAATGGTTGCCAATAGTGGCCAGTATTTCTGGTTCATCGTTTTAGCCTCGAAAAGATTGTGGCGATCGCTTGTCGGGCGTTGGCCGATTGTAAAAGAAGGACGAACAGGACAACCACAGCTTTGACAACAAGGTTGTATTCGGGTCGCAAACCGCTGATCAGAATCGATGTTGTTAGGGCCTGAATGATCAATGCGCCGATGATGGTCATGCCAAGGTAAATGCGCCCGCCGGCCAATGATGCCCCGCCGATAACCACCGCCAGAATTGCATCCAGTTCAATGTACATCGCCACGCTGATCGGGTCAGACGTATGAATGTCAGCCGTCATAATGACGCCAGCCCAGCCGGCGCATAACCCACAGATGACATAGGCCAGAAAGGTGATGAAACGTGCGTTCACACCGGCAATGTTGGCCGATGACGCGTTGCCGCCGACGGCCTCGATGAACAAACCAAGGGCGGTGCGTCTGATCAGCAGCCAGATGCCCAGAAATACCGCTGCGGCCACAAATAACCGGGTCGGGATCAGCCAGATATGTCCGGTGCTAAGGCCTTGCAGCAAGGGGCTCTCAAAGCTGGGATTTGTGCCGCCATAAAGTGAGTTGATCAGCAACCCGACACCGCGTCCTGAAACCATCAGGATAAGGGTGGCGATGATCGGCTGAATACCCATGCCCGCAACCAGAATCCCATTCCAGACGCCGCACATAACGCCAGCCCCCAGAGCATATAGCAAAATCACAAAATGTGTGTCTCCGGCGTGGATGCGCCATGAAATCACCGCGCCACAAATGGCAATGATCGACCCGACAGACAGATCAATGCCTTTGGTACCGATCACCAGCGCCATGCCGATGGCCACAAGGGCTGTGGGCACTGCGCGATACATGATATCAATCAGATTACCGAACAGACGGCCCTGCACAATGCGGATTTCGTAAAAATTAGGCGAGATAAACCCGTCAACAATCAAGATCACGCACAGGGCTACAATGGGCCATGTTGAACGGTGCCTGATGATGGCCGAAAACCAGCCCATGCTGGTGTTGTTTTGACTTATGTCTGACATTACTGGCTCGCAATCATTTGAATAATGTTGTCGCGGGTGATTTCTTTCCCGTCGATTTCGCCGATTTTATGTCGGTCGCGCATCACCACCACGCGGTCAGCGGCGGCGACGATCTCGTCAAGTTCGGACGAGGCAACAAGCAGCGCCATGCCGTCCGCGCATAATCGTCTGATCAGGGCAATGATTTCAGCATGCGCGCCCACGTCGATGCCGCGCGTCGGTTCATCAAGCAACAAAATGCGGGGGGTTGAGGCCAGTGAGCGCGCCAACACAACCTTTTGCTGGTTGCCCCCTGAAAGTTGCCCAACAGGTTTTTCGGCGTCGGGCGTGGCAATGGCCAACGCCTTGATCATTTCTTCTGCAAGTTTTTCTTGTTCTTTTCTGGACACACGTTTTAACCAGCCGCGTTTGGCTTGCATGCTGAGCATGATGTTTTCGCGGATGCTTAGCTCGCCGATCAGACCTTCGGCTTTGCGATCTTCGGGGCAAAAGGCAATTCCCGCGCGCAATGACTTTTGCGGAGAAATCTTCGGCATTTTCACGCCGTCTATTTCGATAGATCCCGCGTCGGCCTGAATGGCCCCAAACACCAGTTTGACCATTTCTGTACGGCCCGAGCCCAGTAAACCGGCCAGTCCGACGACTTCTCCGGCGCGCAAGGTTAGGTCAAACGGTGCTAATGTTCGGTGTCGGCCAAGGCCCTTCGCGACCAACATGTCTTTGCCCGCGGTGAAATTCGATTTATCGGCGGCGGTGTGCTCGGCCTCGTCCAGCTCTCGGCCAATCATTTGGGTGATCACATCTTGGCGGGTCAGATCTTTGATTTGGTCGGTGCTGACCAGCTGACCGTTGCGCAAAATCGATACATCGTCGCTGATGTCAAAAACTTGATCCAGAAAATGGGTAATAAAAACGATGGCAATGCCATTTGATTTCAGTTCGTTTATGACGGCGAACAGTGATGCGGTTTCCTTGGCATCAAGGCTGGCGGTTGGTTCGTCCAGAACCAGAATACTTGTGTTATCTTCCAACGCCCGTGAAATAGCGATAAGCTGTTGAATTGCTACGGAATATGACCCAACTGGACGTTCAATGTCGATATCTAGCCTCAGGCGTTTTAACCGGTCCGTAGCGTCTTTGCGGGCGCGTTTCCATGAGATAAATCCGTACCGGCCGTTGTTACGTGCCAGCGCCATATTTTTGACAACCGACATCGCGGGAATCAGGTTCACTTCCTGAAACACAGTGCTAATTCCCATCGCCTGCGCCGCCGTTGTTGATGTCACATCAACAAGCTGGCCATCCAGAAATATCTGGCCGCTGTCCATGGCCAACGCGCCAGATAGCACTTTGATAAGTGTTGATTTACCCGCGCCATTTTCGCCAAGCAAGGCGTGAACACGTCCGGGTTGAAAACTTAAATTAACATCATCAAGCGCAACCACGCCCGGAAATGATTTGTGAATATTTCGCAGTTCTACCCGCGGAGACCCCAGACCTGTCATGTTCAACCCTTTTGCGCTGCCGATATTTTCCGGCATATGGAACTTTGGAATTGGATGTCCTGCCACATCACATGGCAAGACATCCGGATTTTCCATTACACAGAATTAATGTGCAGTGTGCAGGTCAGATGGAATAACGATCCATTTTTCCAGCTCTGTCGGGTTGGCAAGGTATTCCAAAACAACAGGATAGATGAACTGACCAATGGCCGAGCGCAGCTCAACCGAAGCGTTGGCTTCACCGGCTTCAATCGCGGTGATGATAGCAGGAACATAGTCCACCGAAATCATCAGCACGTCTTGACCGGGGTTAAGCCCTGCTTCTTTCATGGCCTGAATCGCGCCAAGCTGCATGTTGTCGTTATGGGCGAAAACAGCACAAATACCGTCAAGATTGTCGGTCGATTTGATGAATGCCTCCATCACCCGTTTGCCGCCCTCGGTGGTGAATTCGCCACTTTGGGTCGCCACGATTTCCATCGCAGGGAACTGGTCAATCACTGCCATAAAGCCGCTGTTGCGTTCAATTGCCGGTGCCGAACCAACGGTTCCTTGCAGTTCAACGATGTTACAACCGCCCCGGCTTTCTGCTGCAAGCCAAGCGGCGGCCAAACGACCCTCAAGGTTAAAGTCGGCTGAAATGCGTGTGACAAAAAGCGACGGATCATCGACTTCGACGTCACGGTCAGCAAGAAACACCGGAATGCCGGCATCTTTGGCTTCCTGCAAAACTTGATCCCAACCGGTTACCACAACTGGCGCAATGATGATCGCATCAACCTGCTGTGCAATAAATGCCCGAACGGCGCGCAATTGGTCTTCCTGACGGCCTTGCGCATTGGCGAATTTCAATTCGATACCCATTTCTTCGGCGGTTGATTGCATGTCTGCCGAAAACGCAGGACGCCAGTCGCCCTCAGAACCAACTTGCGAAAAACCAATTGTTTGCGCTGACACAGATGCAGCAAACAAACCGGATGCGACCGCTGCACCTAATAAAATTGTCTTAACTTTCATCAATTTATCCTCCCAGATATTTCATTTTTCAACTCCTAAAGCGAATGGGAGTTTTTCTCCCTACCCTCGTCGAGTCTATTAATACTACAATAGTATTAATAAAAATCAATTGGCATTTTGATATTTTTGGCACCAAGGTTATTTCTGGGCTAAGTTTACTAGTTTGAACGACTTTGAATTTCTGCCTAACTTTTTGGGTGATGGAAAAGGCAGATTCATGAAATATTACCTATTCAGCAATCACCAATTCCATTCGTATCGCACCTAAAAAAACGGCTTTTCGAAAGGCTCTATCGCTGCTTTAAGCCTGTACTGGAAGGGTGGAGTGATGATCCCCGCGGGTGTGTGCGTTGAGCTGAAAAACCTTTGTGTGTGGGCTGAAATCAACGCAAGCATGGTAGCTTTTATCGCTCCCAACACGAATTGGTGTTTGCGTCTAAATCAGGCAAGTAAAAGTATATCAACAATTGTGTCTTGAAAAAAATGGACGTCATCGCTCAAATTTGAGGACTTATGCTGGAGCAAATACGTTTCGTGAAGGTGGAATGGATGATCTCGCGGCGCATCCAACGGTTAAATCTGTCGACATGGTCAAAGATGCCATTCACGCCAGTGGGTTTTATGCGCGACTGAAGAACTCTGTTAGCAAAAGAGCCGCCAAGGACCAACGTCAGACAAAGGTGATCAAAAAATTTTGACGGTAAATGGCAAGATTTACGGATATCCATTGCCTACTATGGGCCGACAATACCGATTGTGCCACGTCAGCTTTCTTCACGGAAGGGCATCGGTTGGAAGTTGAGGAAATGTTTGCTGCGGTAATTGCTATTCTCCCTAAATACAGAGCGCCGCTGTACAGAATCCCAAACTGTGAGGCGATAGTGGGGCGTTTGAGCTGGTAAAAATTGCGTGTTCTGGGTGTGAGTACGGTAGACGGAGGCGCAGAGGTCGCGCAGAGTTATTGGAGCAATATTCCTGAACCTCTGTTCCATTGTCCTGATGAGTTGCAGGACAATACGACAATCTGACCAACGCAAATGAGGAGAATACCATGAAGTCTACACGCCGCATTTTTCTAGCCCAAAGCGCCAGCGCGATTATCTTTTTGCCCTACAGCGCGCACGCAGCGTCTCATACTGGTAACATGTTTACCACTCCGGGCGGCAATATCACCGTGCATCCTATCAGCCACGCGTCCTTTGTAATGGAAACCCCCGTGGGGACGATTTACTGCGATCCAGTCGGGGATGCCCCAGACTATGCGGGCTTACCCACGCCAGATCTTATTCTGGTAACCCACGAACACGGTGATCATTTCAACGCGGCAGTTTTGACCGCACTGGTCGGGGCGAACACGCAGATTATTACCAATCCGGCGGTACTCGGGATGCTTCCTGGCGATCTGAAAGAGCGTGCGCGCTCGATTGGCAATGGCGCATCAACTAATTTCAACGGGCTCAAGATCGAGGCGATCCCTGCTTATAACATGACCGAAGGGCGGACAAATTTTCACCCCGAAGGACGTGACAACGGCTATGTCCTGAGATTCGATGGTTTTGGCGTTTACATATCTGGGGACACTGAAGACATCCCTGAAATGCGCGCCCTTGAGGGGGTTGATCTTGCATTTCTATGTATGAATCTGCCGTTTACCATGGATATCGAGGCGGCGGCGTCAGCTGTGGCGGCGTTCCGGCCGACGTATATTTATCCGTACCATTACCGCGGGCGCGGCGATGGCACACAAGACCCAGCAGAGTTCGCGCGCCTTGTTGGTGACGCGGCTTCGGTGAAGATGGGCCGTTGGTACGGCTAGACTTTATTTTGGAAAATCATATGCAACCAACAGACATTGCTGCTCTCAAAAAGGTGAACTGCACGTTCACCTGGAAGGAGCAATTCAACCCGAGACTCTTGTCAAGTTGGCAAAACGAAATGATATTACGTTGCCAATATCAAGCGCTGATGAGTTTCGGGATTGGTATCGTTTCACCGGATTTTCGCATTTTGCCGAGGTGTATCAAACCCTATCAAGGGTAATCAGAACACCCGAGGACCTTTCCCGATTTTCCCCACCGAGCAAATCGCTGGACTTTTATTACTATGCAAACGTGTGTGGCGCTACGGATATCGACAGTATTCACGATGATATCTCAAGGGTATTCGCCGATATGACAGCTCTGCTGGAGGGTGCTGCGTGTCTGGCGATGGACGGGCAATCGCACCGCAGGTCTCTGGGATGAGCTAGAAAAATTGACACAACAATTGTGGTCTGAAGTGTTCAACGCGGCGGGGGTTCTGGTTGATAATGAGCGTATGATACGCGCGCATCCACATCAACGTCTGACGAGGCGTGTAAGAAAATCGCGCTAAACCACTAAATATCAACATCCCAAAAGGTGCCGACGATTGCGTAATGCGTGTTCTGCCCACCGCCCGGGCCTTTATCCAGCAATCCGTGTTTTAGGAGAGCGGCAATGTCGCGATTGGCGCTGTCCTGCGAGCATTTCGCCAGTTTTGCCTATTTTGATGATGTCATCTTGCCCTCAAACCCATCCAGCATCCGGTTGAGAGCCTTGATCTGGGCAGACATGCTGTAGAAACGCTGTGAAATACCTTCGGAGCGAGCCAATGCCATGTCGGCAATCGCGCGCGCAATCCGGCCATTGCCATCATCGAACGGGTGAAGGGTAACGAATCAAAGATGTGCTTGGCTGCATAATGCCGCCGGACGGTTTGTCCAACAAACGTACATTGATGTTCTGCCGCGCTGTTTTGGCACCATCAAAATTGGATTTCATTTGAACAGGTCGCTCAAAGCCGTTGGCTTCCAGAAGCAAGTCGTAGCCGCTCCTGCCGGAATCCGACCCGGAGGGCTTCTGCTGGCTGTCGCCCGTGAACGCATAGCACCCTGGTCGTAGAGCGAGGCGAAGGTGGACTTGCCCAGCGCCGAGGAACTGCTCGCGGATTTGGCATTGCAATAAAACGAATGGAAGCCAGTCTTTGTCGGTCCAATCGACCGAGAGGCCCAAGGCCCCACGCAATCGCTGCGGTCAATTGGGTGAATTTTGGAACGTTCAGCGTCGATGATCTGCTGCGAAGTCAGACGTAATGGGGTATACGATATAGTCGTGCTTGCACGTCTGACCAAGCGGCATGGGGGCGCGATTTGCGCCACAAAGTTTGCAAGTTGGTTTGTTACCCCAACTTAAGTAGACAATGTCGCGCATGCTGCAAATTAACGCGCCCCCTTCGCATTATTGCGAGTTTCAGTCGTTTGAGTCCGACTGAGCATTTCGATCACGCAATCCATCGCGATACAGCGCTTTGGCCAGTGCTACACACATCAACGCCATCACAAACGTGAATGGCAATGCCCCGATGATCATCGCGTTTTTGAGCGCATCAATCGGATTATTATCACCCGCAGCAACGATCAATGTTCCGATCACGGCTGTTAGGATAATGCCCCAAACAATACGATGCTTGATGCCGGTTTCTTGGCTGCCACCAGACATGATGGTGTTCATCATCAGAATCCCGGAGTCCGCCGATGTGATCAGGAAAGTCATGATCAAAACGACACACATCACATTCACTGCCGCAAGCAAGCCACCATCAATCATTTGCGCAAGTGTTGCGAACAACTGATTGGTTTGTGATGCGCCCGAGATAGCCCCAGCAGCCGCGCCGCTTAGTTCAAGGTCAATCGCAGTACCGCCCAGAATGGTCATCCACGCAAAGCAAACGAGGGCAGGGGCAAACACGCACCCGACAATAAACTCGCGCACAGTCCGACCTTTGGAAATGCGTGCTAGAAACAGGCCAACAAACGGAGAAAACGCGATCCACCACGCCCAGTAGAAGGCTGTCCAAGCGGATTGCCAGCCAAATTGACGGCCATCGTTGCCAGCCTCGTAAACTGCAGCAAGGGTTTCTTCATCCAGTGCAGCGGCAGCGCCCGTTAAGCCGTCTTTGAAGCTATCAAAGCTACCCCATGGGCCTGTTGCGCCTGCCATCAGATCACCCGCCAGCGGCTGAGCAGCTTCTGGAAGTGCAGCTGCAAAAGCATCTGCCGATTGTGGTCCATAAGCACCAAAGCTGAGCGACACAAAGTTCAAAACATAGTCGATAAGGGCAGAACCATATGTGCTTAACGCAAACATGAACGAGCCGAAAATGATAAAGATCAACAACAAGATAAGCGATAAGATCAGGTTGAGGTTCGACAGGTATTTCACTCCGCGACCGACACCCGATACAGCCGAAATAATTGACAACGCCATGATGATAAACAGCCCGGAAACAAGACCAACTTTGCTTGGAGTTGGCACATCACCCGCCAGCG
>JAESRG010000097.1 GCA_016764785.1 Paracoccaceae bacterium
AGTTGCACAAATGCTAAGCGAAACCCTTGGCGTGACTGTGAACCTCGAGAATCAGGAATGGAAAACATTCCTTGAAACCCGTGGTAACCAGGACTTTGATATGGCCCGTGGCGCATGGTGTGGTGACTATAACGAAGCATCGACATTCCTCGATCTTCTTACCACGCAGTCTGGCTATAACGATGGCAAGTATTCCAATGCTGAAATCGACGCGCTGATGAATGAGGCCAAAACTCTGACCGACGCAACCGTGAACTATACGCGTGTTGAACAGATCATGGCTGATGAAATGCCGGTTATCCCAGTTTATCACTATACCAACGTATACATGATGAACGAGAACCTGCGTAACTGGCCTGTTCAGAACGTTGAGCAAAACTGGTATTCGCGCGATCTTTACATCGTCGAAGGCGAGTAAACGCTTAATCTTAATATCGACACCGCGCCCCGAACTGGGCGCGGTGTTTTTCCTTTTGCAGCCAATAGTGTTGGTGGCAAAAACGCATAGGTCAAACCCATGTTTAACTACACGCTCAAGCGTCTGGCGATTGCCGTGCCGACGTTATTGCTTTTGGTGATATTATCTTTTTTGCTGATGCATTCAGCCCCCGGCGGGCCGTTTACCTCGGAAAGGCCGCTTCCGGCCCAAGTGTTGGCAAATATTCAGGCCAAATACGGATTGGATGATCCGCTGTGGAAACAGTTGGCCAATTATGTTTGGGGCGTTGTTGTCCATTTCGATTTTGGCCCGTCCTTTCAATATAAAGACCAAAGCGTCAACGATATCATTGCGCACGGCTTTCCGGTGACGTTGACCTATGGATCAATTGCATTTTTGGTTGCAGTTGTGTTTGGCACGTCGTTGGGGGTGGTTGCGGCGATCTATAAGAACTCGTTCATTGATTATTTTGCGGTGGGCATCACCATTGGCGCGCAAGTGCTGCCGAATTTTGTGATGGCGCCGCTGTTGGTTTGGTTGTTTACCCTGACCCTTGGCTGGCTGCCCGGTGGTGGCTGGAACGGCGGGCAATGGCAATATCTGATTATGCCGGTGATTGCTTTGTCGACCAGCTATATGGCCTCGATTGCGCGGATTACCCGATCAAGCATGTTGGAAGTCCTGAACACCAACTATATTCGTACCGCGCAGGCTAAAGGGCTGCCGGCCCGCACCATCATCCTGCGTCATGCGTTGAAACCGGCGCTGTTGCCGATGATTTCATATCTCGGGCCAGCATTTGTTGGCATGATTACCGGGTCGGTGGTGATTGACATGTATTTCTCGACCGGTGGCATTGGCGTCGCTTTCGTGAATTCTGCCCTTAACCGCGACTATGCGGTGATGATGGGCGTTACCATTCTGGTGGGCGCGCTCACTATTATTTTCAGCCTTCTGGCCGACCTGCTTTATGCGTGGGTTGATCCGAAAATCCGGTATTGAGGGGCTTATCATGATCGTAGCAAACCGCGATAAAATTCAGAAGCTCGCCGAGAATCTGGCCGACATGGACGATATTAAAGGTCGGTCTTTGTGGACCGATGCTCGCAAACGGTTTTTGAAAAACAAAGCCGCCACGGCCAGTGTGGTGGCGTTGCTTCTTATTGTGCTGATTTCATTTATTGGACCGTTTTTTGCGGTTTGGACAAACCAGCAGATCGACTGGGATATCCTGGGCAGTGCCGCTGAACTCGGCGCGCCGAATTTTGTAAACGGGCACTATTTCGGGGTTGACGATTCAGGGCGCGACCTGTTTTCGCGGGTGCTGCAAGGCACCAGAATCTCGCTGATGGTGGGGGTCATTGGCGCCGGAATTGCGGTCATCGTTGGCACGTTATACGGCGCAACCGCCGGATATGTGGGCGGGCGCACCGACCAAATCATGATGCGGATTGTCGATATTCTGATGTCGATTCCGTACATGTTTGTGATCATTCTGCTGCTGGTGGTATTTGGTAAATCAATCAGCATGCTGTTCGTCGGCATCGGCCTGTTGTCATGGCTAGACATGAGCCGCATCGTGCGGGGCCAGACCCTTAGCCTGAAAAACAAGGAATTTGTTGAGGCCGCGCAGGCCACGGGTGTCAGTGATTTCAAGATTATAACGCGGCATATTATTCCAAACCTGCTGGGCATTGTGGCGGTTTATGCCACCTTGCTTGTACCCGCGATGATCCTGACGGAAAGCTTCATTTCGTTCCTTGGTCTGGGCGTGCAGGAACCACAAACAAGCTGGGGTGCGCTGATCAACCAAGGGGCGGGCACCATCCAGTACGGCACCGAATGGCAGCTACTCATTCCGCTGATGTTCTTTGTTGTCACGCTGTTCAGTTTTTTCTTTATTGGCGACGGTCTGCGCGACGCGCTTGACCCGAAAGACAGGTAATCCCATGGCTCTGCTCGATGTAAAAAACCTGTCGGTTAAATTTGATACCAATGACGGCGAAGTCACCGCCGTGCAAAACTTCACTTTTTCAATTGATAAAGGTGAGACTTTGGCGATTGTGGGCGAATCCGGCTCGGGCAAAAGCCAGTCGGTTTATGCCATCATGGGGCTGCTGGCCAAAAACGGCCACGCCACTGGATCAGCCTTGTTTGAGGGCCGCGAGATTCTGAATCTTGGCACTAAGGAAATGAACAAAATCCGTGCCAACGATATTTCGATGATTTTTCAAGACGCGATGACCTCGTTGAACCCCTACCTGCGGGTTTCCACGCAAATGGCCGAGGTGCTGATGCAGCACAAAGGCGTTTCGAAATCCGAGGCCATCCGGCAGTCGATCGACATGCTGGACGCGGTCAAAATTCCCGAGGCAAAGGCGCGCATACGGATGTATCCACACGAATTTTCGGGCGGGATGCGGCAACGGGTGATGATTGCGATGGCGCTGCTGTGTTATCCAAAATTGCTGATTGCTGACGAGCCGACCACCGCGCTCGATGTGACGGTGCAGGCGCAGATCATGCAGTTGTTAAGGGATATCCAGAAGGAATTCGGCACCGCGATTATCCTGATTACCCACGACCTTGGTGTTGTGGCCGGGTCTTGCGACGAAACACTGGTGATGTATGGCGGCCAAGTGATGGAGGAGGGCGATACCGAACATTTGTTCGAAACCCCGACCCATCCCTATACGATGGGCTTGTTAAAGGCGATTCCGCGGCTGGATCAGGCGGGGGAGCGTCTGGACACAATTCGCGGCAACCCGCCCAACATGATGAATATGCCTGTTGGCTGCCCGTTCACGGCGCGCTGCGATTTTGCTACCGAGCAGTGCCGCGATGAAAAACCGCCGCTTATTGGCAGCCCTCATCATCGCCGCGCCTGTCATCGTACCGTGGAGGAATTGGCATGAGCGCCCCTGTAAAATTACTTTCCGTCCATAACTTGTCGGTTGATTTTGACATCAGTTCCGAGGGCGATATGCCGTGGACCAAACCGCGCAAATTGCACGCGGTTGTTGATGTCAGCTTTGACCTAGAGGCTGGCGAGACCCTCGGAATTGTGGGCGAAAGTGGCTGCGGAAAATCGACGCTGGCGCGCGGAATATCGCGAATGCTTCCGGCCTCGGCGGGGCGGTCTGTCTGGATGGGCGAAGACCTTTTGACCATGGGTAAAGCTGAAATTCGCGGTCATCGCAAAGAGATCCAGTTCATTTTCCAAGACCCGTTGGCGTCGCTTAACCCGCGTATGACCATTGGCCAGATCATCGCTGAGCCATTGAAAACCCATTTCCCACGCACCAGCAAAACCGAACTCCGAAGTCGTGTGCGAGAAATGATGGAAAAAGTTGGGTTGCTGCCCAATCTGGTCAACCGGTATCCGCATGAATTTTCCGGTGGGCAATGTCAGCGTATCGGTATTGCGCGGGCACTGATTACCAAGCCAAAATTGGTGATTTGCGATGAGCCTGTTTCGGCACTTGATGTGTCTATTCAGGCGCAAGTAATCAACCTTTTAATGGATTTGCAGGAAGAAATGGGTCTGGCGTTGATCTTTATCGCCCATGATTTGGCGGTTGTAAAACACATTTCGACCCGAATTATGGTGCTATATCTCGGTAATATTGTGGAGCTGGCGGACGCGGAAAAACTGTATGAAACGCCGCGCCATCCTTACACGCAGGCGTTGATTTCGGCGGTGCCGATCCCCGATCCGAAGATTGAGCGCAATAAAGAAATTATCCTGATTGAAGGTGACTTGCCATCGCCGATCAATCCGCCGTCGGGCTGCGTTTTTCGCACACGTTGCGCGCGGGTGAAAGACATTTGTGCCGTTGAGAAACCACCGCTGAAATTGGTGGCTGATGGCCATCAGGTTGCCTGTCACTTTCACGACTAGGGAGGGCTCCCGCAGATCGGCGACATCTTTGCTGCGCAAAGAACCAACCGAACTTTGGGCATGGCCCTCGGCTGGGCCATCGGGTTTTCTGAGACCTTATCTGAGGTTTAGACCTGACCGGTCAGGCATCGCCAAACCGCCGTTTTGCCATTGCCAAAGCACCCGACAAGGCATTCCCCTTTGGCGGGTGTACCGCGTTTTGGTATTTTTCGGGAAGCGTTTTTAGATAGATCGGCCCCAGTCCACCCAGAATGCAGAATGGTTTATCGGGGTTGAACCCGACCGCATCAATACTGTCGCGCACAAGCGCTGAGTGGTGCGCCATCAAAGCGACCCCGTGTTCGTCACCTGCTGCCGCTGCTGCAACGATACGGGGGGCAAATTGACCAAAATCACGCGGTGTGTATGTGCCTGCAGTCTCGACAATGGCTTCAATTCGGCCGCCGAATTGGTCCAATGTTTCGCGAGTCAGTTCAGAATGCGGGCGCATTCCGTCAGCCGCCAGTATTGTCAATTTCAACATATCACGGCCCAAAGCGGCCCCGCTGCCATCATCGCCGAGCAGAAAACCCCAGCCGCCCAGCATCCGAACGCCTTCAGCATCTCGGGCCGCAAAGACCGAGCCGGTGCCAATTGCCGCAATACAACCGTCAACGGCGCCAATCGCGCCTTCCAGCGTAATGCGACTGTCATTGACAATGTGATTATTTTTCAAAGGCAAATTCACCCTCAGATCAGCTGCATAGCTGCCAAAATTTGACCCCGCCAGCCCCAGCACCGCACTTGAATTTGCAATTTCAGCCCGATTAATGCCAGCATTATCAAACGCCAGATCAATTGCAGCTAGAATATTAGCACGGGCTTTTGCAAGATTGGTCGCAATATTCGCGGCACCGCCCTTGGCTGAGCCAACAACATGCCCCGACATATCCGCCAAGATCACACGGCAACCGGTCCCGCCGCCGTCAACGCCAATAAGATAACTCAAGTTCTGTCTCCGCCTCGTTCCTGTCTGTCGATTAGCAGGATTCGGACACAGCATAAAGGAATTTATTCGGGACTCAAATTATTTAGGTGCATCCGGCAATGCCGGGATGGATTTCAGATAGCGCGCAATTGCCAGCCGGTCATCGCCGGAAATCTGGCTGAGGTTCTCGATTACCTCAACCATACTTGCCCCCGCTGTGTCGTATTCCGGCGTAAAACCGGTCTCTAGATAAAAGGCAATGTCTTCAATGCTCCACCCTTCGGTGCCATCGTTATGCGGGGTGATGTTGGGAATGCGGCCCTTGCCATCGGGGTTTGGTGCGCCTGCCAACCAACGGTTGGTATCAATGCCCCCGAGCGCATTGCGCGGGCTGTGGCATTCGGCACAATGACCGGGGCCTTCCACCAAATAGCGCCCGCGTTCTTCCAAGGAGTCGATCACCGGATCATCGTTTAGAAACATCAGTTTCCACAGGCCAAGCCCGCGCCGCAGCTGAAAGGGCAGGGGCAGATCATGCCCCGCGTTTTGTTGAGAAACCGCCGGTAACGTGTCCATAAACGCCTTAAGGTCCAGCGCGTCGGCCACCGTCATCCGTGCGTACGAACTGTACGGAAATGCTGGATAAAGATGCTGGCCGCGCTGGCCAATGCCCCGCATGACCGCATTGGAGAACTCATACGCGGTCCAGGCGCCGATGCCGGTTTCAATGTCGGGCGAAATGTTCGGGGCCACAAAAGTGCCAAAATCGGTGGCAAATTCCTGCCCGCCCCCCAGCCGCAGCCGGTCGTCGCCCTTTGCATCTTTGGCGATGTGGCAGGAGGCACAGCCGCCAATCGCGAACACTTGCGCGCCGTGCACAGCATCGCCCGGCTGGTCAAACGCCGCCGAGCGATCAAGATAGTCAGGTCGGGTCAGAAACCAAAACGCCGCGCCGCCAATGAGCGCGGCGACAAGGGCCTTAGTTCTCAGGCGCACGATATTTTTCGTGACAGCTGCGACAGTTGCCGGCAACTGCGCCAAACAATGGTCCGAAAGCGGCTGCATCAGCGGGCGCTGCTGCAATTGCGACATCCATGTCGGCAATCATTGCGCTCAGACGATCGTTAAAATCTGATCCGTCAGCCCAGATTTCCGCCCGCGCACGGGTTTCTGCGCCAGCTGCGGTTGGGTCTGCAAACAAAGGCAACGCTGCTGCGGCCGAGTTACGCATGATTTGAAGTGCTGCAATTGCCGCTGTCGCATCGTAAGCAACTTGCCCCTGCGCCATGCCCCCCAAGGTGCGCATTTGCCCACCAACGGCTTTCATGGCCGTAATGCGTTGTTCAACGGCGGTATGGCCACCAGCAGTTGCCGTGACGGCAAGAAAAGTGCAAGCAAGCGCCGCTTTGAGAGTGAATTTCATAGACATTGTATATTCCTTGGTATGCCAAAATTGCCTTGGTCGAGTGGCCAAGTTAACAGGAAATTACCACGCAAGGGTAACAATATTGTGTAACTTGATGTGCGATTATCCGCCGGTATGGCTCATGTGGCGGGTCATCTCGCCCGCAATTTTCTGACGCGAATAATCAAAGTCATGGCCCTTGGGTTTATGCGCAATCGCGCCGCGAATGGCAGCATGCAGCGGCAGATCGCTGTCAGGATGGTCGCGCATTGAGGCGCGTAAATCTGTCTCGTCTTCTTGCCCCAAACACATGAAAAGTTGCCCTGTGCAGGTCAGCCGCACTCGATTACAGCTTTCGCAGAAATTATGGGTCAGCGGGGTGATAAATCCGATTCGCCCGCCGGTTTCTTCAACCCGCACATAACGCGCCGGGCCGCCGGTATTTAGCGGAATGTCGGTCAGGGTCCAGCGGGTCTCAATTTCAGTCCGCACGTCTTTTAATGACCAGTATTGATCCAGCCGGTCAGTATCACCAAGGTCGCCCATCGGCATTACCTCAATCACTGTCAGATCAAACCCGCGCTGTCCGCACCATTCAACCATGGTATGGATTTCATCGTCATTGGCACCCTTCAGCGCCACAACGTTAATCTTGATCGCTAGCCCCACCTTTTGGGCCGCGTCAATGCCGTCCATCACTTGCCCAAACCGGCCCCAACGGGTAATTTTGGCAAACTTTGCGTCATCCAATGTGTCGAGCGAGATATTCACCCGCCGCACCCCGGCATCCCATAAGGGCTGGGCAAACCGCACCAGTTGACTGCCGTTTGTAGTCAAGGTCAGCTCACGCAGCGCGCCGCTGGCCACATGCCGCGACATGCTGTCGAAAAACGTCATAATTCCTTTGCGAACGAGCGGTTCGCCGCCCGTGATCCGTAGCTTTTTAACGCCAAGATCAATAAAAGCCGAACACATCCGGTCCAGTTCTTCCAGCGACAGAAGTTCCTTTTTAGGTAAAAAGGTCATGTTTTCCGACATGCAGTAATAGCAGCGAAAATCACAGCGATCTGTGACGGATACGCGCAGATAGTCAATCGTGCGTTCAAAGGGATCAATCAGGCTAGGTATTTTTGTCATCCTCGGAGCCTATGCGCGGAACCGCGCCGTTTCAAGGTAAATTGGTCTGCTGCGGTGAAAACCACCGAGACATTGCCGAAAGCAACCTTAGGGCGTTTTGTCGGGTCGATAGAAAGTTAAAATTCATTACAAATATTTAGGACTTTATTAACTCTAATCCAAATAAAATACGTATGACCACCAAGCTTGAAAGCAGCGGGCGCATTTTATGCACGTGTAACGGGTAACGGGTAACAATTTAGGGGTGTATGTATGACGGCCACCATATTATTTCCAATTATTGCGGGTCTGGTTTCGAGCATCGCTGTGAGCGTTCTTCTTGTCGTGACCGCTCGTTTTCATGGTAAACTATCTTATGATACGCTTGAGGGTGTTCAGAAAGTTCACGTTAAGCCAACGCCTCGCGTCGGAGGCATTGCGTTATTCATTGGCTATTTTGTGGCAAGCGGGTTTTTGCAGGGGGAAACCAGAATTCTATTTGTGTTGATTGGCGTTGCGGGCCTTCCAGCATTTATTTTCGGAATTATTGAAGATTTAACCAAGAAGGTAGGCGTTAAGCAAAGACTGGTCGCAACATTGGCTTCGGGCATTCTGTTCTCAATTTTAACCGGATATACAATTGGTTACGTCGATGTGATCGGTATTGATATGTTGCTCTCATGGTCGATTCTATCTTTTGCTTTCACTGCATTTGCGATCGGAGGCATTGCCAATGCGATCAATCTTATCGATGGATTTCACGGGCTGGCATCGGGGACAATAATATTGGTCCTGATTTCTTTCGCACTGGTTGCTGCGCGGGTGGATGATACTGTTATTGTTAGCTTTTCTCTGGTGATGGCCGCCGTTATGGCTGGTTTTTTCGTTGTAAATTTTCCTTTCGGAAAAATTTTCCTTGGGGATGCGGGCGCATATTTTTCCGGTTATGTTGTGGCAACTCTGGCAGTAATGCTGCCGATGCGAAACCCCGAGGTGTCGCCTTGGATCAGTATTCTAATTTTGGCTTATCCGTTAACCGAAACCATTGTCTCGATCGTTCGGCGCTTACGAAAAAAAGGAGCACATCCAGCAGAGCCGGATGGCGAGCATCTACACCATGTTGTCTTCAGAAGCTGGAGCAAGAAAGTTGCGATAGTCTTGAACCTGCCAAATGCACAAAACGCTGTCACCAGTGTTTTTATGTGGCTCTTACCCGCAATGACCTTGATTATGGTGACATTTTGCAGCCTCCAGTTGGGCGGTGCTGTGGTTTATCTGGTCTTTTCGGTCCTGCTCTATCTGATTTCCTATCACGCCCTTGGTCGGTTCACATCGCACCACTCAGAGAATGGCCGCGAGCTATGACAAACGTAAAATGGTTTGTGGCCGGTCTGAAACCGGGGGGGTTCTCGAGGGCCAGAACCAATCTTGCACGTCAAGGGTTTGAAACCTTTATGCCGGTTCGTGAGGTTCGTTCGTTGCGACGTGGCGGCAACAAGTCCGAGGCACAACCGCTGTTTCCCGGATATATCTTTGTAAAGTTCGATCCTGACAAAACGCAGTGGCGCAGTATCAATAATACCTTTGGTGTCACCGGTCTAATTATGTCGCGACTCAATGTTCCACAACATGTACCGGGGCAATTTATGAATGCTCTCATTCATAAATGCGATGCACACGGGCAGATTTTTCCGTCCGAAAATATTACAATTGGCCATATTGTGCGGGTTGTCGACGGCCCGTTTATAGATTTGATCGCGCGGGTTGAAAGCTTGCCAAAGCAAGGCCGTGTCGCGTTGCTGTTGGAGCTTTTGGGGCGTGCAACCCGTGTGGAATTCTCGCCCAAGTCTCTGGAGTTAGCGACAGCCGGGTGAAGAATCGGCAATTGGATGAAAGGAATAGCGTCGGTGAGCCACCGACGATGCGGTAGCTATTACAGCATCTGTTTGTTAGAATAGCCAATACCGATCCCCTGCTCTGCACGGGGTTTCGGTTTGGGAAATAGCAGAGTATTACTGTCTCCAAGTTCAAAACTGAAACAGAGAAATTGATATGAAAATTGTTATCGTTGGAGCCGGGTATGTTGGATTGGTCTCGGGTGTTTGTTTTGCAGACTTTGGACATGACGTGGTTTGTGTCGAAAAAGACCTGCGAAAACTTGAAATGCTCCGGCGTGGCGAGGTGCCAATATATGAACCCGGCCTGGACACGATGCTTGCCAAAAATATTGACGCGGGCCGGATTCAATTTACCAGTAACCTTTCTGATGCAATGCAGGGCTCCGAAATTGCGTTCATTGCAGTTGGAACGCCTTCGCGA
This sequence comes from Paracoccaceae bacterium, assembly GCA_016764785.1. Lineage (GTDB taxonomy): Bacteria > Pseudomonadota > Alphaproteobacteria > Rhodobacterales > Rhodobacteraceae > UBA3077. Next base: position 10,148 of record JAESRG010000097.1, read on the forward strand.
CGTGGTGACGGTCATGCTGACCTGACATATGTATTTCAAACCGCCGAGGAGATTGCCGGTGCCATGAACCCGGACACCGTGATCGTGATAAAATCGACCGTACCGGTCGGAACCAACCGGAAGGTTGCATCAATTATTCGAAACCGCCGCCCGGGCGTCACTTTTCATTCAGCATCAAATCCGGAATTTCTGCGTGAAGGGTCGGCGATTGATGATTTTATGCGCCCCGACCGTGTGGTGATCGGGGTTGAAAGCGAACGGGCCGAGGAAGTGCTACGACAGGTTTACCGCCCTTTAAATTTGCGCGAAACCCCAATTCTAACCACCGATCTTGAGACTGCCGAAATAATAAAATACGCGGCCAATGCCTTTTTGGCGACAAAAATTACGTTTATCAATGAGATTGCTGATCTCTGCGAAAAAGCTGGTGGAGACGTGCAGCAAGTTGCGAATGGCATTGGGCTCGACAGCCGTATTGGCAAGAATTTCCTGCATGCCGGGCCGGGGTATGGCGGGTCATGTTTTCCCAAAGATACCAAAGCGCTGGCGCGTACCGGGCGGGAATTTGGAGCGCCCCAGACGATTGTTGAAACTGTCATTCAAGTAAATGAAAATCGCAAACTGGCAATGCCGGAAGAGGTCATTTCGGCGCGGCTGTATACATTCCGAAGGTCAACAAATATCGGTGATTTCATGGTCTCGACCAAACGTTTTAGGTCCAAGCCCCGAAAAGCATTCC
>JAESRG010000098.1 GCA_016764785.1 Paracoccaceae bacterium
TCTTCGCTTCCTTACTGCATATAATATCTTAAACCATCACCCCTGATCATATGCGATCATCAACACTAATCTGTAAATCCCTCATGTCGGCTAAGCGCAGATAGTGACCTTTGCAAAGTCTTGCGGTCGGCCCATATTCGACTTTCATCAAGGCACCAATCGCTGCGATGCAGTATCCCCGAACCGGCCATTGATGCACGGCGCAGCATTTTTATGTGCTAGAGGTCGGCTGAGCGGACAAAGTGACGTTGTGTGCAAGCGATCAAAATTGTGTTTCTAACCGGAAGCGTTCAGCCCATTCCTGATTGGTCGCATCTGCCAGCTTTGCAACAGGTGGCGTGACTTTGTCTCTTGCCTCACAATCCAAGCCGAGTGCTTCGAGAACATGTCCAAGGGTCGCATAGGGCGCGGCAGATAATTCTTCATACGTAATGCGCAAAGGCTTGATTTTCTCTGCTACAAACCATTTCACCCACTCAGTATCCATTTGCTCTGACAGCGTAAGTTGCGCAGCGATAGCCACCGTATCGTAAACAGGTTCTTTCGGTTCAGAGAGGCGCTCTAACTCAGTGCCATCTGGAGCCATATGCCAAAGCCCTGTTTGTTCAGCCTTAACGTAAGATATTGCCTGATCCAGCTTATTCTCACGGGTGAGGTGGACAAACAACGTATTGCCAAAAGCGGCACCCATGCGAGATTTATCATCGGGAAACGACGGATATAGAACGCTCAGCTGCTCTATGAAGAAATCAAAGCTGTGACGCTGCAAACGCAGGCCGAATATATCACTCGCACCTTTTCCACGTTCGAAAGCTGATTTGAAAACACCTTTCAACGCATCTTGCCTAGTGCTGAACGCGTCGTTTTGAAACCCGTAGTAACCAAGCCATTTCTCAAGCGAGGGCGCGTGAAAATGTGACTCTGGGAAGCCAGCATTGCCAGCCTCGCGCAAGAGCATACACAACAACGTGCTGCCGCTACGAGGGCTAGTGCAGATCACATATGAATTAAACAATTTCATAGGTGCCAGTTACACCAAGCGACAGTCGGTTTCCATGGTAGGTTTTGGGCTCCAAGCCGACTTGCGGCGGTGCAGCGTATAGATTTGCGAGCCAGGCCCATCATAACCGTCAACCAAGCCCCGCCTGATGACCCCTCCCAGCTCCAAAGCGGACATACCTATTCTACACTCTGGCGGAAAGCGGTCATTTGCTGCGCTTGCAACATGGCTCCTTTAGAACTCGAAAAGCTGCCGTTGTGTTCGGTTCCACAAACTCTGCTCCTCATTGCTAGTATACGACAACAGCAGGCACTATATTGTATGGAAAGCGGCGCGGCGACGGCAAGGAGTAGACAGTGACTGATGAAGAGTCTAGCGATGAGAAACCCAAAGGTTTCGACATTTCCAAGTTAAATTTGGAAATGAACGATGAAGAACGAAAGGCCGCAGGCAAAAAGCTGCATCGTCAATTCAAAGAGCTTTCATCTGGCTTGGGCGGTATAGGAGCGGCCCATAAAGCAGCACTCGGCTTAGGTGCGTCGGGCATCTTTGCCGATATGGCCAGACAATCAGAACAATTAAAACGGATCGTTGATCCGGCAGGGCTAAACCAATTGAAGCTGGGGATTGATCCTTCTGCCTTTGGCATCGCCCCGTCACTATTAGACAGTTTCAAGGTGGATAGCCCCTTTGGTCGTTTAGCGGCGGGCATGGAACGTCAGTCCAAAACCCTTGACAGCTTGTCGCTGGGCATTGACCGGCAATTGGAGTTGGTGCCCAGCATCATGCGTGACTTAGAGTCGAGCTATGCTCTTGGTCTTACTCGGGCACTGAATTTACCGCGCATCGGTGACACCTTCGCAGCGTTGGATATTGGCAGGTATGGGCGCATCTTCGACAATGTAAATGCCCTGCGCGGTCTTGGTCTAGGCTCAGAGTTCGGGGACCGGTTCAGCATCCTTGCCACGGGTCTTACTGAGCAAATGCAAGCCTTTGGACAGATCGGTAGCATCGCGGCAGCGGCGCAGATCGGGCTTGGCCTGTCCGGCAACATTGAAGAAATGCTTGCCCGAACCATCGCCGCGCAAGAGGCATTGGCAGAGCAGGAACAAGCGCCGGTTGATGAAACAACACGGCAACGCATTGCGCGTCAGTTGCAGTTGCTGTGCAACATCATCACCATCTTGTCTTTCTTTATGATGGTAGCGCTGGAAATCGAAGACCGGCTTTCAGACGTTGAAAACGCTGCCATACGAGCGAACACAGAGACGATGACGCAAATGCAGGCCTCAATAGAATCGCTCACATCCCAGTTACAGGGCATGACCGCCGCACAAGAGGAATCGACGGAACAGGACAGGGCCGCTGACGCGGCCATAACAAACCTTCTAAGGGAAATTGCTGATAGCTTGGCAGACCAATCGGAAACGGAAGGATCGGACCCCGAAACGAAACTACCCCCGGCGGACAAGTGAATGACATTGGATGCCCTCGCGCAGGAATGGGCCGTCCGCACGACTTTGCAAAGGTCACTAACTGCGCTTATTTCTTACATTAGTCAGATTCTAGACAGTTTTAGCAGAATGTGTTTTTCCTGTTCCGCAACACTTGATTGCAGTATTGGAAAGAGCTGATCGAAACAATTTTGGCGACAATTTTTTCCCCGAATAAACCTTGAAGGCCCCTCATCAATGGCAATGCGTTCTCCCAAACTCATTAATACCGCCATCATCTCCGACGACGCATATTTGGCGGCGCGTTTGACTTCCGCACTTGCGAAACGCCACCACTATTTGACTGTAATGGATGGCCCAAGATTAACTCGGGGTGATGCGCGGGCTGAGGTATTGCGTCGTAATAATGTGCTTGCGCGGATCAATGTTAGCCGAGTCATTTTATCCGGGCTTTCGACATCTCAGGAAAGTGCAATGGCCAACCAATTGCCAGATACAGCAGTACACCGCTGCGCTGCGGATGACGTTGAAGGGTTTGCCTCGAAGTCGCTGCTCAGTAATCGTCGGCTCAGATGGGGTAAGAAAAACATCGGTTCCGGGCTTCTACGAGCCCTTTACGAAGGGCGTCTAATTGAGTTCGATGATGACGGTCCGACTATTCCAACTATTGCAGGGTACAGCAGGCATCACGTCGTGTGCGAGGCGGGCGACCCAATGTCAGAAGTCATTGCTGCCAATTACGCGTTTTCCCTAGGAGCTGGGATTACAATCATCCCAAAGGTAGACAAGCAATGTGCCCAGCAACTTCTGGAAGATCTTTACTTGTCCGAGAACGGGGAGACGCGCCACATTCTCCAGGAGAAGCTTCGCGAGAAATGTGGCGAGATACAGGCGACGGAACGTGTCTCTCTGACATTCTTTACTGAAGAACTTCCATTTGGAATTGGTTTCCCTACCCAGCCCTCGACACATATCTTCAACTATCCCGATTGCGGGGTCTCCGTTGCAAATGGCTTTGCAGCGGAACAAAAGGGATCCCGTGGTGTAAATGTTGCTGTGCTGGTCGATCCAGAAAAAACGACGGCTCCCGAAATGGATGCCGCCACCAAGATATTGCCCAAACGATCAGTGTTTGTACGGGGATATCGCGGAAGAGGCGCGGACGTGAGAAACGTCACTGACATGGTCGACCATTTTCCTTACGATCTACTATTATTCGCAACGCATTGCGGTGATTCTAGTGGCTGGCGTTGTACTTATGAATACGAAGATAGTGAGGGGATCGACCGCAACCTTGTTGTAGACGTTGCAGTTGGCGTTGGTCGCTCAGATGATCCTGACATCTTTCAAGTGACGGAGTTTATCCGTTTTCATTCCCTCGACGGCGTTGATTGGAACGACCCTGTTGCAAAAGCAGATCTTTATGTAGGGACCGCTATCAACGACTATGCCGAAAGGAAAGCCAACGACGATTTTGCGCCCGTATCCAAGGAACCTTTGGACCGAGTTAGATTATCGGCAGCAATGGCGATGTTCGATAGCAACTTCATTCCAATTCCTGTTGATCTTGCTGGCGGCGGAACTCCCATTGTCATCAATAACGCATGTGTCTCGTGGCATCAACTCGCCGCGCGGTTCACCTTTGGCAACGCTCGCGCCTATATTGGAACCCTTTATCCAGTGTTGCCCTTTGAGGCTGAAAGCGTCGTGACACAGTTGCTCGACAAATATTGGGGAAAACTGTTGCCTGAGGCACTTTTACTTGCTCAGGTTGGGACCTATGGAAAGTCCGATCAGCGTCGGCCCTACGTTATGACAGGTGTCTATACGCAGAAATTACGCACTACGAAGGAAAATGTCCCACAGCACATTATGCAACGCCTATCACACGGTATGCATGTATATGCGCGACTGGTCGAGCGTGTGTCCATCAAGGACAAGCGCCAGCTTCAACATGTTGTCGATTACTATCGAAAGGAGGCTACTGCCTTCCGCAAGAAATGGCTTCTGAAGTGAGCATAAGGCTTCTAGAGCTACAACAATCATTTAGAACGTTGAAATGCGGAAAAGCATCTGCATTTCAACGTCAACATTTATGAGATGCAGCGCATGAATGGCGGCTTTCGGTCAAAGGACAAAACAAATTCGAACGGCAGATTTGAGGCCGTTCGTTCGACTTTGCAAAGTTCACTAACTGCGCTTTGCTGCCGTCCATGTAATTCTCGGAATGCCCGACATTGAATTTGAGCTCTGAATGTCTGCTTCCTCTTTCTGGCGATGATAACAGAGCACTTGTAGCAAACGCCGGTAATCTATCTGTGATGGCAAACGGCAAGGACTGCTTTGGGGCTGGAAGCTGTCATCTGATATTCAAAGGGGACCTTGATTTCTGATGGTTGCTAAGATCAGTGTTGCTGGTCCACTCGGATTAGACATGCTGATTTTGCCAAATCGAGTATGATGATTAAAGCACAGTTTGCACCTTACATCAAAGTCTGTTTTCCGCAGGATAACCATCGAACAGTCGACAGCAACACGAACTCCGCCTGAGCTGCCTATCGGTTGGATAGTCTTGGGTGATTCAATGAAAACGCAAAACACAACCGATAAGTAGGCGGTTTTTCGCCGCTATTTTACAGTTTTTTTGGCCGCCGCGAACGGTAGTTTGTGTCAAGAGGAAATAGATATTTCTCGTGCTGAAGTATGGTCAGCATAAGCCTTACATACTTCTAGGATTTCGGAAAAAATGCAAGAGACGGGAGCAATTCAATCTAAGCATCGGATATAAAATAGAATTTCTAGAATTTACCCTAGGTTATTGAAAGTAAATAATTATTTCTACTATTTACTTAACTTGGTGAGCGCGGTTCCGCCGATTTTGACGGAAGGGTATGTCCTCAAGTGCAGAGCCGTTGGATTGAGCTGAAATGAACTCCGATGGCGGTAGGAATTGCTCCCTTGACCCATCCGAATCGGGCCTGCTAATCCGTTCTAGTAGTCACTGAAAAATTTCTGTCTGAGAGAGGAAATGCCGATGAAATCCGATCATGTTTTGATGTTTAAGGCGATCCTGACCCTGTCTGAATCGTCTGTAAGTAAATTCGCCGATCAAATCGGACGCCATCAAAGTTCGGTGCAAAATATACTCTCGGGCGCACGGCGCAGTCGATTCATTGAGGATCGCATATGCGAACGTCTCGGAAAGCCTTTTGCTGAAGTGTTTGGCAGGCATGAGGCAGATACAATAAATGATGGAGACAGAACATGACATGATTTAAAATGAAAAACCCCCAACGAAGGCTGGTACCGACGAAGGGGGCTAACAACATTGGATGTTGCTGATCTTGTAACTCTACATCCCGTGTTTCAGCGCAAAAGTCAAGTTTGGCTCGCAGCAATAATTGCTTGCGTCCGAAGCCGCTTGGCTTTGCAAAATTTCAATGCCGTTATCGGCAACCGGGGGCGGGGCAGTCCATGAAAATTTTGCACAAGCTGCACAATTGCATCTTGAAGCGTCCTCGGGACTACGAGGAGCACGCAAGTGTACGATCAAATAAATCTATCGGCTGGGAGCCATTCCAAACGTCGAAACTCCAATGAATCACAAGGACGGCCCTATAGCAAAGGACCGGTAATAACTGCGCCGCAATCTATCCGTCTTCCCGAACCCAGTTGCGGCAATCGCGACACGCAAGTCGCCTCTACGAAACATTTTACTGGGGGAGTTGTTCTTGGTGATGGCCCTGGGGTCCGTTTGGGCACGGAAAGTCATCTAGAAATGACGGCAACTCTCTTGCTGGCAGCGCGCCCGTCAACTCTCGATCTGCGCGAGCAGGTTTTGTTCAATTGGTATGACGCCAATGGCGACTACTTCGCGCATTTTATTGATTTGGTAGCAACTCGAGATAATGGCAAATTGGTTGGTTATGCGGTGCGTCCAGCGCAACGGATTAGCGACAAATATCTGCAAAGACTTGCGCGGATCAAAGAGCAAGCTGTCAATCAGTGTTTCTTGGATGATTTCCGATTGTTCACCGAGCTGGATGTCTGTCCGATCGAGCTGTTCAATGCCAAGCTCATTCACTCCGTGCGTCGTCCTGACTGCTTTGCAGATCCGGTCCTAGAGGGGGTGGTGGCATCTATCGTTGGTGTAACGACCGTCGACGCGTTGGTGGATCAATCTGGTCTTGGCGGAATGGGCTTTCGGGCCGTGGTTCGACTGATCCGATCCGACCATCTGCAGATGGTCCGGCATGAACGTCTTGAGCGCTCTAGTGAGGTGTTTTGCGCACGCGCCGTCTGACCAACGAATATGCAACTTGGTCGGATTGCGCAAAGCATACCTACCAGGATTCATTTTTCAAAACCCGACCTCATCCAAGACGATCATCGTCAGGGCTCGGTTCATCCACGTCATAGAAAAGGAAATTCCTATGGATCTCTCATTCACTACTCCAAAGGCTCGCTTGGCCATCGGTAAAACTGATCGCACAACAATCGAGGGTGTCGGCTGTCGTTTGCACCAAGAGACGGAGGTTGGTTTTGTCTTCCTCCGAGACGATGAAACGCAATTGGCACTTCAATTCACTCACGAAGAGATGCTGCGCTTGGACGATGCGCATCGTGTTCGCGTCGAGCGAGGTTACTTCGACCCCCACTTTGCCGTGAAACGCCAGTTGCAGGTGAGCACGGCCTATAGCGGCCTCGCCACCGGCATTAAGACGCGTACCAGCAAGAAGGAGGCATATTGTCAGGCGGCTCTCGATATGCACCGCGACGGGCACATGAAACTTACAGACGAGTCCATCAAAACAAGCATGTTCATGCTGATGGGCCGCGCCATAGAGTTGGCCGACAACCTTAACCCTACAGGAAAAGAGAAGTTACCGAAGGCGGAAGATTTCAGTGTTCCGCCATCAGCGCGGACATTGCGTCGGTGGCTGGCGACGCTGACAGAATTCGGTCGTAGCGGTCTTGTCGACCGTGTTGACAGCCGGGGAAACCGCTCTGGACGCATGGGGCCGGAAGCCATCGGCCTGATGATGAACGAGGTTCGTAAGTATCTCTCCCCAGAAAAACCATCGATCAAACTTATCCATGAGAGGGTGCAACTGAGCTTCTATGCGCGCAATGAGTTGCGGAAAGAAAACGGACGGGATCCTTTGGTCATCCCAAGCCGTGAGACGGTACGTCGCGCAATCCGGGGGTTGGACCCATATCAAGTTGAGCTTGCCCGCAATGGGGAAGCGGCGGCGCGTAAGAAATTTCGTCCGGTCCTGAATGGCATCTCCGTGACACGAGCATTGGAGCGCGTTGAGATCGATGAGTGGACGGTGGATGTCATGACATTCATGCAAAGCACCGGAATGTACGAACTTTTGTCGGATGATGAAAAGCGCTCGTTAGGTTTGTACATCGAAGGTGACGAACTTCTTGATGGAAAGAAAAAGCGCAAAAAAACAGGTCGGTGGACCCTGACCGCTGCCATCTGTTGTGCAACGCGCTGCATCGTTGGCATGGTGCTGAGCCGTAATCCGAGCGCAGAGGCTGCGGTACAGCTTTTGCAAATGATCACGACCAACAAAGGCAGTTGGTCCGATGCTGTCGGAGCTTTGACGCCCTGGGACATGAATGGAACGCCGGAGCTGATCGTCTTCGACGGTGGTGCCGCCTTCAAATCACAGCGCTTCCGGATGGCTGCCAATGACCTTGGTATTATGTGGGAAATGGCTATGAATGGCGTGCCAGAGAACCGGGGCACAATTGAGCGGGTATTTGGAACTTTTGCGAGCGATTTTGCACCGCGCCTGTCCGGTCATACCTTCAGCAGCATCATTGAGAAGGGCGATGCAGACCCTCAGGCACGTGCGGCTTTAAAGCTTGATGACTTCACGTTCGCTTTGATCCGTTGGGTCACCGATATCTATCACAATACGCCCCATAGCGGCTTAAATGGAGAGACACCCGTCAAAGCTTGGCGTCGCTTGTCGCAGGAACATGGTGTCTCGCCGTCGCCAGATATGAAGATGATGCGCCTATGCTTCGGACAGGAGCGCGAATACCAGTTGGACAAGACCGGTATCACTATCCTTGGCGTACGTTATCAGGCTGAGCACCTTCAGGCTTACATGCGTCGCAAGAACCCGCACATAGTAGATGTCCGCTGGCATCCCAAGGATATCGGTGCAATTTTTGTTCGTTTGGGCAAAGAGTGGTTCGAAGTTCCGGCACTGGACAGCTCTCTTGACGGTATTGCAGCGCAGACTTGGCTTACTGCGGTAAGCCAAACACGCTCGGCGAACCCAAAGTCGAACCGCTTGGATAACGTCGCTGTCCGCGAAGCCATTAAGGTGATCGACGACCGCAATGAACAGGCCAAATTGGGTTCTAGCTTGAACCTTGAGGACTGGTCCGAAGAGCGCATGGAACGCGCAGAACGCGATCTGCTGGCAGGTATCGTTTTCTATGAACGCAAGGAACCCGCCCAACAGAAGGGCGTGCTTGGCCGCGAAATCCCGACCACCGAAGAACTGACTGGTGTTTCGATGGACTATCGCGCTCCCAAGAAGGGCAATTTGGTCAAGGCAGATGACATGCCGGCCAAGCCATCAAATATCACCATCGAGGAGGATTAATCATGAAGGATTTCGTATCGAGAGAAGCCGCGCTGAGTGCCGTTCGTAAGCTGCATGTTGGACTTGATTGGGACGGTGAGGCTGCAATGCACGTTAAGCGCTTGTTGGATCGGGATGAGGGGGGCAACCTCCTCCCCAAAGCCCGTCATTTCACTAAGACCGGTGAAACCCGTGGTATGATGTTGGTGGGCGCGCCGGGTAGCGGGAAGTCTCACCTTATGGATCGGACATTGACCAAGATCTCTCAATTGTCGTCGAACAATGTCGACGTCCGCCGGTTAATTGCGTGTCCTGTGCCCAGCCCTGCGACGTTCAAAAGCATGGCGTTGGCCTTGCTGAAAGAGTCCGGCTATGAACACGGAAACCCGCGTCAGGAGGCTTGGTCTCTTTGGCAGATGTTCAGGCACAGGGTCAGTACACTCGGGACAGCGGTGGTTTGGATCGATGAAGCTCAGGACCTCTTCTGCGCTGATCGCAAGCTGATCCTTCGCGCCCTGAAATCCCTCATGCAGGGAGACGGTGCCGTCGCTGTCATTTTGTCAGGCACAGAAGAATTAGCCGAGGTGATCCGTTCGGACCCGCAGGTCAAGCGCCGCTTTACGGCCATGGTTCTTCCTGAATTGGTCGAAACCATTCACGGCGACATATACCGCTGGATCATGGCTGACTATTGCGCCCGCATGGGGCTTGAACCTCCGGTAGAGGTCGATTTGATTGGCCGCATTTTCCACGGTGCTCGATATCGTTTTGGGCGTGCTGTTGAGCTGCTTTTGTTAGCAATGGAATTTGCGATCGAACGGGATGAAGAATACCTCACCATCGATCATTTTGCGTCTGCGTACGCGATGAACGAGGCCTGTCCTGCCTCGGAGAACGTCTTCTACGCCGACATTTATCATGTCTTGGATCCAGACCGGAAAGATGATGTGCTCACGTCACGACCACGTCAGAAGCGGAAGGGATGAACACGATGTCTGTTTTGTTTCCCATACTCCATTTTCATAGCGATGAAACGCCCATGTCTTGGGCAGCACGCCAAGCGGCCTTCCATACGGGAGGCCGCGTTGTGCCATTTCTGAATGATCTCAAGATCCCTGTCGTAGATCTCGCGCGAGGTAAGAGGGAGGCCGTCGAGCGCCTTTGCTCGATTGCGGGGCAGGATCCAGCACCGGTGTTCAAAAATACGATCACAGCCCTGGGTGACCGCCGCTACAGGCTTCGCGAATGTGAGTTTTCCGCTGAACTCACCACTGGGCTTGTGACGCGGTTCTGCCCACTCTGCCTAAGCGAGGATCGTGATGAGCATGCCTTGCCAAAAGCAGCCGTACGACACCGCCTGCATTGGCGGCTGGGCCCCATTCGTACATGCGGAAAACACAATATCCCTCTGGAAAATGTGCGGATGGGTAAGTGGAATGACATGCTTCACGAGGTTCAGGCAATGGATGATGCGGTGTCCGCGGCTTATATTGCGGCGTGCAGTCTTGAGCCACGGAATCCATCGCCGCTTCAGAGCTACGTCGAAGACCGTTTCAAGGGCATCCCTGGCCCCGTGTGGTTAGACGGTCAGGCGATTGATCAGGCGTGTCGTGCAACGGAAATGCTGGGCGGGCTTATGGCCTTCGGTCCAGAGCAAAAGGCGGCTGAAATGACCGAAGACATGTAAGCGTTGTCCCGCCCCCACCTTCCGCTCCGTGACCTGATCTGCGATTCCGCATGTAGGTTTTGGATTTTAGGAAGGATTTT
>JAESRG010000099.1 GCA_016764785.1 Paracoccaceae bacterium
GATGCAGCCCACCAGCCGCCAGCCAATAGCGCAGTTCATAGTTATGCGTGGATACCGGAAAAACCATGCCCATATTAAAGCTGCGGCTTTCATCGGCATAGCGTTCAATTACCGGAATCAGGGCCGCCGCGCTGATCGGATGCACCGGCAAACCGTTTTCGTCACTTGGAATATGTTCGCGCATTTCTGCCCAAACCTGATTAGAAACCGTAATGCCGTTGCCATTCAAATCCATCGAAAACGGAGTTACCAAATGCGCTTGCGTGCCATACCCGATGGTTGCGGCCAGCGGTTGCCCCGCCAACATATGTGCGCCCTGAAGTTGTCCGTCGATCACGCGGTCCAGCAAAACCTTCCAGTTAGCTTGCGGTTCTAAAGTAACATACAGGCCCTCATCCTCAAAATATCCCAGCTCATAAGCGACCGCCAAAGGCGCCATATCCGTAAGCTTAATAAACCCGAACGTCAGCTCGTTGACCTCAACGTCCAGCATTTCAGCCTGACCAGTGCTGGCAAACGTAACCAAAACAAACGACAGAATTTTTCGCATTTTCAACCCTTTTTTGAATGCAAAAAGCCGCCCAATCAGCGCCGCATCGGGGAGGACCGATGCGGTTGGCTGAACGAGCGGCTTTGCTCGATAAAGTCCGATACCGGACTGATTTCTGTAGGAACATTGCCTACGCTTAACGCAGTGCTACCGAATCCTCTGCGATAGGGTCAACGCAATTTGAGGATATTTTGTGCAATGCAGCAATGCTGTATAATCTTTGGGCAGTTGACTTTTTCGGAGTGGTTTTTTAGGCAAAGTTCAAGCGCTATTTCTTAACTTTCCCATCCAGCATCACGGTAATCTTATACTTCTTCATCAACTTCATTTCCTGAGCCAAATACGCGGCATTGCCTGCATACCGAAGCAACCAGCCCTTTACGGTGTTCTTTTTCGGGATCAAATCAAACCTGAAATCATACACATCGGTAATCATACCGTTAAAAACATAGTCTTTTCCGTCCACATTCAGATCACCCATCAGCGTCGCTTCGTAAAGCGTCCGCGCTAAATCCCTGTTATTGGAAAACAGAATCTTGGTGCGCGCCATACAAACGCTGCCTTTTTGTCTTTTGAAAAGGGCTTTCAATTCCTTTGACGCCATAATCGCTTTGGCAATTTTGGAATTCGACCCATGGGTAATATTACCCTTCCGGTCAATTGAACGCTTCATATGGGCTTGCGCGATAGGATAGCTGGCATTCACTTTCTTGTTGGCCGCGCGCAACGCATCTCGCACAAGCGCTTCGGTTTTGCCGCCCATGCCCGAGCTTTCGAACAACGCCAACGCTATTTTCATTTGCGTATTGGATTTTATTAATGCCTTCAGGGGATCAAAATCCGCCATAGGGTATCTCCTATAAAATGTAAAAATCTGGAAAATCAAAAACTGACAAAATGCGCGGTCATAATCGGACGGTGCTGAAATTATCTAAGAACTAGGTCACCCCCCCGGAATAATCAAACCTGTTTTCGTAAAACCGTTGATATCGGCGGGAATTCTCTTGTTGGTAAACTCTTTCCAAAAATTCTAATAATTTCTTAGCTCGATAGATAGTTTCTATGTATACTATTTCCAAGGCGTCAAAATCAAGAAAAATGCCCACTGATACCGCGAACCTTGCTGCGTTATCGCGCTGGCGCCAATTGTTCAGGGAGGACAACAATGAAAACTCTAAATGTAAACGGAGAATCCAGGCAGGTAGATGTCGCTGACGGCACGCCCCTACTGTGGGTTATCCGCGAAAATCTGGCCATGACCGGCACCAAGTTCGGCTGTGGAGAAGGCCTGTGTGGCGCTTGCACCGTGCATGTGAACGGCGTTGCTGTGCGGTCGTGCCAGACCAGCATCGATGCTCTGGAAGACGGGGCAAAGATCACCACGATCGAAGGTCTGCACCCCACCAATGAGCATCCGCTCCAACTGGCATGGATTGAGGAACAGGTGCCGCAATGCGGGTACTGCCAATCTGGGCAAATCATGCAGGCGGCAGAGTTGTTGGAGATCAACCCTTCGCCAACCCGCGCCGAAATCGTTGAGCACATGAGCGGCAATCTGTGTCGTTGCATGACCTATGACCGCATTGTGCGGGCCATCGAAAAAGCAGCAGGGTAAGGGACAAACAGATGAATATTCAAAACTCGAAAAAACCCAATGGCCTGACACGTCGCGCCTTTCTTGTGCGCTCCAGCGCTAGCACCGCAGTGCTGTCGATGGGCTTTGGTTTTGTGCCAGAGCTGGCAAATGCCGCGACCGACGGAGTGATTTCCCCCAACATGTATTTTGATCTGGACAGCGACGGCAAGGTTAAAGTCTATGTGACCAAAGCCGAGATGGGCCAGCATATCGGCACCGCTCTCGCGCAGATTCTGGCCGAAGAACTGGAAGTCGCGTGGGAAGATGTCAGCGTCGAATACGTTGGGTACGACCCACGATATGGCTTCCATTTCACGGCCGGATCGTATTCGGTCAACTGGACGTTTGATTTGATGTCGCGCGCTGGCGCCGCCGGCCGGATCGCCCTGATCGAGGCCGCTGCCGAAAAACTTGGTGGCTCTACCGCCGATTATTCCGTCAGCAAAGGCTTGATTACCGGCAATGGCCAGTCGATCACTTACGGTGAACTTGCCGCTATGGGCATCGAACCCCGCGCCCTGGACGAGGACGAAATGGGGGCGATTACGCTGAAATCGCCGGACCAACGCACCATCGTTGGCACCTCGGTTCAGGCATTGGACATTCCGGCGAAAACCCGGGGCGAGGCCAAATACGCCATCGACGCCATGGTTGACGGCATGGTTTATGCCATGCCGGTCACCGCGCCGGTTCGCGCCGGTGCCACGGTGAAATCGGTTGATGATAGTGCCGCCAAAGATATGCCCGGCTATATCAAACACCTGATTTTCAGTGATCCGTTTGGTTTGCAAACCGGTCTGGTTGTAGTGGTGGCTGATTCCTATTGGACCGCCAATCAAGCCGCGCAAAAGCTGGTGATCGACTACGATCTTGGGCCCAACGCGAATGTATCGCTTGCAGATATCCACGCCGAGGGCGACCGCCTGCTGGCCGATCGCAGCGCTGGCAGCCTGTTTGTGAATGACGGTGACGTTGACACAGCGATGGCCGCCGCTGATCAGGTTATCGAAGCTGAATTCACCACTGGCCCCAACCTGCACATGCAGCTTGAACCTCTGAACGCCACGGTTGAGATCATCGACGGCGTGCATCACATCCATACCGGTTGCCAGTTTCAGACGGCACTTGTGGGGATGCTGGGGGCTTTGGGCATCACTGAGGACAAAATCGTCATCCACCAGTATCTGCTGGGCGGGGGGTTTGGCCGTCGTGCTGACCCTGACGAGGTGTTCATGGCGGTGCTTTTGGCGCAAGAATTGGGGACGCCGGTCAAATTTCTGTATTCACGGGAAGCTGATCTGCACACCGATTTCTCGCGCCCTGCGGTCAACATCAAGCTGATGGCTGGCATCAAAGACGGCAGTATCGACGCATGGGATCACCTGTCAGCCTCGGCGTGGTATTTCATGCGCGCCGCACCGGCGAATTTGACCCCAGACCTGAGCGGCGACCCTGAAAAACTGATTGATGTTCCGACCATCAGCGGGGCTGAGCATTGGTACACAATACCCAACCAGCGCATCTTGCAGTTCAATAATGCGGTGGCACAGGCGGCAACGCCTCCGGGGGTTTTGCGCTCGGTTTCGGCGGGGTGTCAGTGCTTTGCCATTGAAAGCTTTATCGACGAAATCGCAGCGGTGCTTGACGAAGACCCGGCAGATCTGCGGCGTCGCATGCTTGACGGCGCTGGCAAAAATGCTGGTGAAGGCCCAAGTGCTGGTGGGGCTTTGCGCCTTGCTGACAGCCTGAATTCGGTCATTGAGCGTTCGGGTTATGGTAGTGAACAGCCGGAAAACACCGCGATTGGCCTGGCCTCGGTGCCCAGTCAGGAGCGGATCAACGCGGCGTGGACGGCCTGCGCCGCCAACGTCACGGTTGATAAGGCCACCGGTGAATTCAAGGTCAACAAGCTGACCATCACCACCGAACCGGGGACGATCATCAACCCTGACGGCGTAAAAGCCCAAGCAATGGGGTCGGCGATGTGGGGCCTGTCGCTGGCGATCAAGGAAGACCCAAAGTTCGAGAACGGCAACCATGTCGCCAACAACTTTGACGTCTATACACCGGCGCGGATGTCCGACCTGCCGGAACTGGATATCGAGGTGGTCAGCACCGACAATTATCCAACCGGCATGGGTGAGCCAGCCACAACCGTTGTGGCCCCGGCGATTGCCAACGCGATCTTTGCGGCCTGTGGTGCGCGGGTGCGGTCACTGCCGATCACCGCGGCCAAAGTTCTGGCGGCCATGAACGCCTGATAAAAACGCCGCCGCCATTCAGTTGGCGGCGGCACTTGGTTACCCGGATCCGGCGCTTTGACCATACCCTTTTCAAAAAAATCGAGAACGACCCGATGTCTGACCGATGTGTGGGAAACGCTAAAACCCCTGCCCTCGAAATCTCCGAAGGCAGAGGGGTTTCAGTTTAAGTCCGGTGCTGTCGCTACCACCTGAATGGCTTGAAACCATGCGGCCAGATCGGCAATATCCTCATCGCTCAAACGCGATGCAACGATTGTCATCTGGTCATGCAGCCGGTCTCCGCTCCGAAAAGCACGCAGTTGCATTTCGATGTAAAGACTTGCTTCGCCCGCCAAATTTGGCGCGTTTGGTGCAACCGCAAGGCCCAACGGCCCATGACATCCAGAACATCGCTGCGCTTTCATACGCCCGAGCGAAATATCCTGCGCCATGACGTTTTGCGCAAGAAGGGCAAGCAAAAGCCCGCCCCCCAGCTTAACAAGCTTAGCCGTCATAGCTGATCCGGTAAATCACCCCAGCAAAATCATCAGAGATCAACAATGACCCATCTGGCAGCTCCTCGATATCAACCGGACGCCCGTATGAGTACCCGTTGTCATCCAACCACCCGTCTGCAAATACTTCTTTGCCGGTCGGGTTGCCTTCGGAATCAAATATGACCCGCATGATGCGATAGCCAACCGGTTCAGTCCGGTCCCATGACCCGTGTTGCGCAATAAATGCATCATTACGATACTTGCTCGGGAACATGGAGCCTTCATAGAAATGAATGCCGAGATTGGCAGAATGCGGCTGCATTTCCACCTCGGGGCCAGTCATAGCGGCGGGGGTTTCCGCATCTTCATAGCCCGGATGCACAATGCCGTTGCCGCCTACATACGGAAATCCGAAATGCTCACCAAGAAAACTAACACGGTTCAGCTCGTCCGGCGGAATGTCGTCGCCCATGCCGTCAGCACCGTTATCGGTGAACCACAGATCGCCAGTCACAGGATGCCAATCGAACCCGACCGAGTTGCGCACCCCGTCAGCCACCAGTTCAGCGTCCGACCCGTCTGCATTCATCCGGATGATCCTGCCATTAACGTCGTTGGTGTCACACAGGTTGCAAGGCGCACCAAGCGACACATAAAGTTTGCGATCAGGCCCGAACGCAATGGTATGCCAGCCATGCAGATACCCTGAATCGATGCCCTCAAGAATGGGCAACAGCGGGGCCAATGGCAGGTCGGTATCAACCTCGGCAGGGATCGGCCATTGCACGATCTTGTCCTGCAAGGCCACATAAAGCAGTGAGTCTTGTGAGGCCAGACTGTTAGGCACGTTCAGATCGCTGCCCCGTTCGCGCACCTCGTCGGCAACACCGTCGCGGTTAACGTCAAGCATTGAATATACCGACCCGTGGCGCGAGCCGACGAATACAGTGCCGTTTGGCCGCACAACCTCGATACCGCGTGCCTTTGGCATCTCGGCAAAAATCGAAATCGTGAATCCGTCCGGCAGGTTGATCCGTTCAAGAATTGCGGAATAGTCGTTACTTTGCGCCAAGGTCGGGCCGGCGGCCAGAACGCTGAGCAACACCGCTGATGCGGCTGTTGTATGTTTCATAATATCCTCCCAAATACACAACAGGGCTACTCCCTATCGCTAACTAGTATATTAGCGTAAATAGTTTCCTTGGAAAAGGTTTCTTTTAAATTTGTATTACTGGAATTGGTTATTTTTGACAATATTCGTCCAAAACCGACTTTTTTCGAGCTAAAACCGGCACTTTTCCGCTCGAAAGGCAATATCGTAAAATCCAAAGCAAATTGTTAAGCGTTGCATTTCCCGATTGATGGCGTAAACAGGCGCTCAAATTTCGGGGGAACATCGATGACCAACACACGCATAATGATTGCCGGAGGCGGCATCGGCGGCCTCTCACTGGCGTTGACTTTGCATCAGATCGGCGTTCCCTGTGTGGTGTTCGAAGCCGCATCAGAGCTGCGCCCACTGGGGGTTGGCATCAATATCCAGCCAAACGCCATCCGGGAACTTTTCGACATGAACATCAGCGCAGAAGCACTGGACAAAGTCGGCGTCCCCGCCAAAGAATGGGCGCTGGTTGGTCAAAATGGTCATGAAATCTATAGCGAGCCGCGTGGCATACTGGCAGGATATAACTGGCCGCAATACGCCCTGCACAGGGGCGAGTTCCAGCTGCTGCTCGCCCGCATTTTCTGCCAACGCGCCGGAACTGATGCGTTGCAGCTTGGGCAGCGGGTGACGGGGTACGAAAACAACGCTGACGGAACCGTTACGGCCCTTATCAAGCAATCGGACGGGTCGACAAAACGCGAATCCGGTACGTTGCTGATCGGCGCTGACGGAATCCATTCAAATGTGCGTGCGCAGATGCACCCTGACCAGCCTCCTATCCATTGGGGCGGGGCGGTGATGTGGCGTGGAACAACGCGCGCCAAACCAATCCGCACCGGCGCGTCTTTTGTCGGGTTGGGCACCCATAAGCATCGCATGGTGATCTATCCGATCTCGCCCCCCGACCCCGAAACAGGTCTGGCGGTCATTAACTGGATCGCCGAAGTTACTTATGATGACCCCGAAAAACGCGACAATATCGGCTGGTTCCGCCAAGTTGAAATCAGCAATTTCGCCCATCATTTCCAAGACTGGAAATACGATTGGCTTGACGTTCCCGCGCTGATTAACGGCGCGCAAGTCGCCTATGAAAACCCGATGATTGACCGCGACCCAGTGCCGACTTGGCAAGACGGCGCGGTTGTCTTGATGGGCGATGCTGCCCACGCGATGTACCCCACAGGCTCAAACGGAGCCAGCCAGGCAATCATTGACGCACGAGTGTTGGGCGCCAGCTTTCTGGAGCACGGCATCACGGTTGAGGCGCTCACGGCCTATAACGACAAACTGTGTGGTCCGGTTTCCGACCTGATCCTGCGTAATCGCGGCGCTGGTCCGTTTGGCTTGCTGAACATCGTCAACGACCGGTGCGGAGGCACTTTCGACAATATCGACGACATCATCCCTGCGACCGAACGGGCTGAGTTCATGGCGGTCTATAAATCAGCCGCAGGTTTTGCGATTGAAACCCTGAACGCCGCGCCCCAAACTATTTTGGCTGGGGCAAAGGTGACATAGCTCAGGTTTCGTGACAGCACCCTTTCCCGCTCGGGTTGATTGAGGCATAGTGCTGGAAAAGGAAACCCATGCCTGACCTGCACATTGATTTAACCATTCCCCAATCCGAGCTGTTCTACGGATTTTTTGTTCTTGTTTTTGCCTTGCTGATTGTCATGAGCATGACCACGCACGAGAAACGTTTGCGCTCGTTTTTCTTCAATAAAGAATTTCTCTATTTTGTCCTAGCAGTAATTTTTCTACCCTTGGCCGTGCTGGCCGCGTTTGAGGTCTATGTTCTCGTTCTTGCAGGCCCGCAGTCGGACGTTCGCGGCTATGCCATTCTGCTTTCCGCCATTATCGGCGCGCCGTTTATCATCTGGCGTACATGGATTGCCCAGAAAACCGGAGAAGTCACCGCCCAAGGCCACATGACCGACCGGATTAGCAAAGCGGTGGAGCAATTGGGCGCTGAGAAAACAGTTTGGAAAGATAACAAGCAATGGAGCGAACCTAACCTCGAAGTCCGCATTGGAGCAATTTATCAACTGGAACGCATAGCTCAAGACAGCATGCGAGACCATATTTCAGTGATGGAAGTTTTGTGCGCATATGTGCGGTCAAACGCGTCAAAAGCTGACGATTCTTACACAAAAACTTATAGTTCACCTCGAGAGGACATCAAAAGTGCCCTTACTGTTATTGGACGTCGCAGCGAGCAACAAATCGAATTTGAGCGCACAATTCTTCGCAACAAATTAAAAACGGAGTTTCGGCTGGACTTGAGTAAAGTCCATATTTGTGGTGCAGATTTGCAGAATATGAATTTTGAAAATGCAAAATTTTCGTATTCCGATATTTCCCGCTCTTTGGTCAGGAGATCTTCATTCCGTGGCGCACTGCTTTTTAAAACCAACTTCAAAAACTCATATTTTTCAGCCGCTGATTTCGAATTGGCTTTAGTTTTTGAAGCAAATTTTACTAATGCAGATGAACTAACATCTGAGCAAATTGGTCATATGTTTGGAAATAAGACAACAATACTGCCAAAAACAATTTCTAATCCTAACTGGAGCGATTGGGAAGCAAGCGCTGAAGAATCTAATGAGAATTGGAAAGCCGCCAAAAAAGAAGCCGGTTTACCATAACCCACACATTAACCCGTAGGGTGGGTGCTCGCACCCACCACCCCTTTATCCCGCGCCCAACATATTGCATAAACTCCCGAACCGAATCCAGCACAGGCCATTAAAATGCACGATATTCGCACCATCCGAGACAACCCAGCCGCTTTTGATGCGGGCCTTGCGCGCCGTGGCCTGCCAGCCCAATCTGCCGAAATTCTGAAAATCGACGAACAACGGCGCAGTAATATTCAAGCGGCCGAGGAGGCCTTGGCGGCGCGCAAGTCGGCCTCAAAACTAGTTGGCGCGGCCAAAGCCAAAGGCGACGATGCTGAATTTGAGCGGCTTCGCGCATTGGTTTCTGACAAAAAGGCTGAGATCGCCGCGTTGGAAGAACAGTCCAAAACGGTGTCCGATCAGCTGACCGACATCTTGATGTCCCTGCCCAACCTGCCCGCTGATGACATTCCTGATGGCAAATCTGAGGACGACAACGTCGAGGTGCGTCGCATCGGCAGCCCGCGCAATTTCAGCTTTGCCCCCAAGGAACATTTTGAGGTTTTGGCTGCGGCCAAGGGTCTTGATTTTGCCACAGCAGGCAAACTAAGTGGCGCTCGTTTTGTGGTACTGCGCGGGTCGATGAACCGCCTGCACCGCGCGCTTGGGCAATTTATGCTCGACACCCATGTTGATAAAAACGGCTTTACCGAAATCTGGACCCCCGTGTTGGTGCGCGACGAAGCCATGTTTGGCTCTGGCCAACTGCCCAAATTCGCTGAAGATTCATACCGCACCGAAAACGGTTGGTGGCTGATCCCGACAGCGGAGGTCACATTGGTTAACTCCGAAGCCGGTAACATGATCGACGAGGCCAACCTGCCGATCCGCCTGACCGCGCACAGCCAGTGTTTTCGCTCCGAGGCCGGATCAGCGGGCCGTGACACCGCCGGAATGCTGCGTCAGCACCAGTTTGAAAAGGTCGAAATGGTCGCCTTTACCAAGCCCGAGGATAGCGCCGCAGAACTTGAGCGCATGACAAAATGCGCCGAGGGTATCCTGGACGCGCTGGAAATTCCGTATCGCACCGTCATTCTTTGCACCGGCGATGTTGGGTTTGGCATGCGCAAAACCTATGACATTGAGGCGTGGTTGCCCGGCCAAGATACCTACCGCGAGATCTCAAGCTGCTCAAGCGCAGACGATTTCCAGTCACGTCGCATGAACGCCCGTTTCCGCCGCGATGGTGGCAAACCGGAATTTGTCCACACGTTGAACGGCTCGGGCCTTGCGGTGGGGCGGGCCATGATTGCGGTGATTGAAAACCATCAACAAGAAGATGGATCGATCAATATTCCAGCCGTTTTGCAACCCTATATGGCGGGCAAAACCGTGATAACCCCTGATGGCAGCCTCGCCTAAGGTCGCCCCCCTACGTTTGCGCAAGAAACGGGTCGCCCCATCAGCCCAAAAACCTATTCTGGTTCCAAAACAAGGAGCCAGAACATGACCCTCAGCTATCATCCCATCCCCACCGATCACGCGCGGCATTTGCAACAAGGCGGTGCCGACGCTAACAATCAGCCAGCCGAACACGACATTTCTGACGGCAACGGCAATCCTTGCCGTCATTGTTTGAAAAACATTCCCCAAGGCGCTAAAATGCTGATCTGCGCCTATCGCCCCTTTCCCGCCGCCCAGCCTTACGCCGAAATCGGCCCGATCTTTCTTTGTGCCGATGAATGCACCAGCTATGATGCCCAAAATGCACCGGACGTTCTGAAAACCAGCGCAACATACCTTATCAGAGGGTACACAGCGGATAATCGCATTGCCTATGGCACCGGAAAAATTACCGCGATGGCTGATCTGGCTACCGCCAGCGCTAAAATTCTAAACGCAAATGGTATTGCGTATGTCCATGTGCGCTCCGCCAGCAACAATTGTTTTCAATGCAAAATAACGCTGGAATAAGCCCTCATAATACCCGTAGGGTGGGTGCTAGCACCCACCAAACC
>JAESRG010000100.1 GCA_016764785.1 Paracoccaceae bacterium
CCGGGCCGCAATTGCGGGTCAAGCTGGAGACAATCGGGTGCTGGGCGATACTTTATTGTTGGAAGGCGCGGCTGAGGACATCCAGCGTTTGGCACAAGACGTCGATCTGGTCGATGTCGCGGCGCCTGCTGCGCGTCCTTATAGACGGGGCCATGCGCCGCTTGTTATCGGAGCGTTGGCGGCTGTGGTGATACTGGCGGCATTGGGCGTTGCGCCCATTTTTGCGCTGGCACTGGTGGCCGTGGCCTTTGTGTTACTGGCGCGGGCGATTGATGCCGAAGAAGCTTTTGGTTTTGTTGACGGGCGTCTGTTGGTGCTTATTTTCTCGATGCTGGCGATTGGCACGGCGCTGGAACGTTCCGGCGCGGTGCTGATTATTGCTGAAAACCTGTCACCCTATATGGCAGGGCTGCCTGCGCCGCTGTTGATTTGGTCAATATATTTACTGACCTCGGTGTTGACTGAACTGGTATCAAATAACGCGGTGGCCGTGGTTGTCACGCCCATTGCCATCGGGCTGGCCGCGGCCTTAGGGGTTGATCCGCGGCCTTTGGTCATTGCGGTGATGGTGGCGGCCTCAGCCAGTTTTGCCACCCCGATTGGTTATCAGACCAACACACTGGTTTACGGGCCCGGGGGCTATTCATTCACTGATTTCATGAGAATCGGAATTCCCCTAAATCTCTGTATCGGTATTCTGGCAAGCTTGCTTATTCCGCTATTCTGGCCGTTATACGGGTGACACCTGCAACGTATATTTTGTAACGGCCGGGTCAAATTCCCCTAAGGGCTTGAAACTTTACGGGTGTCTCGACTATACATTTATGGATCAAATTTAACGCAGGGGCGCGTCATGGCAGGCCATTCAAAATGGGCAAATATTCAGCATCGTAAAGGGCGCCAAGATGCCGTGCGTTCAAAGGCGTTTTCCAAACTGGCAAAGGAAATTACCGTTGCGGCCAAGATGGGTGACCCTGATCCCGATAAAAACCCGCGCCTTAGGATGGCTGTAAAAGAGGCCAAAAAGGTTTCGGTACCAAAAGATGTTATTGAGCGCGCCATTAAGAAATCTGCGGCGGGCGAAGGCGAAAATTACGACGAAATTCGGTATGAAGGTTACGGCCCAGCTGGCGTTGCGGTGATTGTCGAAGCAATGACTGACAATAAGAACCGCACGGCATCTGTTGTACGGTCAATCTTTACCAAATCCGGTGGCAGTCTTGCAGCAACCGGCGCGGTATCATTCATGTTTGATCGCATGGGCGAGGTGATTTACCTGCCCGAAGCTGGCGATGCAGATTCGATGATGGACGCCGCTATTGAGGCAGGCGCTGATGATGTCGACAGTTCGGACGACGGCCATATCATCTATTGTGACCCAAGCGAATTGAATGCTGTTTCGACTGCATTAGAGGTTGCATTAGGCGAGTCTGAATCAACAAAATTGATCTGGAAACCGCAAACACTGACCGAACTTGATTTGGCGGGCGCTGAAAAGCTGATGCGTTTGATTGATGCGCTGGAAGACGACGATGACGTGCAAACCGTCACGGCAAATTTCGACATCTCCGACGAGGTGATGGCGCAGCTTTAGAGGTAAAAATTTCCGGCCGCATTCGCAGGCCGGAAACCGGTTTCTATCTAATACACACGCCACGACGATTCTACGCAGACATTGAAGTTACTGCGGGTCACGACGTCGCCATCGGCAAATTGTGCCCTCAAGTCAAACATGCACGCGCCGGTTCCGTCGTCGATGTTCAATGTCTTATAATTTCCGGAATACAAAACAGTGCTACCAAACCGATCGTGTCCCCAATCCCTCTGATTGGTATTAGAGGCATAGAAACGTGTCATGGTAACGCCGGTGTCGTTGACAATGTCTACGACGCGATTACGACCATCATTTCCACCGCCGCTATAGGTGGTTGGTACATCACATGCGGCCAACGTGAGCGCGCTTGCTGCTAATAAAGCGAATAGTTTCATACTTATCTCCGTTACTAAATTACTCGGCAACATTATTCGAATTATTCATCAAGTCAAGGGGTTAGGCTTTTGCGACTAGCAAGTTCATCCCAAGGAATAGGGTAATACCCCGCGTAAATGATGGTCCACTAGCAGTTTATGCTCCAACGGCGGCACCGCGCGTTGGTGGCAATTTTGACGCTCGCAAATGCGGCAAGAAATGCCGATTGGTTCAAACGCCAGGTCATTTTTGATGTCCAGATCATCCGCATAAACCAACTGGTCTGCATGGCTGACTTCACAGCCCAGACCAATCGAAAACCGGCGGGTCGGGCTGCGAAATGCCGGGCCGAGTTTGGTGATGTCGCGGGCAAGGCAGAAATACCGGATGCCGTCGGGAGTTTCGGCCAACTGACGCAGGTATTGATTGGGCGTTTCAAAGGCACGATGCACGTTCCACAGCGGGCAGGCGCCGCCAAAACGGGCGAATTGCAACCGCGTGGCTGAATGACGTTTGGTGATTGTCCCCGCCTGATCAACCCGCACAAAAAAGAACGGCACGCCTTTTTGACCGCTGCGTTGCAGGGTCGAAAGCCGGTGCGCGACTTGTTCAATACTAGCGTCAAACCGTTCGGCCAGCAGGTCAAGATCGTGGCGAAACTCCTGCGCTGATGCGAGGAACGCCGCATAGGGCAGCACCGCCGCTCCGGCAAAATAATTGGCGAGACCAATTTTGCAAATATCGCGGGCCTCGGGGGTGCTGAAACGCGCCAAATCCAGTGTGGCCTCCAATAGGGGCGTAAATTCCAGCAGCGCAATTTGGTGGGCCATTTGGAAAATCTGGGTCTGTTGCCCTGCGCGTGACGACAGGGTTAACCGTTTGGTTCGGGCGTCATAGTGACGGATCGGACCATGATCAAACTGCACCTGAATCCCGTGCGCCGTTTCCAGATGGGTTTGGATGGCGGTGCGTTTATCAGTTTGATCGAGGGATATCTGCTTGGCAAAATTTTCGGCGGCGCGGTCAATGGAATCGATATAATTATCGCAGTAATGAAAGAAATCACGGACTTCTTCCCAAGGCAGCGGGGCGATGCCAGCGCTGTCATGGCCCAAGGCCTCGTTCAGCGATGCCAGCCGATCTTGTGAGCGGCGATAGGATTGATGTAGGGTTAAAAACGCCCGCGCCAGCATTGGGGCGTTGCTGGCGGTCAATTGCAGATCGGCAAGCGGTGGGGTGTCGTCGCCAAAAACCGGGTCGGCAAGGGCCTCGCGCATGTCTACAACCATGCGGTCGGCCTCACCAACTGACAGCTGCGTCACGTCAAAACCAAATTCCTGCGCCATCGCCAAAACAACCCCCGCCGAGATCGGACGGTGGTTGTTTTCCATTTGGTTCAGGTAGGAAAGCGACACGCCCAACTTGGCTGCAAAGTCTTTTTGGGTCAGCGACAGCTTGAGACGGGTCTCACGAATTTTGACGCCTGCGTATAATTTTTGGGTTGCCATTGGGCGATTATATGCAGTTTTGCAAAAATGTATATCGCGAATTGCGTTATTGCGACAGCGCCCGATCTAAGGCGCTGTCTTTCGGGGTTAGACCGACTTGTCGGTCACATAATCCTCAAGGATTTTTTCCGCTTTGGCGGCCTCCAACTTGTTGATCCGGTCGTCTGATGCGCGGTCGTCCAGACGGTATTTGACCAAATTTACCAAACTAAGGGTCAGCATGAAAATGCCCATGCCCCAAAAACCCTTAGTTGAAAGATCAATCGGCGCCAGCCAAATCGAGGCGCCAAGCATGACGTATGCAGTTGCCACGCCAATAGCATTAAAAGTTGTGTAGATACGGTTTGAGTTATTAAAAAACATGATATTTTCCTTTGGTTGGTAATTATTCATTGATGGATTTTAAACGTGTCAGAACGTCTGACGCGGTGGTTTTTGCGCTGGTGCCATAGCCGTTTTCGGTCAGACGATCGCCGACGTCTTCAAAACTGAGGCTAGAATCTATTTCCCGCAGAATTTCCGATTGCTCAAACAGGTCGGGCTGGTCGATGATGCGCGAGATCAGGTCTTCGGCCTCGTCGATGCTGCTGCGCGTCGGGATCGAATTTGACAGGCGGGCCTGAATAATCCGTTCCTGATGGATCGATTTTGCTGTGATTGCGCTTTGCTTCAGATCAATAATTCGCCGATTGGCGGCTTCAACTGAGTGACGTAACCGGATGATTTTGCTGTCAATCCGCGCGGCTGTATCTTTGCGAACCGTCAGCTCGTTTTCCATATGCGCGATGGCATTTGCCGCCTCGGTTGCCAATTCTTCGCGGTCGTCTTTAAGCGCGGCAAGGGTGCTTTCGGTTAGGGTGGCGATGCGGGTTTGCAGGGCCTCAATTTGACGGACCTCGTTGCGTTCGCGCTGGATCAGGCTAGCCAAAGTAGATTTGGCAGCTTGCAGACCCACAAGGGATTCGCGGATTTTTTGGTCAATCAATTCAATCGCGAACTTATCACGAAGCTTTTCTTCGGCGCGGGCGTTGGCCCCTTTGAAGAGCGTGTTGAGAGTGTTGAACATCTTTTCCTCCATTTGTGAACCTTGTTCATGGAATGAAGATATGTAGTTATGAACATTGTTCAAGGAAAAACATAAACAATGTTCAAGAAATATTTTATTTGCTTAGATTTGAAAGGATTAGGGTGATCATCCGCGCCATCTCTTCTTGGGGAACCCCGGAAATGCGGCGCTGAAGACCCAGCAAAACAATGCCGTGGATCGACGAAAACAGCCCGCGGGTCATCAAATCAGAGTCAATTTTCCCCATTTCAGGGTAAATTTCGCGCACGGGGCCGTTGATATGGCGGAAAAGCTCATTGAGCGCGTTTTGATACCATTCAGGCACATCAGGGCCAGCGGTCATTTCAATATCGAACAGCGCGGTCCACGCTTTGAAGTTATTGTTCGCAAAATCAAGATAGGCCAGTGACAGGGCAATTAGGCGGTCACGCGGTGGCAGGTCAGCTTTGTCGGCAATGGATGCGGCCACGGCAATGCCTAGACGCTTAAACGTCCGACCATTTACGTGCAGCGTCAGAGTATTCATGTCGGTCAGCACATTATAGATGGCTCCAACCGAACATCCCGCCTTGTTGGCAAGATCGCGGGCGCGCAAGGCAGACAGCCCCTCGGCCTCAACCGTCTTTTCTGCCAGATCAATCAGACGTTTGCGTAAGTCATCGTGGCGCGCTTTGGTATTCTTTGCCATCTGGCCCTCTCAGTGAACGGTGTTCAGAATGTAACGGTGCGCCGCCGAGAAGGGAAGGGGTTTGCAAGTTTGCAATTTACTGACTGTCAGACTGCAAGACTTTGCAAATATGCCAATCCGCGCTTTCATTTAGGTCGTTGCCTGATATGTTAAAGGCAAATCCCAATTCTGGAGGTCCGTCGATGCCATCTGTACTTGAGCAACTCGAAACTCGCCGCGAGCAGGCGCGTATGGGCGGTGGTCAACGACGCATCGATGTGCAGCACGGCAAAGGCAAGCTAACAGCGCGGGAGCGTCTGGACGTGTTGTTGGACGAGGGCAGTTTTGAAGAATTCGACATGTTCGTCGCGCACCGTTGCGTTGATTTTGGCATGGAAAAACAGCAATATCCGGGTGACGGAGTGGTCACGGGGTGGGGCACAATTAATGGCCGGATGGTCTATGTGTTCTCACAGGACTTTACGGTGCTGGGTGGTTCGCTGTCTGAAACGCATGCCCAGAAGATTTGCAAAATCATGGATATGGCCCTGAAAAACGGCGCTCCGGTGATTGGCCTGAACGATTCAGGCGGGGCGCGCATTCAGGAAGGCGTTGCGGCGCTTGGCGGTTACGCGGACGTGTTTCAAAGAAATGTTATGGCCAGTGGTGTGGTGCCGCAGATCAGTGTGATCATGGGGCCGTGCGCGGGCGGGGCGGTGTATTCACCGGCCATGACCGACTTTATTTTCATGGTGCGTGACAGCTCGTATATGTTTGTGACTGGCCCTGATGTGGTAAAAACCGTCACCAACGAAATTGTAACAGCCGAAGAACTGGGCGGGGCCAAGACCCATACCAGTAAGTCGTCGGTGGCTGACGGGGCCTATGATAATGATATGGAAGCCTTATATGAGGTGCGCCGTCTGGTGGATTTCTTGCCGCTTTCCAACCGTGAAAAACCGCCCGTCCGCCCGTTTAATGATGACCCTGCGCGCATTGACGATAGTCTCGATACGTTGATCCCTGATAATCCGAACGCGCCATATGATATGCAGGAGCTGATCAAAAAATTGGCTGACGAAGCTGATTTCTTTGAAATTCAGGCGGAATTTGCCAAGAATATCCTGACCGGATTTATCCGGCTTGAGGGGCAGACGGTTGGCGTGGTTGCCAATCAGCCAATGGTTTTGGCGGGCTGTCTGGACATCGATAGTTCGCGCAAAGCCGCGCGATTTGTGCGGTTCTGCGATGCGTTTGAAATTCCAATTCTGACTTTGGTTGACGTGCCGGGTTTTTTACCGGGCACCACGCAGGAATACGGCGGCGTCATCAAGCACGGCGCGAAATTGCTGTTTGCGTACGGCGAAGCCACCGTGCCCAAAGTCACTGTTATTACCCGCAAGGCGTATGGGGGGGCTTACGACGTGATGTCCTCAAAACACCTGCGCGGAGACTTTAACTATGCCTGGCCCACAGCACAGATCGCGGTGATGGGTGCAAAAGGCGCGGTGGAGATTATCCACCGGGCTGACCTGCATGACCCTGATAAAATCGCCGCGCTCACTGATAATTACGAGGCCCAATTTGCCAGTCCGTTCAAGGCTGCTGAACGTGGTTTCATTGACGAAGTAATAATGCCCCATTCCACCAGAAAGCGTGTTACACGTGCGTTCGCGAGTTTGCGGGGCAAATCCCTGACGAATCCGTGGAAGAAACACGATAATATTCCGCTTTGAGGGGCAAGAAAAATGAGAATAAGTCTGACAAAAATAATCCTGTGGGTTGTGCTTTTGGCGATCCTGCTGGGCGTGCTGCGCTGGATATTTCCACCGTTGACCGAATTGGGCTATATCCAAGCATCTGATGAAATTGAACTGCGCGTTTATAAGAAAAACAGCGCGTTAGAGGAAGGTGCTGCAATACCAATTTACCTCGACACGCCAGACGAACTTGCTTTGGGACCAATCGCAGCAGATCTTTGCGCCTCGATCATTGCGGATCAGGCCGAGGGCACGCCGTTCTGGGATGGCATGTCAACAGAAGGCACGTTTGACTTTATCTTTATCGGCGCTGGTAAATACTTGTACCGCGTGTTTGGTAAAGAGACCCTGACTTACTCATATTCCCCTGATGCATGCGTGGCCGAAAATGGCTAATCTTCCTTACATGTTGAAACATCGTGGTTTTCCTGGGCGTTTGCCCGGGTCAGATCTGCAATTCACCCTGCGCCGCGCATCGCCTAAAGGCGTCACCACCCTTAAAGCCCGAGAACGGTTTCGTGATCGCAAACCGATTGATAAACGCGCAGATATCATGTTTATGGCCTGTCTTTGGCGCCAATTTGGCGATCAACCGTTTGAACGCGGTAATCTGGATGCCGGACGACTAAACTGGCTTATCGGGCGCGAAGTCATACCCGCGGAAGACCCGTTTGATGCGGCCTCATATGAAGCTATGCTGAAAATTAACGTTGCAAAAGCGCAGGTTACCTTTCCTGATATGTTTGAAGAGGCTGAGGAGTAATGCAGCAGGATTCCGCCCACAACAGATTCAGTGCTAGTTTTTGTGCAAAACTAAGCGCATCCTGTTGCGGCAATCAATTTTCAGGAGAAAAAATATGCGGAAAACAATTATTATGGTTCTGCTGTCGGGTTTTGTTTTGGCCGGCTGTGACACAATTGGCGAAAGCGCTGGTCTTGGTGCTGCAATTGGTGCTGGCGTTGCCGGTGCGACTGGTGGCGATATGGTTACTGGTGCGCTTATCGGCGGCGCAGTTGGCGCTGGCTGTCACGCAACCAATACCTGCTAAAAACTCTGCGCTGACGCGCTATATCAACACAATCTGAAGGGATGCAGCACTGACGTGCTGCGCCCCTTTTTTCATGAGAGGCCCATCAAATGTTCAAAAAAATCCTGATTGCCAACCGGGGCGAAATCGCCTGTCGGGTGATTAAAACCGCCAAAAAGATGGGCATCAAAACTGTCGCGGTTTATTCTGATGCAGACCGTAACGCGTTGCATGTGAAAATGGCTGACGAAGCCGTGCATATCGGCCCGCCGCCGGCGAACCAATCCTATATTATCATTGACAAAATTCTGGATGCAGTCAAACAAACCGGCGCTGAGGCCGTGCATCCGGGGTATGGTTTTCTGTCGGAAAACCCCAAATTTGCCGAAGCATTGGAAGCCGCTGGCGTTGCCTTTATTGGGCCACCTGTTGGGGCCATCAAGGCGATGGGGGACAAGATCACCAGTAAAAAACTAGCTGAAGAATCTGGTGTTACCACGGTTCCGGGTCATATGGGCTTGATCGAAGACGCGGACGAGGCGGTGCTGATTTCCAACCAAGTTGGGTATCCGGTGATGATCAAAGCCAGTGCGGGCGGTGGTGGCAAAGGCATGCGGATCGCGTGGAATGACGTTGAGGCCCGCGAGGGGTTTCAAAGTTCCAAAAACGAGGCCGCGGCCAGTTTTGGCGACGACCGGATTTTCATTGAAAAATTCATCACGCAACCGCGCCATATTGAGATTCAGGTTTTGGGTGATAAACATGGCAACTGCATTTACCTGCATGAACGCGAATGCTCGATCCAGCGCCGTCAACAAAAGGTGATTGAAGAAGCACCAAGCTCGTTTCTGGACGAGAAAACCCGCGCGGCAATGGGGGCACAATCGGTGGCCTTGGCCAAGGCGGTTGATTATTGCAGCGCTGGCACGGTGGAATTTATCGTTGATAGCGACCAGAATTTCTATTTTCTTGAGATGAATACAAGGTTGCAGGTCGAACATCCGGTCACTGAACTGATCACGGGTATTGATCTGGTTGAACAGATGATCCGCGTCGCATATGGCGAAAAACTGTCTATCAAACGGGAAGACGTGCAACTGAACGGCTGGGCCATTGAAAGCCGTCTTTACGCCGAAGACCCGTATCGCGGGTTTTTGCCCTCAATCGGGCGGCTGTCGCGGTATCGACCACCGGCTGAGGAAAGCTCCGCAACCCACGCCGTTCGTAATGACACAGGCGTTTATGAGGGCGGCGAAATCAGCATGTATTATGACCCGATGATTGCCAAGCTGTGCAGTTGGGGGCCAGATCGTGCATCCGCGATAGAGATAATGCGCCAAGCGTTGGACGGGTTTGAACTTGAAGGTATCGGGCATAACCTGCCGTTCTGTTCAGCAGTAATGGATCACCCACGGTTTATCTCGGGCGATATTTCCACTGCATTTATTGAAGAAGAATACCCTGACGGGTTTCACCCCGTTGAATTGCCTGACGACATTCTGAAACAACTGGCTGCGGGCGCATCCGCGATGCACCGCGTAACAGAAATTCGCGCCAGCCGAATTTCGGGACGGATCAGCAATCACGAACGCGAGGTCGGCACCGAATTTGTGATCTCATTGGGTGGTCAAGATTTTGCGGTATCCGTTGATGCAGACCACGACGGGTCAACCGTGACGTTTAAAGATGGCACCAGCCATCGCGTGACCTCAGACTGGCAACCGGGGCAGACTTTGTCGTTGCTCGAAATTTCGGGCAGCAAACTGAATGTAAAAGTTGATCTGATTTCAAACGGATTTCGGATGCGCCACCGTGGCGCTGACTTGAAAGTTATCATTCGCACGCCGCGTCTATTTGAGCTGTCAAAATACATGATCGAAAAGGTTGCGCCGGATACGTCTAATCTGTTGCTGTGCCCAATGCCGGGGCTGATTGTTGCAATGGCGGTTGAGGTCGGCGACGAGGTTCAAGAAGGCCAAGCGCTTTGCACGGTTGAAGCCATGAAAATGGAAAACGTGTTGCGGGCTGAGAAGAAATCGGTGATCTCCAAAATCAATGCAGCCGTGGGCGATAGTCTGGCCGTTGATGACGTGATTATGGAGTTTGAATGATGGCAAACGCTGACTGGAAAGCCCTCGCGGAAAAGGAACTTCGAGGTCGTTCTCTGGATGATTTGAACTGGGAAACACCTGAGGGCATAACCGTTAAGCCGGTTTATACAGCCGAAGATACCGCCGATTTGCCCCATATGGGCACCATGCCGGGGTTGGAGCCTTTCACCCGTGGCCCACGGGCAACCATGTATGCGGGGCGGCCTTGGACCATCCGGCAATATGCGGGTTTTTCCACGGCTGAGGAAAGCAACGCTTTTTACCGGCGCAATCTGGCGGCGGGGCAAAAGGGGGTATCTGTTGCGTTCGATCTGGCCACGCATCGGGGCTATGACAGTGACCATCCGCGTGTGGTTGGTGACGTTGGCAAGGCTGGTGTGGCCATTGACAGCGTTGAAGATATGAAAATTCTGTTCAACGGGATTCCGTTGGATAAAATGTCAGTCTCGATGACAATGAACGGCGCGGTTATCCCCTGTATCGCAATTTCCCCATACCTCTATTGGCTCACAAGACATCGCTTTATCTATAAATATTTGAAAACCTGTTTTTATAGGTTT
>JAESRG010000101.1 GCA_016764785.1 Paracoccaceae bacterium
AACCGTATCAACCACGGTATAATCGAAATCCAACCAGAAACGAGCTGTTATGACAACCGAAACCATTCTGCAACGATGCGAAACCGCTGGCCTTCGCATGACCGGCCAGCGCCGTGTCATTGCCGAAGTGCTGGAAGGCTGGTTTGACCACCCCGATGTTGAGGAAATTTACAAGCGCGCCAGCACTGTTGACCCGAAAATCAGCCTCGCGACCGTTTATCGCACCGTGAAGCTGTTTGAAGAAACCAACATTCTGGAACGCCACGAATTTGGCGACGGTCGGGCGCGGTATGAAGACGCTGAACGCGACCACCACGACCATCTGTTCAACGTGCAAACCGGCGAGGTGATTGAATTTATGGATGCCGAGATCGAAGCCCTTCAGGAAAAAATTGCTGCGAAACTGGGGTACAAGCTGTTGGGCCACAAAATGGAGCTTTACGGCGTGCCGATCTCTGATAGAGATGAAAGCTGACACCTTTTAAAGTCGGCCCCTATGCACCATAAATCCTCTGAAAATTTCAACGGCATTGTGCTGATGGTTCTGTCCATGCTGGGCTTTGCCCTCGCGGACACGGGCATCAAAATTCTGGACGGCGCCATTCCGGTTGGGGAGCTGCTAATGCTGCTGGGCGCAGGTGGTGGCATCGTGTTTGGCCTTATGGCCAAAGCCAATAATCACCTTTTGTTTGGCCCTGCCCTGAAAAACCGTTCGGTGCAAATGCGCGCTGTTGGCGAAATCATCGGCACCATCGGCTTTGTCACCGCCCTGTCGTTGACGACCATTTCGGCTGTTTCGGCAATTTTGCAAATGACCCCGCTGATCATCACCCTTGGGGCTGCCCTGTTTCTAAAAGAGCATGTCGGTATCTATCGCTGGTCAGCGATTCTTGTTGGCCTGATTGGCATGTTGTTGATTTTGCGCCCCGGCAGTGACAGCTTTGACCCAAATCTGATTTTCGCGGTGGTTAGCGTGATTGGGCTGGCGATGCGTGACCTTGCCACCCGCACCGCACCGCGCGCCATCCCCGCGATGGTGTTGGCCTTTTACGGGTTCGCCATTCTTGTGCCAACCGGCGCGATCATGATGGTGGTCACAGGGCAAGCTGTTTGGCCAAACCTAACGCAGGTTGGCATTATTTTTGGCATCATGACCTTTGACGCTATGGGATATTTCGCCATTACCATGGCCATGCGCATGGGTGATGTGTCCGTGATTACCCCGTTCCGGTATTCGCGCCTGCTATTTGCGGTGATCCTTGGCGTGCTGGTTTTTGACGAAGTCATTGATATCTGGATGGCCGTTGGCACGTTTATCATCCTTGGTTCCGGCCTGTTCACGATTTACCGTGAAAGGCGTGTTGCCAAACATTAAGGTCTTTATTCTGTACCCTATGCGCGATACAAACCGCCTGAGCCCAGCCATTTTGAAGACAGGACAAAGCCATGAGCGCTATTGTAGACATCATTGCCCGCGAGATTTTGGACAGCCGGGGCAACCCAACCGTAGAAGTAGACGTGTTTCTGGAAGATGGATCAATGGGCCGCGCGGCTGTGCCATCTGGCGCGTCAACCGGTGCCTATGAGGCTGTTGAACTGCGCGACGGCGACATGTCTCGGTATGGCGGCAAGGGCGTTTTGAAAGCCATTGAGGCCGTGAACGGTGAAATCGCCGAGGAACTGCTGGGCGTTGAGGCCATTGACCAAGTCGGCATTGATCAGCTGTTGATCGACCTTGACGGCACCCCGAACAAAGCCCGTCTGGGCGCAAATGCAATTTTGGGCGTCTCGCTGGCCGTGGCCAAAGCCGCTGCTGATTTCCTTGGTATGCCGTTATATCGTTATATCGGTGGCACATCTGCGCGCACCCTGCCCGTTCCGATGATGAACATCATCAATGGCGGCGAGCACGCCGACAACCCGATCGACATTCAAGAATTCATGATCATGCCTGTGGGCGCCAGCAGCCTGTCCGAGGCGGTGCGTATCGGTGCGGAAATCTTCCATACCCTGAAAAAAGAACTGTCGAATGCGGGCCACAACACCGGTATCGGCGATGAAGGCGGCTTTGCGCCAAACCTGAACAGTGCCACCGACGCGCTTGATTTCATTATGAATTCGATCAAGAAAGCTGGGTACACTCCGGGAACCGACGTATACCTTGCGCTCGACTGCGCGGCGTCCGAATATTACGTTGATGGCGTTTACGACATGAAGGGCGAAGGCAAAAAATTCACCTCGGCTGAAAACGCAGCTTACCTTGCCAACCTCGTCGACAACTATCCGATCATCTCAATCGAAGACGGCATGGACGAAGACGATTGGGCCGGTTGGAAAATGCTGAACGACCTGATTGGCGATCGTTGCCAGTTGGTTGGCGACGACCTGTTCGTGACCAACACTGAACGTCTGGCACGTGGTATTGAAGAAGGCTCGGCGAACTCGATCCTGATCAAGGTTAACCAAATCGGCACCCTGACCGAGACCCTAAACGCCGTTGATATGGCGCACCGTGCCAAGATGACCGCTGTGATGTCGCATCGCTCCGGTGAAACCGAAGACGCCACCATTGCTGATTTGGCTGTGGCCACCAACTGTGGTCAGATCAAAACCGGATCATTATCGCGTTCAGACCGTTTGGCAAAATACAATCAGCTTATCCGCATTGAGGAAGAGCTGGCAGAAACGGGCATCTATGCTGGCCGCTCGATCCTGAAACGCTAATGACCCCAGAATTTAGACAAGCCATCATCAAGGTCTGCGATGCTAAAATCGCCCAAAAAGGCCCCAATGTTGGCTTGTCGTTCTATGCGTTTTTCAAAAATAAAAACGATACCCCCGCTCTGCTGTTTCAAGCAGCCGAGTGGTGGATCAAAACCCATCAGCTTGATCATTTTGAAAAGGCTGTGAAGATAAAGGCGATGATTATAAAAGGGGAATGATGTGCCAAAAGCCCAAGACATCATCCAAAAACTAGACATGCACCCCCATCCAGAAGGCGGCTGGTATCGCCAAACATGGATCGCAGATGTTGGCGATGGCGTGCGCCCTTGTGGCAGCGCGATTTATTACCTGCTGGAAGCCGGACAAAAATCACATTGGCACCGCATTGATTCAACCGAGATTTGGATATTCAACGCCGGCGCCCCCCTGATCTTGTCGCTGTCATCTAGTGACGCAGGGCCGATACGGGACATCACCCTTGGCCCAGACATACTAGCCGGTCAACAGGCGCAAGCGATTGTGGTTGTTCAGGAATGGCAAGCCGCCCGATCAACTGGCGACTGGACGCTGGTCACATGCACCGTCGCGCCTGCTTTTGATTTTGCAGGGTTCCACATGGCCCCTAACGATTGGCAGCCGGGGGATTGAACCCCTGCCCTTGGCTCGGTAAAAGCTGCAAAAGGAAATGATATGACCGACAGCGCGCAAATCTATTTGAAGACCCCTGAACAGTTTGATCTGGACGCTTTCGCGCCGCTTTTGACGAGCATTCTGGACACAACGCCAGTGGCCTGCCTGCGTCTGTCGTTGAACGCATCCGATGCCAGCGCCCTTAGCCGTGCCGCTGACGGGTTGCGCGAAATAGCCCATGCCCACGACGTGGCCATCGTTATCGACGATCATTTTCGGCTTGTTGAGACCCACGGCCTTGACGGCGTTCATTTGACTGACGGCAGTCGCACCATCCGCGAGGCGCGTAAAGTGCTGGGGCCGGAAGCAATTATTGGCGCCCATTGCGGCGGGTCGCGTCATGACGGCATTACCGCTGCTGAAATCGGCGTTGATTATATCAGCTTTGGGCCGCTGGCTGACCAAGGTCTTGGTGACAGCACAGTCGCTGCGCCCGACCTATTCCAGTGGTGGTCAGAAATGATCGAAGTGCCTGTTGTCGCCGAGGGAGGCATCACCGATGCAACCCTTGCCGGCATCAAAGATTTCGCCGATTTTGTGTGCCTAGGCACCGAGATCTGGACCGCTGAAAACCCGCAAGCCGAGCTGACCCGCATAATCGCCTTGTTGGCCTAAAGCGCCGCCTGTTGGTTTTTCTCAACGCCAGCCCGTACCAAAATTTCAGCAGCCTCGGACAGCTGTTTGCGGTTTTCGAAATTTGCGGCCTTAAGTGGCGGATGAAACGTCACCACCACACGCCCCCCTTTTGACAATCCAAAAATCACCTTGGCATGGGCAAAAAATTCCATGTCGCCCCACCAGCCATAAAAGCTGCGCGGTCGGTTTTTCGGGGCAATATAACTAACGCTAACCGGCTGAACCCAAACATTATCGCGCAGTTCTTCGGTATAAAACACGCTGAACAGCGACGACTTGAACGGCAGCACCCGCAGCCCGTCCGAGCTGGTCCCCTCAGGGAAAAAACATAGTTTGTCGCCAGCAAAGATGCGCTCAGCCATGGCGATTTGCTGACGTTTGGCCTCGGTCGGCTTGCGCACAATAAAGATGGTGCCCGAGACCCGCGCCATAAAACCAATGCCCGGCCATTTCGCCACCTCGGATTTTGACACAAAATGAATATGGGCCGCATTATGCATGGTGAAAATATCCATCCACGAAGAATGATTTGCAACAATCGCGCCGCCATGTTTCATTTCCTTGCCCTGAATTTCAAGGGTCAACCCGCAGCACATCCGGCCGATCCGACCCCAGAGCCGCGTAATCTTGCTGCTGAGCCATCGCCCGCCAGTCAGGCGTTCAAGACCATAGGTGACCACCAGCAGAAACACCAGAATGATCGCCGAAAACGCAAAAAACACCGCCCGCAGGGTAAATCGGACCCAGCCGATTAAACCCAAATCGGGCAAAGCCTCAGGCTCAACTTCGTTCCATGCCATCGGTCTATCCTCGTTTCCGCGCGTAAAACTCGCGGTATTTTGACACCATACGTTTGGTATCCATTAACAAACACACATCAACGGTGTTGAAATCGTGGTCAATAAATGCCCCGTCACCAACCATGCCACCAAGCCGCAGATAGGCTTTGATCAACGACGGAATGGTCCGCAACGCTGATTTTTGATCAACGGCGTCCATCGGCATCTGGTTCAGCGATACATAATGCTCGGGCAACGCCCGCACGCGCAGATCTTCCGGCGCCAGATGTTTGTGGTGCAAAAACGACAGGGCTTCGGCCAGCGGGGCCACGTCAGCGCCGTGAAACGAGGCAACCCCGAACATGATTTCAATATTGTTTGAGGTCACATAGTCCCCCAAACCATCCCACAGCAGGTGCATGCCAACCCCGCCGCGATATGCTTTGGCGACACAAGATCGGCCCAGCTCCACGGTTTTGCGAGGCGTATTTTCCAGTTTCGATAAATCGTATTCACCGGCCCCGTAAAACCCGACCCCGTCGCGCGCCGCCTCGCCGCGCATAAGGCGATAAACGCCGACAACATTGTCGCCGTGTTCACCAGGGGCGACGGTGGTATCAATCAGCATCAGGTGGTCAAAATAGGGATCAAATCGGTCTTGCTCTATCTTGGCAGCATGGTCTTGTGCGCTGACATCGGCGCCCATTTCCTCAACAAAAACGCGGTATCGCAGATTTTGGGCGGCACGGACATCGCTGTCGCTGTTTGCCAAGCGCACCTCAAATCGGCGAGTATCCATTTTCATCGTTTGGCGACCATTAATTGCTCTGGCCAAGGGCCGTTTCAGTCGCAGAACCTAACGAAATTGACTGCGGAGCGCAAGGTTGGGAAAAATTCATTTCCCATTAACCAAACCCGTGCAATAGTTAGCAAAAGATTACTCGATCACCAGTTCCAATTCGACTTCCAGCCCATTGAGAACGATTTTACCGACATGTTCAAAATTAACCGTAATGCGGTCTTTGATGACAGATTGCACCTGCCCCAGCCCCCAGTCGGGCTTTTTGGGGTTGATTACCAGCATTCCGGGTTCCAAAATCGCGTTCATAACACCCTTTCAGGAGGCTTAAATGCACCCCAGCAAACTTGCTGATATGATCAGCTCTCGTATTTGCCACGACCTTATAAGCCCGGTTGGGGCGATCAGCAACGGCGTTGAATTAATGGGAGACTTAAACGGCCCGTCGCCCGAACTCGACCTGATTAATCAAAGCGCTGATACCGCCAAGGCAAAACTGATGTTTTTCCGAGTTGCCTTTGGCGCCAGCAGCTATGATTCCATGTTGGGATGCAATGCTACGATCAATTCAGCCCGCGATATGTTTGCCATCGGACGTATCAGCGTCGATTTTCCGGAACCTTGGGGCGACCGCTCAAGATCGCTGGTCAAGCTGTTGTATTTACTTCTTTTATGCGTGGAAAGCAGCCTGCCGCGCGGG
Source organism: Paracoccaceae bacterium (assembly GCA_016764785.1). Classification (GTDB taxonomy): domain Bacteria; phylum Pseudomonadota; class Alphaproteobacteria; order Rhodobacterales; family Rhodobacteraceae; genus UBA3077. The sequence continues at coordinate 6,329 of JAESRG010000101.1, forward strand.
GGGGAAATAGTCTGTATGCCCACAGATTCAGGCTGGCAGATCACCGTTGCCGACACAAAAATTGACGCCCCCACCGAACTGTGGGAAAGCCTTTTGAACAGCGCCCCCTTTGGCGACCTGCCCGCGTCGCAAATCCAGTTTCAACTAGCCCGAGACGCAGCTGAGCGGATCGACATCAAGCTGACCGCCGCGTTTAGCGAAAACCATCTGACCCTAATTTTTTAGGGTCAGCCCGTTCCGGAACCGGCGCATATTGTCTTGATAGTGCAGCGCCGATGCCTTCAGCCCTGCAATCGCTTGCGCATCAAGTGCGCGCACAATTTTTCCCGGACTGCCGACCACCAGCGACCCATCGGGAATCACCTTTCCTTCGGTTATCAGGGCACCGGCACCAATCAGGCAATTTTTGCCGACCTTGGCCCCGTTCAGCACTGTTGCGCCCATCCCGATCAGGGAATTCTCGCCGATCACACAGCCATGCAACATCGCTTTGTGTCCAATCGTGCAACCTCGCCCAATGATCAGCGGAAACCCCATATCGGTATGCAGCACGCAATTTTCCTGAATATTGCTGCCCTGCCCGACCAGAATCTGCTCATTATCACCACGCAAAACCGCCCCAAACCAGACCGATGCCGCGTGCTCAACCAAAATGTCACCAACCAACACCGCCGTTGGGGCGATCCAGCTATCCGTTGCAATTTCTGGTGTGTTTTCGTCTAGGGCAAAGATCATTTTGACATCGCCTCAAATTCAGCATTCAGCGATTGCACAAACGGCACCAGCCCGGTTTGCCGATCACGGCGCAAACGCTCAGCGTCCAGAATGGCTTGCAATTCGGCCTCGGCGACATCGACGTTATCATTAATCAGCACATAGTCATATTCGGCCCAATGGCTGATTTCCGACATGGATTGCGCCATGCGTTTGGCGACCACTTCGGGGCTGTCCTGTCCACGTTTTGTCAGCCGTTCCTGCAACGCAGCAATAGACGGCGGCAGGATAAAAATCGACACCATCGAATCTTTCAGGCTGGAATTCCTGATCTGCTGCCCACCCTGCCAATCGACATCGAACAGCACATCTTTACCGGCTGAGATCGCCGCCTCGACTGGCGCAACCGGCGACCCGTATAAATTGCCAAACACCTCAGCGTGTTCCAGCATGCCACCGTTTTCAACCAGTTCCAGAAATTCTTCGCGGGTTTTGAAAAAGTATTCACGCCCGTCAACTTCGCCAACACGCGGCGCGCGCGTCGTGGCCGACACCGAGAAAATCACATCAGGGTCGTCTTGCAACACCCGTTGCGACAACGTTGATTTTCCCGCACCCGAGGGTGAGGACAAAATAATAAGGATACCACGGCGGTTAGTCATTAATCACTCCAGATTTTGAACTTGTTCACGCATTTGGTCGATCACGGTTTTAAGGTCAAGCCCTATTGCCGTCAGCGCGGTTGATCCTGACTTGGAACACAGGGTATTCGCCTCGCGATTAAATTCCTGCATCAGAAAATCAAACTTTCGACCAACGGGCTTGGCATCTGCCAACAACAGGCGCGCCGCATCAATATGAGCCTTAAGTCGGTCAATTTCCTCAGTCACGTCGGCCTTAACCGCCAGCACCGCCAGTTCTTGCTGCAAACGTGCTTCATCCGCCAGATTGGTAATTTCCAACAACGTCTTGACCTTGTTCCGTAACAAATCCCCTGCGCGCGCTTGCCGAGCCTCTGCCGAGGTTTTCGCGGCATTTATCAATTCTTCAACATGATTTACTTGCGCCGACAAAATACGGTGTAAGGCCGCGCCTTCGGCCAGCCGCGCCTCGCGGAATACGCTGAAAAGAGCAGAAATTTGACTGCGGGCTTCGTTAATAGTTGTTTCAGAGATCTTTTCCTCGGCTGAAAATTCCATCACTCCCCGCAATGCCAGAATATCGGCGGCACTGGTTGGATAGGTATCAATACCGTGATTTTCAGCCGCTGCATTAACCTGCGCAACCGCATTTAATGTCGCCTCCAGCACCGTTGCGTTCACACTCGGGACCAGTTGCCCTTCAATCCGTTTGGTTTTCAAGCTAAGGCTTACATTTCCGCGCGACACATAGTCAGGCGCAACAGCTCGAATTTCTTTCTCCAGAACGTCGAATCCATTCGCAAGCCGCAAGCGCAAATCCAGCCCCCGCCCATTGACCGAACGTATTTCCCATTGCCAACTCAGGCTATCAGTCGCACCGTCCAGCGTTGCAAACCCTGTCATCGATTGCCGCATCCCGAAATACCTTTCAAAAAAAATGTCAATTATACCTAATATACATGGGTCTAACCGGTCAACAGCCAGCCATCGTTAACGATACAGTAAGAACACAGATTACATGCGTGTAAAATTGTATTAGTATTGTCGTATGAATTGCAACAAAAGGTGCCGGATTTCAGTCTGCGCTTAGAGGATAAGAAGAATTTCGATGGAAAATACCAACTTTCAACCTCTGATTTCTCACTGGGAAGGGCTGCGCACCGATGGCGAAGTCCCGTTTCGCTCTCAAATCGACCCGCGCCTTTTCCCTGACCTGCTTGAAAATATTTTTATATTTGAGCAGATCAAACCCGAGGAGTATCGCATTCGCCTTGCCGGCATGTTGCTATGTGAAATGATGGGGTTTGAGGTTCGCGGCCAGACCGCCACCAGCCTTATGCAAACCAGGTACCGAGATAAAATAACTCTGCTCTTGGGGCAAGTTCTTGCCCGCCCCGGCTTTGCCGAGCTCAATCTCGTGGCGCAGGATTTGAACGACCGCACCATTGTGCTCAAGATGCTTCTGTTGCCGTTGCGGAGCGATTTTGGCGATGTAACACGGATTTTGGGCTGTATCTCCACACCGGTATTACCCTATACTGCACCGCTGCGTTTTGGCATTGCGGGTCAGAAATTCACAGCGCTCGACACCACGATGCCCGACCTTCGCGGCTTTGCCGAAACTCAAGCTGCTTTTGGCACCGATGGCATTCACGCCGTAACCAGCAACAAAAACCCAGACAAACTAGAGCCACCTAAACGCGGGCATTTGCGTTTGGTCAGCAATAACGACTAGGCGAAATTGGCCTCAGCGAGGCCTTGCAGTGCCAGCAAAGCCGTCAAATCAGAATAGTTCAGCACAACATCGGCTTTTGCAGCAAGAGCCGGTTTTGCCTTATACGCAACGCCCAGCCCTGCAGCTTCAACCATCATCAAGTCATTGGCCCCGTCGCCAACTGCAATCACGTCCTCAGCCGAAATTCCCTGTTCGGCACATAGCCCATTCAGGGATTCGAGCTTGGCCTCACGGCCCAAAATAGGTCGAATAACCTTGCCGCTCAGCGCGCCGTCAACAATTTCCAGCGAATTGGCGCGATTCATTCTAAATCCGGCAACTTCAGCAACTTTTTCAGTGAAAAAGGTAAACCCGCCGGAAACCAAGGCGGTCATGGCTCCCTGCGCATTCATGGTTTTCACCAAAATCCGCGCCCCGGGATTCAGCGTAATGCGTTCATCATAGCATTGTTGTAAAACCGTTTCCGGCATTCCCGCCAGCAAGCCAACCCGCGCATCAATCGCGGCCTCAAAATCCAGCGCGCCTTGCATGGCACGTTCGGTAATCTCTGAAACCTCAGCCTTAAGACCGGCAAAGTCGGCCAGTTCATCAATACATTCCACCGGAATGATGGTGCTGTCCATGTCGGCAATCAGCAGCTTTTTCAATCGGTTAGCGGCAGGCACCACATTGACATCGACACCAGCAAGCGCAAAGTTCGGCCGCGCACCGCGAAACCGAACCTCAACAGCATTTGCCGACAGCCGACGCGGTGCTTCCGCGTCAGCCAGTTGTTTGATCGCCTCGGCAACGACATCATCGCTGACACCCTGTGCCGAGGTTAGAACCAGAAACATCAAACTGCGATGCGGTTGCGTTGTGCATCGGTCTGTTGACCCAATTCACGCGCTACCAAAAATGCTAGTTCAAGCGATTGTGACGCGTTCAAGCGCGGGTCACACGACGTGTGATAACGGCTCGACAAGTCCTCATCTGAAACAGCCCGCAGACCACCGATACATTCGGTCACGTCTTTACCGGTCATCTCAAAATGCACGCCGCCAGCATAGGTTCCTTCAGAGTTGTGAATCTGGAAGAACTCCTGCACTTCGGAAAGCACCCGATCGAAGGGGCGGGTTTTATACCCGCTCGCCGATTTTATGGTGTTGCCGTGCATCGGGTCACAAGACCAAACAACCTTACGGC
>JAESRG010000102.1 GCA_016764785.1 Paracoccaceae bacterium
GGCTGGCGGCTTGGGTCTGAACACCCTCAGTGCAAAATAAGTCTTTGATTCCCAATGGGATTCCGCACATATCTGGGGCATCACCACCTTTGATCCGCACATCGGCAGCCGCGGCCATTTCAAGTGCTTTTTCCGGCGTTTTAGTTGAATAGGCATTCAACGCATCTGCACCATCTATGGCGTCCAGATAGGTTTGGGTAAGCTCAACGCTAGTAAGGTCACCGGCCCGCATCGCATCACGCGCGCTGGCAATGGTTATTTTTGAAAGATCTGTCATGGTCTATTCCACCACTTTTGGTACAGCGAAAAAACCTTCGCGGGTGTCAGGCGCATTGGCCAGAATTTTGTCCTGAATGCCGCCATCGGTCACCACATCTTTGCGCTTTTTCAGCGCCATTGGCGTGACTGAGGTCATCGGCTCAACATCGTCGACATTCACTTCGTTCAACTGCTCCATAAAGGTCAGGATGTTTGATAATTCTGCGGCCAACAGCCCAAGATGATCATCTTGGACCTCAATACGGGCCAAATGCGCGACTTTGCGCGCGGTTTCTTTGTCGATTGACATGGAATTTCCTGCATACTGAACGTTATTTTGGCTGGTTTATAGCCGTGGGGCGGTTGGCGCAAGGCCAAGGGCGCGTCAATTTTTCGGGTGTCGCGCAAGCACCACAATCATCCAACCCAGCATGACGCCGTTCAGCAGATGCCAGATGAAATGTGTGCCAAAGGGGATCGTCGCACAAAGCGATTGGTCAATGCTGCGAAAGGTGATCGACACCACTAGCGTCGCAGCGCCAATTGCCAAGCCAACCGCGGTTTTGCGCTGGGTTCGCCAAAGCACGAGGGCATAGATGCCAATCAGCAAAGCAACCGAAACATACCCCGCAGAGCCGTTCAACGGCCCGAAAATTTGCGCGATCACCCATCCAGACCCGATTGCAAACGGGAGAAATCCGATGACCGACAGGCCAGAGATCAAGGTTGATTGCATAAGGAATCGCCGCGTTGCGAAAAAGATGAACGTCAGGATGAACAACAATATCGGAACGACGTCGGCAATGGCCGCCCATCGTTGTGCAAAGCTATGAAACAGAAACGAGCCAATACCGATCATCAACAAAATGCCGGTTAACAATCGGGTTGCGATGTCGTGTTGGCCTTTCAACAGCCTGATCACCAGCAATGCCGCAATGATAAAGGACAGGTTTGAGGCCGCGTTTAACGGCTCAGCCCAGAATGACGGGTCGATGCGTTCGCAATAATTATCAACCGAGGTGAACACTGGCGTTCCTTTGGGATAGTGGCATAGTGATCTTAACCAACTAATCGCGAGGAATAAAATGAAAATTATCTGGCTTGGACATGCAAGTTTTCGCATTGAGATCGAAGATCAGGTGTTGCTGGTTGACCCTTGGTTGGAGGGCAACCCGATGTTTCCGGATGATCGTCGCGATGAGGCCATCACCGGCGCCACGCATATTCTGGTATCGCACGGGCATCAGGACCACGCGGTGGACGCTGTGGCTTTAGCCCAAGATCTGAACATTCCCTGTGTCGGAATTTATGATCTGATGTCTTGGTGGGAAAGCAAGCACGAGATTGCGACGGTTGGGTTTAATCGCGGCGGCACGGTCAAACTGGGTAATGTTGCAGTGACGATGGTTGCGGCGTCGCATTCATCGTCAATGGCCTCAGCCAATGGGCCTGTTTATGCCGGAAACGAGGCCGGATTTATGATTTCAGGCGAAGGCCACACCATATATTTTTCGGGCGATACAGACGTGATGGCCGATATGGAGATCATGCAAGACCTGCATGCGCCCGACATTGGCATCCTGTCCGCAGGTGGGCATTTCACGATGGATATGAAACGAACGGCCTATGCGGCGGATAAGTTTTTCAATTTCAAAACTCTGATCCCGTGTCATTATCGGACATTTCCACTGCTTGAACAATCGGCCGAAGTGTTGGTTAAGGCTTTGCCAGATGTGCAGGTGATCGAGCCGCAGGTGTTGGCGCCAATATTGATTGACTAAATGGAACGCGCCCCAAAACGGGGCGCGTAAGATTATGAGCTTTGTAAGCAAAGCCGTTGGTGACTAGTTCTTCTCTTTGTCGACCATTTTACCGGCGGAAATCCATGGCATCATGGCGCGCAGTTCTTTGCCGACTTTTTCGATCTGGTGTTCATCATTCATACGGCGAATGGCTTTGAACGAGGGTTGGCCAACTGCATTTTCCAGCATGAAATCACGTACGAACTTGCCGCTTTGGATGTCGGTCAATACCGCTTTCATCCGCGCTTTGGTTTCTTCGTATGGCAAGATCCGAGGGCCGGAAACATATTCGCCATATTCAGCTGTGTTGGAAATCGAGTAGTTCATGTTGGCAATACCGCCTTCATAAATCAGGTCGACGATCAATTTGACCTCGTGCAGACACTCAAAATAAGCCATTTCAGGCTCGTAACCAGCTTCAACAAGAGTTTCAAAGCCCATGCGGATCAGCTCAACCAAGCCGCCACACAGAACCGCTTGTTCGCCGAACAGGTCGGTTTCACATTCCTGACGGAAGTTAGTTTCGATGATGCCTGAACGACCGCCGCCGATGCCGGAGCAATACGAAAGACCGATTTCCATGGCTTTGCCGGACGCATCATTGTGGACCGCAACAAGGCACGGAACGCCGCCGCCTTTGGTGAACTCGCCGCGTACTGTGTGGCCGGGGCCTTTTGGGGCCATCATAATGATGTCGACGCCGGGTTTCGGGGTGATCAGGTCAAAATGGATGTTCAGACCGTGGGCAAACGCCATCGCCTTGCCGTCGCGCAGGTTGTCGTGAACGTATTTTTTGTATGTTTCTGCCTGAAGCTCATCCGGCATGGTGAACATAATCAGGTCACACCAAGCAGCGGCTTCGGCGATGCCCATAACTTTCAGGCCTTCAGCTTCGGCTTTGGCTTTCGACGGCGAGCCGTCGCGCAGGGCAACAACGATGTTTTTCGCACCGGAATCGCGCAGGTTCAGCGCATGGGCGTGGCCCTGCGAGCCATAGCCCAGAATGGCAACTTTCATGCCTTTAATCAGGTTGATATCGCAATCACGATCATAATATACGCGCATGGTTTTTTCCTTTTAGCGGGTGAATTTGTGGTAGGATATAAGAATTACCTGCAAAATGGCCGTTGAATTTAGGTGTTTATCGGCAATAAGTGTGTAATAGATGCGTAGAAACATCAAAAATGGTAAAATTCATGCACGTAGATGACATTGACCGCAAGCTTTTGCGCCTTTTGCAGAATGATGCGGGGCTTTCAACCGCTGAGCTGGCGCTTCAGGCCGGTATGTCCAGCAGCCCTTGCGCGCGACGTGTGGCGCGTTTGGAGGGAAATGGAGTCATTACTGGTCGAAAAGTTACGATTGATTACAAGGCATTAGGATATGCTGTCGAAGTATATTTGCGCATCACGTTGGATAAAACTCAAGGCAATGCTTTTGATATCTTTATCCGTGAGGCGCGCGAAATTCCTGAGGTGATTGCGATTCAAACCCTTTTGGGGCGGGTTGATCTTCGCATGGATGTGCGGGCCCGTGATTTGGATCACTATCAGCAGATTTACCGCGAACGTATCCTTGGCCTACCGCATATCGCCGACATTGAATCGTTGATGCTGGTGGCTGAACTGAAAAACACCGAGGCGTTGCCGATATGATTGATCTTGATGATATTGACCGTAAAATCCTGCGAGAACTGACCTCAAATGGCGGTTTGAACGCGGCGGCGCTTGGCAAAATGATTGGCCTAACCCAACCCAGCGCGTGGCGACGGGTCAAGCGGTTGGAGGACGCAGGGGTTATCACCGGGCGTCAGATTATGCTGGATCGTCATAAGCTTGGCTTTGATGTGGTGGTTTATCTGGGGGTGAAACTGGCCGCCAAAGGGCGGGTCGGGTTGGAGGATTTTGAGCGCGCGGTCTGTGCGATTCCCGAAGTGCAATTGGTGCAGCATGTGTTGGGCGTTTACGATTACCGGTTGAAAGTCGTGGCCCGTGACTTGCCAGATTTTGAGCGGATTTTGCGCCGCAGAATCATGACCTTGCCCGGGGTGGGCGAGGTCGAAAGTAATGTGATGTTGTCTGAGGAAAAGTGAGCGTAGGGTGGGGTTTTACCCCACCATCACTTCAACCCAATGAATTTATCAACTGACAGCGGCCCAGCACCTTTGACAATAATGGTCACCAGAATAGCAAACCAAAACAGACGTTGATCCATGATTTGACTGTCTTGAACGCGGTCAAACCAGCCGCCGATGGTGACGGCATCAGCTTTGTGCCCAAAGATGTCAACGTAAGTCAGCACAGCCACAAATCCGATCATGCCAACCGCAGCAAGGCGGGTGAACAACCCGATCACGATCAGGGCAGGGATGAGGAACTCGGCGTAAGTGCCTGCATATACGATGAATTTATCGAAGAAGCTAAGCAGGCTGGGATCGTACCCCAAGGCTTCATATTTCACTGGCAACACTTGGGCATAAGCGCCAAAGCTGAGCGAAAATATGCCGCCGTCAAGTTTGATATTGGCGGAGTGCCAGAAATACACCAACAAGGTGGCAGCAAAGGTGAACCGCGCTAATGTGGGCAGCAGCCACGGGGCTGTCATGGTCGAGATAGCCAAAAAGACCCGGTTATGTAATCCAATCAGTGCGCGCATTTTATATCCCTTCTAATGTGGTTTTTATTAAGATTTGGCTGGCCAGTATGCCGCCGATATTTTCGGTAAGATCAAACCCGTCAGTCTTAGCGCCGATTTCAGCGGCTTGGGCGAGGGGCTGGTTGTCTTGCAGGGCTTTCAAAAAATCCGCGCCGCCAGCGGGCAGGGTGCGCATTTGCAGCTCAGCCTCGGGGCGGGCAATCAGTATGTCTTGACCGCCGCTGGGTAAGATTACTTGCGCGGTTTCGCTATTGTTTTGCCAGATGGAAAACACCGGATAATTTGATTGCAGAATGCGCATTGTGGGGTGCAGCGTTAGGCGTGCGCCCATCAATTGTTCAGGCGAGGCCACCGCCAAAACAGCGCCATCAATGGGCAGCGCATCAGCTGCGTTATAGGCTTGGCGCCGATAAAGTTCGAGCCGCGCCACATCGGGCAGATAGGGCAGGTTGGCGACCGGCGGAAAACTTTCCAAAAAGCTGGGCAATTCCGGCGCAAACAAAAACATCAGCGGTGAACGCGGTGGAAACTGGCGCACAAACACATTGGCCATCGCCTTAAAAAACTTGGGGCCAACCAGTTTTTCGACCACCGGATATGCGGCGGTTAGGGCCTCAGACAATGAATGCACCACGTTGTTGCGATACACATCGAAACGTTTGCCGGCAGGGCGGCCTTGCGGGTCAACAACGCCGTCGGGGGTTGGTTTGGCCGAATCCAGCAGCGCGGGGGCGAAGTCTGAAAGCTTCATGTTGCGCGGCCCAAGGCTGCGGTGGCATGGCGGGCTTCGGATTCCAAAACCGCCCAGTCGGGGATGTCGTTATCCCACTCAACAAGGGTGGGCAGCGGGCCGGTTCGCGCCAAAACGCGATCGTATAGTTCCCACACCGGATCAACCACCGGATGGTCATGGGAATCAATCAAAAGCGGCGCGCCGTGATCGTCTGAATCAACTGCGTGGCCACCTAGGTGCAGCTCTCCGATATGCTCAACCGGGAAACGCTCGATGTATTCTTCGGGCGAGTATTCCTGATTGGTGCCGGATACAAACACGTTGTTCACGTCTAGCAGTAAGCCACAGCCGGTGCGTTTGACGATCTCGGTCAGAAAGTCGATTTCATCCATCGTGGTGGCCGTAAACGCGACATAAGCCGACGGATTTTCAAGCAGCATTTGCCGCCCGATGGCGTTTTGCAACTGGTCCACGTGATTAGCCACGCGGGTCACGCTGGCGGCATTATAAGGAAGGGGCAACAGGTCGTTCAGAAACCCGTTGTCATGGGTGGACCATGCCAGATGTTCCGAAAACAACCCCGGTTGCAGCCAATCCACCAGCTTTTTAAGCCGTGCGAGGTGGTTGACGTCAAGCGGCAGTTCGCCGCCAATCGACAAGCCCACACCGTGGCAGGAAATCGGGAATTGGTCGCGCAGATGACGCAGTTGGGCAATCGGTGGACCGCCGTCCATCATGTAATTCTCGGCGTGGATTTCCAGCCATTTGACCGAACCGGAATCAGCCTGAATGTCTTTAAGATGTTGGGGTTTATAGCCCACACCTGCAAGAGCAGGGATTTGACTTTGGGTTGTGTATGTCATTTCGTCTCTCCCAAAGTGGAGTGTCGGGCCCGCATAAACAGGCCCGAGGGATTATTATGCAGGAATGTCGCGCATCAGTGCTTCAAGCGAACCCATGCGGTCGTGACCCATTGAATCCATGCCCTCAAGCATAGTGGTTTCGCATGTGCCCTCAGGAACCATTGTCCACGCGTTGCCTTGGTAATCAACGGTCGAGGTGCCTGCACATGTGGTGCCCGGGCCAGCTGCGCAATCGTTGGCGCCAGCTAATGCAACGCCGTAACATTTTTCGGACGCTTGCGCCACAGCTGTACCTGTTTGGGCTGCAAATGCAGCAGCAACAGAACCAGCAATTACCAGGCTTTTAAGAATAGTGTTAGACATTTGTATTTCCTTTTATTTGATCAATGCTTAATAACGTCGTTGAAGACAGGGCAATTGCTAACCAAGCCTGTAATCAACTGCTACTCACAAACAGGTGACGTCACGCGCGGTTGATGATTGTTTCATTTCGATAATCTTTTGACTTTTCATGCGGCGAATCTCAGCATAGCCTAAGTGTACGGAAAACATGGGAGAATCTTAAAATGACCGATCATTCTGGCAGCTGCATCTGTGGAAATATCAAATATAAAGTCGGCAATAATCCGCAACGTGTAACATTTTGCCACTGCAAATTTTGTCAGCGCGCCACTGGCGGGGCTTATTTGGTGGAACCGTTATTCAACAGCACCGACTTTTCGTTCACTTCTGGCACAGCCAAGACCTATACACATGTATCGTTGGGCAGCGGTCAGAACGTGTACATTCATTTCTGCGATAACTGCGGCACCAAAGTTGCCATGACTTTTGATCGCTTCGACGGAATCACCGGCGTGTTTGGCGGTACGTTTGATGACCCTAACTGGTTTGATCGTTCAGCTGAAAACGCAAAACATATCTATCTGGGCGTGGCGCAAAAGGGCACCATTATACCGGCTGGATACACTACCTATATAGAGCACGCGCAAGACGGTGCCGGAAACCCGTGCAAGGCCACGGTATTTGACCTGCCGCTGACGATTAAATAACAGCATTTTTGTCAGGAATTATTAAGCAATCATTCGGTATGAATGTGGTTAAATAGCATGCTTGATCGGTTGACCTGCCCTTTGGCTAGGCGTAAACCCGATCCGACTCTGATGTGCCGCAATACTTAGCTGCAGAACTGTGAAGGACCCTAATTTTGGCTGATCTCCTACGCGAATACCTCCCTATTCTTATTTTCTTTGGACTGGCAGTCGTTTTAGCCATCATTCTGGTGATGTCTGCGGTGATTGTTGCGGTGCGCAACCCTGACCCCGAAAAGCTATCGGCGTATGAGTGCGGGTTTAACGCCTTTGATGATGCGCGGATGAAGTTCGACGTGCGGTTTTATCTGGTGGCGATTCTATTCATTATTTTCGACCTTGAGGTGGCATTCCTGTTCCCTTGGGCTGTTGCGTTCCAGCATATCGGGCTGTTTGGCTTTTGGTCGATGATTGTTTTCCTCGGGGTGCTGACCGTCGGGTTTGCCTATGAGTGGCGTAAAGGAGCCTTGGAATGGGCATAGTATCTGACGTAAATGTTGCTGAAGGTGACACGGCCGTTACCTCGGTTCTAAGCAATGAGCTGGCGGATAAGGGCTTTTTGCTGACATCCACAGAAAGCATTATCAACTGGGCCAGAACCGGCTCGCTGCACTGGATGACCTTCGGTCTGGCGTGTTGCGCTGTTGAGATGATCCACACGTCTATGCCGCGTTATGATCTTGAACGGTTTGGCACTGCGCCGCGCGCCAGCCCGCGCCAATCTGACCTGATGATTGTGGCCGGCACGCTGACCAACAAAATGGCCCCGGCTTTACGTAAGGTTTACGACCAGATGCCGGAACCCCGTTACGTGATCTCGATGGGGTCCTGCGCTAATGGTGGCGGGTACTACCATTATTCATATTCTGTTGTGCGGGGGTGTGACCGGATCGTTCCGGTTGATATTTACGTGCCGGGCTGTCCACCGACAGCCGAAGCATTGATGTACGGCATTTTGCAGCTCCAGCGGAAAATCCGCCGGACCGGCACGATCGCAAGGTAGGGATTATGACTGAGCAACTTATTGAGCTAGGCGCATTGATTGAAGCAAAGCAACCCAACGCGGTGCGGCGGGTTGAGGTGATAAATGACGAGCTAATCGTGTATATCGTGCCGGCCAGCATTCCTGAATTTGTCGAATTTATCCGGGTGGAGCCATCGTGCCAATTCACCCAGATGATCGACATCACAGCAATTGATTACCCTGACCGCGAAAAACGGTTTGTATTGGTGTATCACTTTTTGTCGATGGTGCAGAACCTGCGCCTTCGCGTTAAAGCCGACGTAGCTGATGGTGAAAACGCCCCAACGATTACCGACATTCATCCGTCGGCCAACTGGTTTGAACGTGAAGTGTTTGACATGTACGGCATCAAGTTTTCCGGCCATCCAGACCTGCGACGTTTGTTGACAGATTACGGGTTTACCGGCCATCCGTTGCGCAAAGACTTCCCGACCACGGGCTATGTTGAAATGCGCTATGACGAGGTTGAAAAACGCTGTATTTATGAACCTGTCAGCCTGACGCAAGAATACCGCCAGTTTGACTTTATGTCTCCGTGGGAAGGTGCAGAATATATTCTGCCCGGCGATGAAAAAGGGAAGACCTAAGCGGATGGCACAGGCGACAGTTCTTTACGGAATCGGCGCGGCCAAGGCGGGAACGTCGTGGTTGCACGGCTATCTGTCGTCGCACCCTGAATGTCATTTTCGGTCAATCAAAGAAGTGCATTACTTTGATACGCTTGACCAGCCGGATTGGCGCGGCAAACTTTTGTTTAACAAAATGATTGGCCTGACAAAGTTGCAAGAAGCAGCCGACGGGGATAGCCTTGCCAAGATTGAACGTGAAATCAGCGATTTTACTGATTGGCAGCGGGTTCTTGAAACGCCCTCGGTTGATCACTCAGGCTATCTGGATTATCTGCAAAATGGCAGCGAAGGGTATCGTATCATTGGTGATATCACGCCGTCTTATGCCAATCTGAACGCAGATATTTTTAGCGAAATGGCTGGCATCGGCCCGCAGGTCAAATTCATCTATTTACTGCGCGACCCGTTGGATCGGCTGTGGTCAAATATCCGCATGGCGGCGCAGCGGTTTTCTGGCGGAGGCAAAAAGCTTGCTGCTACCGCACGGGCATTGATGGAAGACTTTCTGACCGGCAACAACCGGCAGATGGAACGGCGCACTGAATATGCGTCAACCTTGCAAAACCTGTATAAGGCGGTTGGCCATAAACAGGTTTTAATAGAGTTTTATGAAACCCTGTTCACGTCGGACGCCACGCGCCGCATTACAGATTTTCTGGGCCTGTCGCCGATGACAGCCCCAACCGATAAGATCGTACATCGGGGTCAACGTATTGACCTTGATGAAGATCAGCGCCGTCGCGCACTGGTTCGGCTCCGGCCGCAATATGAATATGTTATGCAACATGTTAACGGCCCGATTCCGGCCCGCTGGCACACGCAATTGAGTGAGGTATAGCCATGGATGTTTCTAACGACACCCTGACCGGCAAACAGAAAATCCGGAATTTTAACATCAACTTCGGGCCACAGCACCCCAGCGCGCACGGCGTGCTGCGCATGGTGCTTGAACTTGACGGTGAGATTGTTGAGCGCGCCGACCCGCATGTCGGGTTGTTGCATCGCGGTACCGAAAAGCTGATGGAAAGCCGGACATATCTGCAAAATCTGCCCTATTTTGACAGGCTTGATTATGTAGCACCGATGAATCAGGAGCACGTCTGGTGTCTGGTCATTGAAAAAATGACCAAAACAGTGATTCCACGTCGGGCGTCATTGATCAGGGTTTTGTTCTGCGAAATCGGGCGGGTGATGAATCACCTGATGAACGTTGGGTCGCAGGCCATGGATGTGGGGGCGATGACCCCCAATCTTTGGGGCTTTGATGAACGCGAAAGCCTGATGATTTTCTGCGAACGGGCGTGTGGCGCCCGTCTACACGCCAACTATTTCCGCCCAGGCGGTGTGCACCAAGATCTGCCGCAAGATCTCGTTGACGACATTGATGCGTGGGCCGTGAAATTTCCAGCAGTGCTGGACGATATGGCCAACCTGCTGACCGAAAATCGGATTTTCAAGCAACGTAACGTTGATATCGGCATTCTAA
>JAESRG010000103.1 GCA_016764785.1 Paracoccaceae bacterium
TTGCGCCACAAACCGCTGCGCGGCCTCCACGGCGACCACGCAATTTACGGATACCTGATCCGGTTGAGGTAGAGCCAGACACGCTTGAGGAAGACGCAATTTTGGCTGCGATCTGGCAGGCCGAGGCAGACGCCGCAGAGGCTGCCGCGAATGCTCCGCAGCCCGCAGCAGAACTGACGGGCGTTGAACGCGCCGCGATTGGCGATGCGATTGAGTGGAATTCAGTGGCGTTCAGCGGGCAGGAAAACATTGAGGATTATGTGATTGTGGTGTCGGTTGATGTGGATTCAACCGGACTTATTTTACGCGAAACGATTGAATTGTTAGAACCAGCGTCACCCACAGGACTATATACAATAATCTATCGAGATGCTCGGATCGGCATTATCCGATCTGAGCGAATTCCGCTGCCCGCCGGGCAATACCCTAACGGGGCGACCCTTCACTTGCGTTTTAATCCGGCATCGGGTGCAGTGGGGATAAATTAGAAAAATGGGGCATAAAATGATAAAGAAATTGATCAAAGCAGCGGCGATATTAATGCTGTTGGCTGGGCCGCAAGGGGGCATGGCGCAAGACCGTCCGGTGTTGGAAATCGATGTGGGCGGGCCAGTGATTGACCCTATTCCTGTGGCTGTACCACGTTTTATTGCTGAAAATGGCGGCGCTGACCGGCTGGCGATTGATATCGCGGCGGTGGTCATGGCTGATCTGGTTAGCACGGGTTTGCTTCGCGAAATTCCGGGTTCTGCACATATTTCTGGCACTTCAAATTTCAATGCGGCCCCGCAGTTTGCGGACTGGCGGGTGGTCAATGCGCAGGCGTTGGTCACTGGGGCGGTCAGCACATCGTCGGACGGGCGTCTGGTGGTGAAATTTCGGCTGTTTGACGTGTTTGCCCAGCAAACCATTGGTGACGGGGTGCAATACACTGGCTCAGCCGAGGGTTGGCGACGGATGGCGCATAAGGTTGCCGACACGATTTATTCTCGTATCACTGGCGAGACCGGATATTTTGACAGTCGCATCGTCTTTATTTCCGAAACCGGCCCTAAAAATAATCGCTTAAAACGTTTGGCGATGATGGATTATGACGGTGCAAATTTGCGGTATTTGACCGATGATAGTGCCATTGTTTTGGCGCCTCGGTTCTCACCCAATACACGGGACGTGATTTATACCAGCTATGCTTCAGGCCTGCCGCAAGTGTATTTGATGAACCTTGAAACCGGACGGCAATCGCCGCTGATTGACGATGCGCTGAATATGGCAACCGCGCCGCGGTTCTCGCCGGATGGTACCAAGGTGGTTTTGTCGATCATTGAGGGGACCAATACTGATATTTACCTGATTGATCTGAACACCCGCAGCCGTACACGCTTAACCACAAATGGCGGTATTGATACCACGCCCAGCTTTTCGCCAGATGGAACGCAGATCGTATTTTCCAGCGATCGGGCGGGCAGACCGCAGCTTTATATCATGCCGGCAACAGGTGGTGACCCCGTTCGGATCAGCAACGGCAACGGGTCATATAACACCCCGGTTTGGTCGCCGCGCGGCGATATGATCGCCTTTACCAAGATCAAATCTGGCCGGTTCCATATTGGTGTAATGCGGGTTGACGGCACGCGTGAAAACTTATTAACCGCATCGTTTATTGACGAAGCGCCGACGTGGTCGCCAAACGGGCGGGTGTTGATGTTCTTCCGCGAGACGGCAGGCGCTAACGGCGCGCCGCAGATATATTCGGTTGACCTGACAGGGCGGAATTTGCGGCGCATCGACACGCCGGGTTTTGCGTCTGACCCGAATTGGTCGGGCGTGTTGCGCTAGGAAAAATGCAGAAAAAATGTTAGCAATGTTTAAAATAAATACGAGCAGAGGATTAATCACATGACTTTTATCAAAGCAGGATTGGTTGCGGTGTCGCTTTTGTCACTGGCGGCCTGTGAAAACGGTGGTATTTTTGGCGGCGGTAGTGGCGGTGGCACGGGCGCTGGCGGATCTGGCCAGACACCGGGCGCGATTGAAGAAAGCTCGTTAGAGTATTTCGCGACGCAAATCGGTGATCGGGTATTGTTTGCGGTAAACGAGGCAACTTTGTCGGATTCCTCAAAGGCAATTCTGGACGGGCAGGTTGCATGGTTGAACCAGTATCCGGCACGGGCCATCACAGTAGAGGGCCATGCGGATGAGCAAGGCACACGTGAATATAACCTTGCCCTAAGCGCGCGTCGTGCGGCGGCAGTTCAAAATTACATGGTTAGCCAAGGTCTGCTGTCTAGCCGGATTTCGGTCATTCCGTATGGCAAAGAACGTCCGCTTGAAATTTGCTCGACCGAAGTTTGCTGGTCGAAAAATCGTCGCGCAGTGACGGTTGTGGCTGGCGGACTAGGCAGCGTATAAATATTTGGCGGGCCGGATATCGGCCCGCTGCAGATTTTGAGGGTTGTTTAGATGTTTAAGCGCATTCGTATTGTCGTACTGGCTGTTTTTCTTGCGTCGCCTTTGGCGGCCCAAGATTTGACGCTGGAAGATATCCGCACTGATTTGCTGACCCTCGGGCAGCAGTTGGAGGAGCTTCGCAGCCAACTTTCTGGCACTGACGGTACCGGCCTTAACCCGCAACAAGCGGCCACCGCACTTGTACGGCTGGATGAGTTTGACGCTGATTTGCGCAATGCGCTGGGGCGTGTTGAAACGCTGGAAATTCAGATCGCCAACATTGTTGACGACGGTACCCGTCGGATTGGCGACATGGACTTTCGTTTGACTGAACTTGAGGGTGGCGACACATCTATCTTGATGAACACCACGCCATTGGGTGGTCAGGATGATAGCAACGTTGATCTTGCCTCGGGCGAGCGGTCAGATTTTAATGCTGCCAAACGCGCACTTGAAGATGGTGACGGGGCCGCGGCATCTGCGATGCTGTCGGCTTTTGTGACGGCGTACCCCGATGGGCCGTTGTCGGTTGAAGCGCGCTATTTGCAAGGCGAAGCGTTGAGCCTTCAGGGCGATCACCAGAACGCGGCACGCAGTTATCTCAAAAGCTTTTCCAGCGCACCCGACAGCGCATTTGCGCCGCGCTCGTTGTACGGTCTGGCCGTTAGTCTGGACGCTTTGGGCCAAACCGAACAGGCCTGCCTGACTTTGTCAGAAATCCAGATCCGGTATTCGAACCTTGATGCAGAGCTGGCGCGTGACGTGTTGGAGCAAAAAGGGGTGCAGGGCTGCCTGTGACCACGCCAGACCTTGGCCCTTTACCGGATGCACCGTTAGGGGTCGCGGTTTCAGGCGGCGGCGATTCAATCGCCCTGCTGATGTTGCTGCATCAGGCTGGTTATTCGCTGCAGGTCGCCACGGTTGACCATCAATTACGCCCGGAATCCTTGGATGAGGCCCACGATGTCGCGGCGCTGTGTGCCACGCTTGGCATTTCGCACCGCGTTCTTGTCTGGGATCGGGGTGACACAACCGGCAATCTTCAGAATGAAGCCCGAAAGGCGCGGCAAAAGCTGCTGACAGACTGGGCGCAGACCGCAGGGTTGGCACATATCGTGTTGGGTCACACGTTGGATGATCAGGCCGAAACGGTGCTGATGCGCTTGGCGCGCGGGTCGGGCGTGGATGGTTTGGCCGGGATGGCGGCACAACGTCACGCTGGCGGGCTGTGCTGGCACCGGCCCCTGCTGGCGGTGCGGCGAGCTGACTTGCGGGGCTATTTGCGCGATATTGGCATTGGCTGGGTCGACGACCCCAGCAATGATGACCTGAAATATGACCGGATTAAAGCCCGCCGCGCGCTGGATATTCTGGCGCCGCTGGGTCTTGGGGCCGAACGTTTGGCCGAAACTGCCCGACATATGTGTCGCGCCCGCACCGCATTGGAGGCCGTTACCGCAGATCTTGCCGACAGGTCTATCGCAATTACCGATGCTGGCGAGGTACAGATAACCTTTGAGCCATTTTCAGTCGCGCCCCGGGAAATCCAGTTGCGGCTGTTGTCTTCGGCGCTGGGATGGGTTGCAAATGCCCCCTATCGACCGCGATTCAGCGCGTTGGACGGGTTACTGGACACCTGTCTGGCTAAACCCGCGTTCGGGAATACCTTGCACGGCTGCAAGATTTCCAGAAATCAGGTAATTATTACAATTAACCGAGAAATTGCCGCCACGCCGCCGTTGGCGGCGGTAACGGTCACTTGGGATAATCGATGGGATGTTGAGGCCGTCGACGATAAAGACATTAAAATCAAAGCGTTGGGTGGGCATGGGTTGCAATTTTGCCCGATGTGGCGCGATTCAGATCACAGTCGAACCGCACTGATGGCCAGTCCGTCGCTGTGGCGGGACGGGCTTTTGGTGGCTGCTCCGCTTGCAAATTTTGGTGATAAATGGATGGTTAACCTTGCAGGGGGTAAAAAAGGCTTTTATGACCACCTGACTACGCATTGAATGCGGGCGGGCAACACCTATCTAATAGATAATATCGCCGCCCATGATGAGGAGAATCGACTTGGGAAATACAAAAAATCTAGCCTTCTGGGCGGTTCTGCTGGTCTTGATGGTCGCGCTGTACAATATTTTCAACGCGGGCGGAACCGGCAGTTCAGGCTCCGTTAGCTATTCTGAGTTCCTGGACAAGGTTGAGCGCGGTGAAATTGCGCAGGTCGAGATGGATGGCGAAAACATTTCCATGCGCACCACGTCTGGCAACATGATTACAACGATTGAACCGCGTAATGCCAACGAAACCCTGATTCCTTTCTTGCGTGAATATGACGTGGAATTTCAGGCCACCGCACAAGAACAGTCTACGCTGGGCGCGCTTTTGATTTCCTTCTTGCCGTTTATCCTGTTAATCGGCGTCTGGGTCTTCTTTATGAATAAGATGCAAGGCGGCGGTAAGGGCGGGGCGATGGGCTTTGGTAAATCGCGCGCCAAAATGCTGACCGATACCGCGGGCAAGATCACGTTTGATGATGTTGCCGGCATTGACGAAGCCAAAGAGGAACTGGAAGAGATCGTCGAATTCTTGCAAGATCCGAAAAAATTCAGCCGCTTGGGCGGTAAGATTCCAAAAGGCGCGCTGCTGATTGGCCCTCCGGGCACCGGTAAAACCTTGCTGGCCAAAGCGATTGCCGGCGAAGCGGGTGTGCCGTTCTTTGCGATTTCGGGATCGGATTTTGTGGAAATGTTTGTGGGTGTTGGCGCCAGCCGCGTGCGCGATATGTTTGAACAAGCCAAGAAAAATTCTCCGTGCATTGTGTTCATCGACGAGATTGACGCCGTTGGCCGCCATCGTGGTTCCGGTCACGGGGGGGGTAATGATGAACGTGAACAGACCCTCAACCAGTTGCTGGTTGAAATGGACGGGTTTGAAACCAATGAAGGTGTGATCTTGCTGGCTGCAACCAACCGGGCCGACGTGCTGGACCCGGCATTGCTGCGCCCCGGTCGGTTTGACCGTCAAATCCACGTACCGCTGCCAGATATCAATGGACGTAAAAAGATTTTGGACATCCATTCACGCAAAGTACCGCTGGGACCAGATGTTGATCTGCGGATTATTGCCCGTGGGTGCCCCGGTTTTTCAGGCGCGGATTTAGCCAACCTTGTGAATGAGGCTGCGCTGACTGCGGCACGTACCGGTAAACGTTTTGTCGCCATGGAGGATTTCGAATTCGCCAAAGACAAAGTGATGATGGGCGCTGAGCGGCGCTCGATGGTGCTGACGGACGATCAGAAAGAAAAAACCGCTTACCATGAAGCTGGCCACGCGATTGTGGGTATTAAGCTGCCGAAATGTGATCCGGTTTACAAAGCGACCATTATTCCGCGCGGTGGCGCGTTGGGCATGGTGATGTCGTTGCCTGAAATTGACAAACTGCAGCTGTTCAAAGACGAAGCACACCAGAAACTGGCAATGGCTATGGCTGGTAAAGCCGCCGAGATTTTCAAATACGGCGCTGACAGCGTGTCGAGCGGTCCGGTTGGCGATATCCAGCAAGCCAGTTCAATGGCGCGGGCGATGGTCATGCGTTATGGCATGTCCGATGAAGTCGGGAATATTGACTATTCCGAAGCTCATAACGGGTATTCGGGCAGTACCGGTGGTTTCTCGATCTCAACCAAAACCAAAGAGTTGATCGAATCCGAAGTTAAGAAATTCATCGATGATGCCTACGATGTTGCGTACAAGCTGATCGAGGATAATGCTGAGGAATTCGATCGTCTGGCCCAAGGTCTGCTTGAATATGAAACTCTGACAGGCGATGAGATCAAACGGGTGATGCGGGGTGAATCGCCGCAGAAACCTGATGATGAGGACGATACATCCGAGGGGAATGACAGCGGGTCGGTGACCGCAATTCCCAAGGCTGTGAAAAAGAAACCATCAGGTGATGGTGGCATGGAACCGCAGCCGCAGGGCTAAAACGTGGCCGATCACACAGATAACTGGAATCCCGGGACTTATGCCAAGTTCCGGGATTTACGTTTGCGCCCCGCGCTTGACCTGTTGGCGCAGGTTCCCGAGCTGCCCGACGGCGATGTGATCGACCTTGGCTGCGGTAACGGGCCGGTGGGCGCCGCGCTGAAAACCCGGTTTGCGGGGCGGCGTTTGATTGGCGTTGATAGCTCATCCAATATGCTGGAGGCCGCTGATCAGACCGGCATGTATGACGATCTGCAATTGCAGGATATTGCCACATGGAACCCAGACACGGCACCCGCGCTGATCTTCAGCAATGCGGCGCTGCATTGGCTGCCGGATCACGATATTTTGCTGCCAGGGCTTGTGAGGCTGTTGGCTTTGAACGGGGTTTTGGCCGTCCAAATGCCGCGTCAGTTTGAGGCCCCGTCTCATGTTCTATTGCGCCAATGTGCGACGGACTTGTGGCCGGACCGATTCGATTGGCACAGCTATGCGCCGCCGGTGTTGCCGCCGGAAAAATTGGTGAATATCCTGTCGCCAATGGGCAAACCCGACATTTGGGAGGCATCATACGTGCAGGTTCTGGATGCCGCCGGGCAAGGCCACCCTGTTCGCCGTTTTACGATTTCAACTGCTGCACAGCCGATTCTGGCCAAACTGAGCAAGGCCGAGCAGGTAGAATTCCTGATGCATTACGACACGGCCCTGACGATGGCGTATCCGGTTTTGGACGGAAAAGTGATCTTTCCGTTCTTACGGCAATTCTGTATTCTGCGCAAAAAAGGATAAGATATGCCCGCGCTGATCCCCACCGATTTCACCGGAACGGTGACCTTTTTAGGCCATGTGCCAGACCGTGCTGCTGGGCTGGCCTCGCAACCACAACAGGATATGCAGCTGACATTTTCGGGCCATGATGATGAGGCCCATGCTGGGCTGACCCGTCCGTCATGCAGCCGTGTATTGTCGCTGTATCCACGTGATACCGAAATCAGAAATACGCGCCAGCTTTGCGTGATGTCCGCCGAAGAAATCGCGGCCATCGCCAAAAATATGGGCCTTGAGACGCTTGATCCAACGTGGATGGCGGCCTCAATCGTGATCACGGGCATTCCGGATTTCACCCTGATTCCGCCGTCGTCACGACTGCAATTTGCCA
The DNA here is from genome assembly GCA_016764785.1 of Paracoccaceae bacterium. Taxonomy (GTDB): domain Bacteria; phylum Pseudomonadota; class Alphaproteobacteria; order Rhodobacterales; family Rhodobacteraceae; genus UBA3077. The sequence continues at coordinate 7,601 of JAESRG010000103.1, forward strand.
GTGGGGCGACCATCACGGTTGATATGGAAAACCAGCCTTGCGTGTTGCCCGGCCCGGTCATTGAAAAAACTCACCCCGGATATGGCAAGCTGTTCAAACCAGCCGCAAAAGCGCGGCGCGGGGTGACGGCATGGGTGGAACGTGAAGGGCTGGTAAGCCTTGGCGATACCGTGCGCCTGCATATTCCCGGCCAACCGCGCTGGCCGAATCAGCGTTAGATGATTCGTTTGTATCCTTGGATACTGTTTCCTAAGTGAAATAAAATTCCGAACATGAACAAGATGCACGGAATTGAGGAAATTGCCTGTCAACATGATGGTATTTTTCGAAATAATGTCGCCGCTTGGCCTCACGATGTCGAAATTCCTCTCGCCAAACAACGTTTTGACTTTTAGAGTTTGGGCAATTGTTTTCCAATGAGGATCGCCCACATGCCCTTTAAAACCGACATCGAAATCGCCCGTGCAGCTGTCAAAAAACCGATTATGGAAATCGGCGCAAAACTTGGCATCCCAGAGGCGGACCTGCTGCCTTTTGGCCACGACAAAGCCAAGATCTCAGCCGCATTTATCAAAGTGCAAGAAGGTAAACCCGACGGCAAGCTTATTCTGGTAACGGCGATCAGCCCGACGCCAGCCGGTGAGGGCAAGACCACCACAACCGTTGGTTTGGGTGATGGCTTAAACGCAATTGGTAAAAAAGCGGTGATCTGTATCCGTGAGGCCTCGCTGGGTCCGTGCTTTGGCATGAAGGGCGGCGCGGCTGGTGGCGGCTACGCGCAAGTGGTCCCGATGGAGGAAATGAACCTGCATTTTACCGGCGATTTCCATGCCATTACATCAGCCCATAACCTGTTATCGGCGATGATTGATAATCACATCTATTGGGGTAATGCCCTGGAAATTGATGAGCGGCGCATCGTATGGAAACGCGTGTTGGATATGAACGACCGGGCGTCGCGTGACACTGTGGTTAGCCTTGGCGGCATTGCCAACGGATTTCCGCGTCAGACAGGTTTTGACATCACCGTGGCCTCGGAAGTCATGGCAATATTGTGTCTTTCCAATGACTTGAAAGACTTGCAGCAGCGGCTTGGCGACATCATTGTCGCGTATACCCGTGATCGCAAAGCGATTTATTGCCGCGACCTCAAAGCTGACGGCGCGATGACCGTGTTGTTGCAACAGGCCATGCAGCCGAACTTGGTGCAGACACTTGAGAACAATCCGGCCTTTGTACATGGTGGCCCTTTCGCAAATATCGCGCATGGCTGTAACTCGGTTGTGGCGACAAAAACGGCACTTAAACTGGGTGACTATGTGGTCACCGAAGCCGGTTTCGGGGCTGACTTGGGTGCTGAAAAATTCATGAATATCAAGTGCCGCAAGGCAGGGCTGTCGCCATCGGTGGTGGTGCTGGTTGCTACGGTTCGGGCGTCAAAAATGAATGGTGGCGTGGCGCGCGCTGATCTGGGGCCGGAAAATGTGCAGGCGGTTAAAGATGGCTGCGCAAATCTGGGGCGTCACATTGAAAATATGAAATCCTTTGGGGTGCCGGTTGTGGTTGCGATTAACCATTTTGTCACAGATACCGACGCCGAAGTGGCCGTCATCAAAGAATATGCCGATACCCACGGCGCTGAGGCAATTCTGTGCAAACATTGGGCTGACGGGTCGGCTGGAATCATCGAGCTGGCAACCCGCGTGGCTGAAATTGCCGATAGCGGCGTGGCGCAGTTCGCCCCGCTTTATCCTGACGACATGTCTTTGTTTGACAAAATTGATACCATCGCCAAACGGATTTATCGCGCTGACGAAGTGATCGCCGACAAGAAAATTCGCGCCCAGCTGCGCACATGGGAGGAGGCCGGTTTTGGGCATCTGCCGATTTGCATGGCCAAAACCCAGTACAGTTTTTCAACCGATCCCGAACTGCGCGGCGCGCCAACGGGCCACTCCGTACCGATCCGCGAAGTGCGTTTGTCGGCAGGCGCTGGTTTTATCGTGGTGGTGTGCGGAGAGATCATGACAATGCCGGGATTACCGCGTAAACCGTCAGCAGAAACAATTATGCTGAACGATGCAGGCCAGGTTGAAGGCTTGTTCTAAGGGAGAGCGCAAATGAGTGCAGATATTATCGATGGCAAAGCCTTTGCCGCGACCGTGCGGGAAAAGGTTGCTGCCCATGTCGAATTTCTGAAATCCAAGCATGGAATAACGCCCGGGTTGGCGGTGATATTGATCGGCGAAGACCCAGCGAGCGAGGTTTATGTGCGCAACAAGGGTAAGCAGACCCTTGAGACCGGCATGAATTCGTATGAACATAAACTTCCTGCGGAGACGCCGCAGGAAGATGTGATTGCCTTGATCGGTAAGCTGAACGAAGACCCCGCAGTGCATGGTATTCTGTGCCAGTTTCCGGTGCCGGACCACATGGATGAGCGCGAAATCGTGGCGGCGATTGACCCTGCCAAAGACGTTGATGGCTTGCATGTGCTGAACGCGGGCCTGTTGGCATCAGGTCAGCAGGCGATGGTTTCTTGTACGCCGCTTGGCTGCTTGATGCTGCTGCGTGATCGGCTTGGCTCGCTGTCAGGGCTGAATGCGGTTGTGGTCGGGCGCTCCAATCTGGTGGGCAAACCGCTGGCGGCGCTGCTTTTGCGTGATAGTTGCACGGTGACGATTGCGCATTCCCGCACCAAAAACATCGAAGCCGTTTGCCGAGGTGCGGATATTCTGGTGGCTGCTGTTGGCCGACCGCAGATGATCAAGGCTGACTGGGTCAAACCCGGTGCCACGGTGATCGACGTAGGCATTAACCGTATCCCAGCACCCGAACGGGGCGAAGGGAAAATGCGGCTGGTGGGCGACGTCGATTTTGCCTCGGTAAGCGAAGTGGCTGGTGCAATTACGCCGGTACCGGGGGGCGTT
>JAESRG010000104.1 GCA_016764785.1 Paracoccaceae bacterium
ACGGCCGCCGATGCCCAAGCCGCGGCGCTGTCCGACGGTATATCGGATCACGCCGGTATGCTGGCCAAGGACCGTGCCATCAAGATGCACGATATCGCCGGGTTCCACAGCGCCAGGGCGCAGTTTTTCGATAACGCTGGCATATGACCCGTTGGGCACAAAGCAAATATCTTGGCTGTCGGGCTTATCTGCCACTGAAAGTCCAAATTCTTTGGCCAACGCACGGGTTTCGGCCTTGGACTTCAGGTGCCCCAGTGGAAACCGCAAATATGACAGTTGCGCTGGTGTTGTTGAAAACAAGAAATACGACTGATCGCGGTCGGCATCGGCCGCACGGTGCAGCTCGGCGCCGTTCTCGCCTTCGAATCGCTGGATGTAATGGCCGGTGGCCATACAGTCAGCGCCAAGGTCTTTTGCCGTTTCCAGCAGGTCACGAAACTTCACACGTTCGTTACAACGAATGCACGGAACAGGGGTAGATCCCGCCAGATAGGCATCGGCAAATTCGTCGATCACGGTTTCTTTGAACACGTTTTCATAATCTAGCACGTAATGCGGAAAGCCCATGTCTTCGGCGACGCGCCGCGCGTCGTGAATATCGGCCCCCGCACAACAGGCACCCTTTTTGGCCAACGCCGCGCCGTGGTCATAAAGCTGAAGCGTGATGCCAATCACGTCGTAACCCTCGCGTGCCAGCTTTGCGGCCACAACAGATGAATCGACGCCGCCTGACATCGCCACGACCACGCGGGTTTCGGATTCCGGTTTGGCAAAGCCAAGGCTGTTTATAGGGTGTGTCATCTGAAGGTCTCCATTTTGTCATGATATATAGGAAAATCTTAACTATTCTCAAGGGTCAGTTTCATATTGCCTTAACCCGCGCGCGTGAAAGTCACCTTGGGAAAAATTGAGAAGGGTGAATAATATGCAAATGAGAAAAATTTCAGGACCGGTAAGCGTGAGAATGCCGGATGGGTCGGTTATGTCACGGTCGGAACTGCCGCCAATTAACACAACACGATGGGTGGCGCGACGCAAAGCGACGGTTGTGCGGGCCGTTGCTGCGGGTATGATAACCCGAGATGAAGCGTGCGAAATGTACTCGCTAAGTATTGAGGAATTCGATACTTGGCTAAGTGCAATGGCGAAATTCGGGCGTCGCGGATTGCGGGTTACCAAAATTCAAAAATATAAACAACTTTAACGATTATAACTTATGGTGTAAAAACGTAAGGGTTGGTTAACTATTTTCAGGAATAGTTAACCATAATTGACGGAGACCAACCCAGAAGGATTAACCATGAGAGTGCTGTTAGTAGAAGATGATCCAATGACCGCGAAAAGCATCGAGATGATGCTCACCAGCGCAAATTTAAACGTTTATACCACAGATTTGGGCGAAGAGGGCATAGATCTCGCAAAACTGTATGACTATGACATTATCCTTCTTGACCTCAACCTGCCGGATATGAACGGCCATGAGGTGCTGCGCCAGCTTCGGTTGGCGAAAATTGAAACGCCGATTCTGATTCTGTCAGGAATGGATGACACCGAGAATAAAATTAAGGGATTCGGGTTCGGCGCAGATGACTATCTGACCAAACCTTTCCATCGTGAGGAACTTGTGGCGCGTATTCATGCCATCGTGAGACGCTCAAAAGGCCACGCGCAAAGCACGATCGAAACGGGTGATGTCAGTGTGAATCTCGACGCTAAAACTGTCGAGGCCAACGGCCGTCCCGTGCATCTGACGGGCAAGGAATACCAGATGTTTGAGCTGCTTAGTCTGCGTAAGGGCACAACCTTGACCAAAGAAATGTTCCTGAACCACCTTTACGGTGGCATGGATGAGCCTGAGCTGAAAATTATCGATGTGTTTATCTGCAAATTGCGGAAAAAACTGTCGGTTGCGCTCGGCGGCGAGAACTATATCGAAACGGTTTGGGGGCGTGGCTATGTGTTGCGCGATCCGGTAGTCAGCGATCAAATTCAGAAAATCGCTGTATAAACCGCTGGAAAAACCAAGCGAACAAGCCTAATCCCTTTAAAGGAATTCAGAGGGATTAGGTATGAATTTCGAGACGCCCATCGATGAACTGTCGCTTGCGCAAGCAACCGATGAATTGGCTCAACTTGCGTTGACGATGGCCGAAGCAGATTTGGCGTATCACCAGAAAGATGCGCCAAGCATAAATGATGCTGCCTATGACAGTCTGAAAAAACGCAATCTGGCGATTGAAAAACGCTTTCCAGATTTGAAACGCGCCGATAGCCCAAGCGGTAAAATTGGTGCGCCAGTCGCTTCGGGGTTTTCCAAGATTCGTCACAAGGTTGCGATGTTGTCACTTGGAAATGCGTTCGACGACGAAGATGTTGCCGAATTTGACACACGCATTCGAAAATTCCTGAGCCTGTCAGATGACTTTGATCTGACTTATACCGCCGAACCAAAAATTGACGGATTATCGCTTTCACTGCGATACGAGCATGGTCAACTGGTATCAGCCGCAACACGGGGCGACGGCGAGGTTGGCGAAGATGTTACCCAAAATGCCAGAAATGTAAGGGATATACCGCAGAAAATTAACGGCGCGCCCGATGTTCTTGAGGTTCGCGGCGAGGTTTACATGTCGCACGCCGATTTTGAGGCCCTTAATGTTCAGCAGCTTGCACAGGGGGCTAAGCCGTTTGCCAACCCGCGAAATGCGGCGGCTGGGTCTTTGCGGCAACTTGACAGCGCGATCACCAAGGCCAGACCGCTGCACTTTTTTGCTTATGCTTGGGGTGACATTTCGGAACCATTGGCCAAAACACAAAAATTGGCGATCGATCGTTTGGCTGGATTCGGGTTTTCAACGAACCCACTGACCGGAATTTGCGCTACACCCGCAGAATTGATCGCGCATTACCAAAGTATTGAACGCCAACGATCGACGCTTGGCTATGATATCGACGGGGTTGTCTACAAGGTTAACGATTTGGCATTGCAAGCGCGCCTTGGCTTTCGCAGTACCACACCAAGATGGGCAATTGCCCATAAGTTTGCGGCGGAAACTGCGACAACAACCGTTGAAAGCATAGAAATTCAGGTCGGGCGAACCGGCGCATTGTCACCGGTGGCAAATTTGAAACCGGTGACGGTTGGCGGTGTTGTGGTGTCACGCGCGACGCTGCACAACGAGGACTATATCAAAGGGATCGATTCCAAAGGTGCAGCTATTCGCAAGGGTGGCGACATTCGTGTCGGTGATTTGGTCGAAATATATCGTGCGGGTGACGTCATTCCCAAAATTCGTGAGGTGCTAGAGCATGCAGACAACTGCGCGCGCTTTGTGTTTCCAAATATATGCCCGGTTTGTGGGTCAGATGCAATTCGTGAAGAAGGCGAGGCGGTCGCGCGCTGCTCAGGCGGGTTTAGTTGCGCGGCGCAAGGTGTTGAAAAGTTAAAACACTTTGTTTCGCGCGCCGCGTTTGATGTCGACGGACTGGGCGCCAAACAGGTCGAAACATTTGTCGCTGATGATTGGATTGCCGAACCGGCTGACATCTTTTTGTTAGAAGAAAGATTTGGTTCTGGCGTCAAACAGCTTAAAAACCGCGAAGGCTGGGGCGATAAGTCGGCGTCAAAACTGTTTGATGCCATCCGTGATCGCCGTCAAATCCCGCTTAACCGTTTGATTTTTGCGCTGGGTATTCGGCATGTCGGCGACAGCTCTGCGATGACATTGGCTCGGTTTTACGCAAGCTGGCAGGCTTTTGAGGGCGCGATGCAAGCCGCACAACTGCACGAGGGTGATGCTTGGGAATTATTGAATTCGATCGACGGGGTTGGCACGGTAATGGCTGCCGCTGCGGTGGATTTTTTCCACGAACCACGGGCGCGCGACATGGTAGATCGGCTGGTTTCATATCTGGATATTCAGGATATTGCCGCACCACAAAATGACGGGTCTCCGGTTGCTGGCAAAACTGTGGTTTTCACGGGCACGCTGGAAAAAGTATCACGGGCTGAGGCAAAGGCAACGGCTGAAAGTCTTGGGGCCAAGGTCTCGGGCTCGGTTTCTGCAAAAACCGATATTCTGGTGGCGGGGCCAAAAGCCGGGTCCAAGCTGACCAAGGCGCAAGCGCTTGGCATTACCATTGTTTCGGAGCAGGAGTGGCTTGATCTGATCCGCCAATCAGGCGACAGTTAGCACATGAGCAACACACGCCCTGAAATTCTGTTTCCGCTTTTTGCGGCCCTGACCAGCCTCGACGGGGTTGGGCCAAAAACAGCAGAAAACCTTGAAAATATGGGGGTTGAGCGGCCAAAAGACCTGCTTTTTAGCTTGCCACAGTCCGGTATTGATCGCCGACTTAAGTCAACGATTCAGGGCCTGACCTATCCGCTGGTCGTGACAGTTGAGGTGGAGGTCGGCATCCATCAAGCCCCGCGCGGTCGTGGCCCGTATCGGGTAATGGTGCGCGATGCTGAGCAGGATTTCCAGATCGTGTTTTTTCATGCCCGCGAGGATTGGGTGCAAAAAATGCTGCCAACCGGCCAACGGCGGATCGTTTCTGGCAAGATTGAGGTGTTCGACGGCGTCGCACAAATGACCCATCCAGATCATATTTTGCGTGCTAACGAGGCTGAAAACCTGCCAAATTTTGAGCCAGTTTACCCGCTGACAGCTGGCGTCACCCAGAAAACTATGAGCAAGGCTGTTGCTTCGGTATTGGGTCGTACACCTGATTTGGCTGAATGGATTGATGCCTCGCTGATGAAAAAACAGGGTTGGCCCAATTGGAAAACGGCGCTTGAGGCGGCGCATCAGCCCGAAAATATCAACGATATTTCACCGATGACTCCGGCGCGGCAACGGCTGGCATATGATGAATTTCTAGCGCATCAGATGACGTTGGCCTTGGCGCGGGCGCGGGCAAAGCGGGCAAAAGGGATAGCGACAAAGGCCAAAGGTCTGATGGCGCGGCTGGTTTTGGACAGCCTGCCATATAAGCCGACGGGGGCGCAAACGCGCACAGTGGGTGAGGTTTTGGCTGATCTTGCCCAACCGTTGCGGATGAATCGGCTGCTTCAGGGCGATGTTGGGTCTGGCAAAACACTGGTGGCGATGTTGGCCATGTGCGATGTGGTTGAGGCTGGCGGGCAGGCGGCCATGATGGCCCCGACCGAGATTTTGGCGCGCCAACATATTGCCTCGCTTACCAAAATGGCTGAGGCCGGCGGGATCAGGATTGAAATTCTGACGGGTCGCGACAAGGGCGCGGTGCGCAAAACCAAGCTGGCGGCACTCGCCAGTGGCGAAATCGACATTTTGATCGGCACGCACGCACTGTTCCAAAAAGATGTTGTTTTCAATAACTTGCGCCTAGCAATTATCGACGAGCAACACCGTTTTGGTGTGCATCAACGTATGGAACTTGGGGCCAAGGGGCAGGCTGTCGACATTCTGGTGATGACCGCGACCCCCATTCCGCGATCGCTGGCGCTGGCGCATTACGGCGACATGGATGTTTCTGTGCTGGACGAAAAACCGCCCGGACGTAAGCCGATTGAGACGGTTCTGGTATCGTCGGGGCGCATGGACGAGGTGGTGAAACACCTGCGTAAAGCGTTGGCTGACGGGCGGCAGGCCTATTGGGTTTGCCCATTGGTTGAGGAATCTGAGCTGGTCGACATGACCGCTGCCGAAGACCGGTTTCGGATGCTGCGGCTGGCTTTGGGCGAAGACGTCGTGGGTTTGGTGCATGGGCAAATGCCCGTGGCCGACAAAGACGCAGCGATGGCTGCCTTTAACGCAGGTGAAACGCGGTTGCTGGTCGCGACAACAGTGATTGAGGTTGGTGTCGACGTGCCAAATGCCACGATCATCGTGATTGAGGGCGCCGAGAATTTTGGGTTGGCACAATTGCACCAGCTGCGGGGGCGTGTGGGGCGCGGCGATATTGCCTCAACTTGCCTGCTGATGTTTGACACACCACTGTCGGAAGGCGGGACCGCGCGGTTAAAAATCATGCGTGAAACCCAAGACGGTTTTAAGATTGCGGACGAAGATCTGCGTATTCGCGGGGCAGGGGATTTGCTGGGGCTAAAACAATCAGGCCTGCCGCGGTTTCGGATCGCCGATCTGGAAAGTCAGGCGGCGTTGATGGAAATTGCGCAAGATGACGCGCGATTGCTGTTAACAATTGACCCCGGGCTGACCTCGGATCGTGGGCGAGCCATTCGGGCGCTGCTGTATTTGATGGACCGTGACCGGGCGATTTTATTGCTTTCTGTTGGTTAATGTCACAATGTTCTTAAAATGTTCTTGACTTGGTGGTCCAAAAGTAGAACATTAAGGAAACTTAACGAGATATTAACGCGATAGGGGAACACAATGGCTACACTGATCCGGAAATATGAAAAATCTGCCGCACGTCCGATTTTTGAGGATGCCTTGACCCTTGGCCTGATCTGCCTGATGCTGATAGGCACGCTTGCCTTAACCTAATTCCTGACTGATCCGGCGTTTTGCCACGCCACCTTGCCGACCTGCCTCGGACTTTGGTGCTGATTGCTCCGCACCATTTGGATCAGACAACCCAACTCGCCGCACCTGTTTACAGGTTGCGGCGTTTTTTTTATTGCAAGGCTTCGAGCGTGGCTTCAAGTGCCAACATGATTGAGGAATGACGGTTTTTGTATTCGCGAGCGGGCAGCAAAACCTCATATCCATCAAACGGGGCGTCTGGCACCGGGCCGTCATTTTTCAACATCGCAAGCACCTGATCGCGAACGGTTTGGATTTCGCTGATGCTTCGCCCAACCACATTTGCTGCCAGAATCGATGCCGAGGCCTGCCCGAGCGCACAGGCTTTGACGTCTTGACCATAGCCGGTAACAACGCCGTTGTCGGAATTCACATCGACCGTCACCGTTGACCCGCAAAGCGGCGAGCGTTTATTAACCGACTTGTTAGGGTTTTTAAGCCGATCAGTCAGTGGAATATCGGCCGCCAGCGCCAAAATTCGGGCGGAATAAAGCTTAATCAAATCTAAATCAGTGCCCATGAGAAGCCTTTGCAAACAGGTTGTTTCCCAATAGATAGGGTGTGAAGTCGCGGAAAAACAAGGGGCAATTTGATGAAATTTGATCTGGGATCGGTAAAGTTTAACGCGGACGGCCTAATTTCGGCGATCGCGCAAGATAACGCCTCGGGTGAGGTGTTAATGCTGGCGTGGATGAATGCCGAAAGTCTGGCTGAAACGCGGGAGACGGGTCAAGTGACGTATTGGTCACGTTCACGGCAGGAATTGTGGCGCAAGGGGGAAACCTCGGGTCATGTGCAAAAGCTGGTGGATTTACGGATAGATTGTGACCGAGATTGCTTGCTATTGCTGGTCGATCAGACCGGGCCAGCCTGCCACACCAACCGCAGAAGCTGTTTTTACACAGCGGTGCGAGACGACAACGAGATCGAAATTTCGCAACCTATGTGAATTTCACAACCCAACCATCTGACGAATATCGGCTGGGCTGGCCCCGTCAGCGCGGTATTTGCTGATTGCGCGCGCATCATCGCGTTTGGCAAGACGTTTGCCGTTGTCGTCAAGGATTAGGCGGTGGTGATGATAAACTGGGGTGGGCAGGCCCAGAATTTCTTGCAGATATGTGTGAATTGGCGTCGCGTCGCGCAGGTCTTCGCCGCGAGTCACATGGGTGACATTTTGAAAAGCGTCGTCAACAACGACGCTTAAGTGATACGATGTGCCCATATTTTGACGTGCAATAACAATGTCGCCGATGGTGGATTGCAGTTTAGCAGGCATTTTGAGGCGCAAAGCCGTATCAGGCATTTTTTCCGGCAACGGTTTTTCGCGACAAGTCCCGGGGTAAACCAACCCGTCGGGGCCATAGGTAGTGGGTTCAGATGACACGGTTTTGATTTCAGTGCGGGTGCAGCTGCAAGGATAAAGCAATCCTTGGTCCCAAAGGTTTTGCAGCGCAATGTGATAGGCAGTAAGGCGGGTTGATTGGCGCAGAACCGGTTTTTGCCATGTTATGCCCAGCCATGCTAAATCATCAAATATTTGCGCTTCCCATTTAGGTCGACATCGAGATTGGTCGATATCTTCGATTCTAACGAGGAAAACACCACCGGCCTGTTTTGCACGCTCAAATCCGGTCAGCGCTGAGAGCGCGTGACCTAGATGCAATGGGCCTGTCGGAGACGGGGCAAATCTTTCAATCCATGTCAATTCGCGCCAAGCCATATCAGGAAATCGGCCTTGGCACGATCTGTATAGGCTTTGTAACGGACCTTGCGATTACGGCGGCCCTGTTTGGCGTCAATGGGTGGGAACAGGCCAAAATTGACGTTCATCGGTTGGAAATGCTTGGCATCAGCGTCGCCGGTGATATGCGTTATCAACGCCCCCATCGCGGTGGTGTTTGGCGGTGGAGCAAGGGTTTCGCCTGCGGCATCGGCAATTGCCATACGGCCCGCCAAAAGACCCATTGCAGTGCTTTCGACATAGCCTTCAACCCCGGTGATCTGCCCCGCCATGCGGATGTTGGGGTTCGATTTCAGCCGCATCTGACGATCAAGTAATATCGGCGCGTTAATGAACGTATTGCGATGAATCCCGCCTAAACGGGCAAATTCAGCGTTCTCTAACCCCGGAATCATCCGTAAAACGTCTTTCTGAGCGCCGTATTTCATTTTGGTTTGAAAACCAACAATATTGTATAACGTGCCCAAAGCATTGTCGCGGCGCAGTTGCACAACGGCATGGGCTTTGATCTGGGGGTCGTGCTGATTGGTCAGACCAACCGGCTTCATCGGCCCCCAACGCAAGGTTTCACGGCCCCGTTCAGCCATCACTTCGATCGGCAGACAGCCGTCAAAATAGGGGGTGTCTTTTTCCCAATCCTTGAATTCGGTTTTTTCTGCGGCTAGCAGGGCGTCGATAAACGCCTCGTAACACTCTTTGTCCATCGGGCAGTTCAGATAGGCGTTGCGGTCAGCTTCGGTTTCGCCCTTGTCATAACGTGACTGAAACCACGCTTTGTCCATATCGACGCTTTCGGCAAAGACAATCGGAGCAATCGCGTCAAAAAACGCTAATGAGGTTTCGCCACTTGCCGCGCGAATAGATTCCGCCAGCGCGCCAGAGGTCAGCGGCCCTGTGGCAATGATGGTTTGCGGCCAGTCGGGCAGGGTGGTGATCTCGCCGCGTTCAACTGTGACCAGCGGATGCGTCATCAGTCGTGCCGTCACAGCGGCCGAGAATGCGTTGCGATCAACGGCCAGTGCGCTGCCTGCAGGCAGGCTGTGAATGTCAGCGATTTCCATGATCAACCCGCCAGCTTGGCGCATTTCCCAATGCAACAAGCCTACGGCGTTGGCCTCATCGTCGTCTGAACGAAACGAGTTTGAACATACAAGTTCAGCCAAGTCATCGGTTTGATGGGCAAATGTGCCCACCTTACCGCGCATTTCATGAATAATTACGGGCAGGCCAGCTTGCGCGATCTGCCATGCGGCCTCGGAGCCAGCCATGCCGCCGCCGATGATGTGAATTGGTTCTGTCATAAGGGGGATTTACGCGAGGTGGTGCCAAAAGAAAAGGGGCTGCGACTGCGTTTATAGCCTGCTTAGTAAATTCGCGACAGCGTGAATATACGTTCGTCGGACTCCGGACCAAAATTCAGCTGCAAGCCAATGCTTATCTGTTGGTTTTGGAATCGTTGAGAAAAATTGTAATTGGCATAAACATCTAACTCGCTATTTGGAATATTATAGGAAACTCCAGCGCCGTAACTAGAGCTCACATATTCCCCATTTTCGTCGACCGACATGGAATATCTTGCATTAAGCTCGAGTGTAGGAGCTATTTCATAATAAACTCGGGTTGCTGCTGTGAAATAGGAATTACCCCCAGCATAGTTGCTGGTACCAAAAATTGCCTCGATGTCGACAGAGCCTAACGCGAGCATTGTTTCAATTCTATATGCAGTTAGATGCCCTTTCCCTATGTATGAATCTGAATAGGACACACCAATTTTTACCCTGTTCTGAAGGTAGTAATAAGCGTGAACGCTATAATTGGTTCTAAATTGTTCGACGTCGGAAAAGTTTGTTACCAATGTTTCACCAACACCAAATTGCAGACCAACATTGTCAATCCGGAAGGCCAACTCTACTTCAGCATCGAATTTATAGAGGCCATCATCGCCGGATTTCGTTGCATCCAATACAACTGTCCCGCCAACAAATGCAATGTCAGCGGATGCCGCCGATGACATTGCCAGTGTTAGCTGAGACAGAAGCAGGCAAGTTTTACTCAGAAGGTTCATTTTCATGCGATTCTTCGCCCTGATCGGCAATCCATGCCACGCTCACAACTTTTTCGCCTTTGGCGGTGGTGAACACCCTGACGCCTGATGATCCACGCCCTTGGCGCGAAATGCCCGAGACAGGACAGCGGATAGATTGGCCGGAATCGGTGGCGAGCATGATTTGGTCGTCTTCATCAACCGGG
>JAESRG010000105.1 GCA_016764785.1 Paracoccaceae bacterium
GGTGGCATCGACGCTTTTAAACCCGCGCCCGCCTGTAAATGCATTGGCATTGCCGGAATTCACCAGAATAGCAAAGCCGCCTGCCCCGTCGGGGTTGGCAGTATGTTTCGCAAGGGCGTCTTCACAACGCAACACGGGTGCCGCGCGGGTGGTCGAGCGGGTGAAAACCCCCGCCATCACTGACCCTTCAGCAATTTCAGCCAACATAACATCGGTGCGGCCTTTGTATTTCACGGCGGCCTCAGCCGCTGCGAAACGCACGCCGTCAATCACGGGTAGCGTTGGAAACCCACCCGTCGGGGCCAATGGCGAAACGGGTGGCGGAAGCTGCGCTTCAAGCGTTGCAAGCTCAGCTTTAAGCGCGGCAATCCGCGATGTCAGATCGTTTGCCACTTAGTCTTCCAACAGTGAGAGATCACGCATCAGCGCTGGATCAAGCCCCTCAACCTGCGTGATCTCGCTGGCTTCTTTCAGAGCTTCGATTGCATCAGTAACCGACTGTTGACGCATTCCGTCCATCATTTGTGGGCGAATTTCGTCGAGCGTTGGCGGAACCGTTTCGCGCCTGTCGTCCAAAATCAATACATGCCAGCCAAACTGCGTTTGCACGACCGGGGAAACCTCGCCCACTTCCAGCAACAACACAGCTTCTTCAAATTCTGTGACCATCTCGCCAAGACCGAACCATCCCAAATCGCCCCCATTCGGGCCAGACGGACCAGTAGACTTTTCGATCGCGAGGTCAGCAAACACCGCGCCTTCTTCAAGGGCAACCAACAATTCTTCGGCTTCTTCTTCGGTTTCCACCAGAATATGCGAAGCATTGAATTCAGGCACTGAGTCGAAATCCGCGATGGCTTCGGCGTAAAACGCCTGCAATTCTTCGTCGGTCACATCATGACTAACGATCTTCTCAATTTGCACGGCAGCCATCTGGGCACGGGCTTCGTTTTCAAGGGCAATGACAACTTCGTATGGCAGATTGTCTGCATCAACTTCATTGGCCAGCAAGGTCTGTTCGATCAACTGGGTAATGATCCCCTCAAACAACACTTCATCCGGCAGATTCTGATATTCGCCGGGCAATTGCTGACGCAGTTGGATAACGTGACCCAGTGTGATCTCGGTGTCATTTACCGTTGCAATCACGCTGTCGGCGGTCATATTCATCACAGCTTCTTCAGCATCTTGCGCAAGAACTATGTTGGTTTGCAGGACCAAAAGGGCCGAAACGGCGCTGGCAGCAAGAAGATTTCGCATGTTATTCTCCAATAACTTTTGTTTTGCCTGCCAGTGCAGGCCAAATTAGACCCAAAGGACGGGCAGCTGGCGTTGACACGCGCGGCCCTGCCGCTTACATCAAAAACCGTAGTTTTAGGTGCGCTAATGCGCCCAAAATGGTCTAAGCGTTTCGGCGCAATCGCACAAGCACTTGCGCTGAACAATTTTTGGCATAGGTAATACATCGCTGGCGGCTTCGCCAAACGGATTTTGAGGAACGTAAATTTATGCTCGGCATAGGCAGTATCGCAAAGAAAGTTTTTGGCACGCCGAATGATCGGCTGATCAAAGCGACCCAACCCCTTGTGGCCAAAGTAAATGCCCGCGAGGCCGAGTTTCAGGCGCTGTCCGACACAGAAATCAAAGCCAAGACCGAGGAATTCAAAACCCGGCTGGCGGGGGGCGAAAGCCTTGATGATCTGTTACCCGAAGCCTTTGCCAATGCCCGTGAGGCCGCCGTGCGCAGTTTGGGCATGCGCCCGTTTGATGTGCAAATTCTGGGCGGAATATTCCTGCACCAAGGCTATATTGCTGAAATGAAAACTGGCGAGGGTAAAACCTTGATGGCCACCCTGCCCGTTTATCTAAACGCACTTGTAGGCAAAGGCGTGCATGTGGTCACGGTGAATGACTATCTGGCGCGGCGCGATGCCGACTGGATGAGCAAGGTTTACAACTTTCTAGGCCTGACAGTGGGTGCTGTTTATCCCAACATGGACGAGACCGTCAAAAAGGCGGCTTATGCCGCTGACGTGACATACGCGACCAATAACGAACTTGGTTTCGATTATCTGCGCGACAACATGAAGTCAGAGCTGAGCCAGATGGCCCAACGGGAACATTTCTTTGCCATCGTTGACGAGGTCGATTCGATCCTGATCGACGAGGCGCGCACCCCGTTGATTATTTCCGGTCCGACCGAGGATAAGTCTGACCTTTACCTGAAGATCGACAAGTTGATCCCCGAGCTAACCGAGGAACACTATGAGATTGACGAAAAAGCCCGTTCAGCCACGCTGACCGACGAAGGCAATGATTTTGTTGAACAACGTCTGCACGCGCTGGGGCTGCTCGACAGCGAGGCATCGCTGTACGACCCCGAATCGGCTTCGCTGATCCATCACGTCAATCAGGGTCTGCTGGCCCACAAGATGTTCAAGAACGAAAAGGATTATATCGTCAAAGGCGCCGATATTCTGTTGATCGACGAATTTACCGGCCGGATGATGGCCGGTCGTCGCCTCTCGAACGGGCTGCACCAAGCGATTGAAGCCAAAGAAGGCGTGGCGATCCAGCCCGAAAACATCACGCTGGCATCGGTGACCTTCCAGAACTATTTCCGCCTGTACAAAAAACTGGCAGGTATGACCGGCACCGCGCTGACCGAAGCCGAAGAATTTGACGAAATTTACAAACTGGGCGTGGTCGAAATTCCGACTAACCAACCGATCATCCGCATTGACGAACACGACCGCGTTTATCGCACCGCCGAAGAGAAATATCAGGCCATCGTTGAGGAAATAAAAGAAGCTCATGCCGGGGAACAACCGCTTTTGGTTGGCACCACGTCGATTGAAAAATCTGAGAATCTGTCGGAACTGCTGAAAACCGCCGGTATTAAACATAACGTGCTGAACGCGCGGTTCCATGAACAAGAAGCCGAGATTATCGCCAACGCAGGCGCGCTGGGTGCGGTCACCATCGCCACCAACATGGCGGGTCGCGGCACCGACATTCAGCTGGGCGGCAATATTGATATGAGCGTCGCCAAAGAAATGGCAGCGCAGGGCGAGGGGGCGGACGAAACCGCCATCCGCGCCAAGATCACTGCTGAGGTTGAGGTCGCCAAGAAACGCGTATTGGACGCCGGTGGGCTTTATGTGCTGGCGACCGAACGCCACGAAAGTCGCCGCATTGATAACCAACTGCGCGGTCGTTCTGGCCGTCAGGGCGATCCGGGCCGGACCAGTTTCTTCCTGTCACTCGAAGACGATCTGATGCGGATTTTTAATTCGGGTAATCTCGACAAGATGTTGGGCAAACTGGGCATGCAAGAGGGCGAAGCCATTATTCACCCCTGGGTCAACAAGGCGCTTGAGCGGGCACAGGGCAAAGTCGAAGCGCGCAATTTCGACATTCGCAAAAACGTGCTGAAATACGACGACGTAATGAACGAGCAACGCAAACGGGTGTTTGAGCAGCGCCGCGAAGTGATGGAATCGGCAGATGTCTCTGAGGAAATCCGCGACATGCGTCACGATGTGATCGACGATCTGATTGCAGAACACATTCCGGCCAAGGCTTACGCTGACCAGTGGAACATGGAAGGTCTGTATGCGCAGATCATCCAGCATTTCGGACTGGACCTACCAATTATTGACTGGGGCCGCGAAGAAGGTGTCGACGACGAGACCATCGCCGAACGTCTTTATGACGAATCCGACAAGCTGATGGCGAGCAAAGCTGCCAAAGCCGGGCCCGAAACCATGCGCCGTGTTGAAAAGCAAATTCTGCTGCAAATCATCGACAAATCGTGGCGTGAACATCTATTAGTCCTCGAACATTTGCGTCAGGTTGTGGCGTTTCGCGGCTATGCCCAGCGCGACCCGCTGAATGAATATAAAACCGAGGCATTCACGTTGTTTGAAAACTTCCTTAACCGTTTGCGGATAGATGTGACAACACAACTATCACACATCCGGTTTATGACCCCGGAAGAACAACAAGCAATGATGGAGCAAATTCGCGCCAAAGCAGCATTGGAGGCCGGAACCCCGATTGCGAAACCGGCGGCTGAGCAACCGACTGCAAATCCGGTACGTAATCCGCCGACGCTCGGGGTTGATCCGAAAGACGAAAGTACTTGGGCGCGCGGTGGACGTAATTCGACCTGTCCGTGTGGCTCTGGCAAGAAATACAAACATTGCCATGGTAAAATTTAGGCCTTAGCTCTGGAATTTATTTTCAAAGTACCTAAATTTTTAAATATTAAGGCGAACACTTTTTCGCCTTAAATACAATATATTGTGAATAAGTAGTTAATGACTCCCAGTGGTTGTTGTGTGTTGCAGCAAAAACGCAATATTAACTAAACGATATAAGACCCTGTATTTTTTAGATAAATAGTATTATTAAGTTTCTATGTTTTATTATTGAAGGAGCCTGATCGTGTTCAAAAACGATCGTATGATGACAATGCTGACCGGCTTGGTTCTTGCGGTATTCGCAGGAAGCATGGTGCAGTATGGTGATCGTTTTATGGCGATGATTGCGGGTGAAAACCAGTTCGAAACCAGCGATGATGTCTATTCTGTACGCGCGGGCTCCAGTCAACTTCTTGATATCCTTGCAAATGACGCGGTCATTGGACCGATTGTAGTCATCGACAACCCAACATGTGGATCGGTCGCATTATCTGGAACAGACCGGCTACTATATTCGAGCGATGCCAGCTGTAATGGCAAAGTCAAATTCACTTACTGCGTCGATTCGGAAGATGGCTGTGCAACCAACACTGTTACATTGAATGTAATCGCCGTTTCGGTTGCCTCAATTGAGTCTGAGACAGCTGACGTGCCATCGGCTAATCTGGACCTTGCGAATATCCAGCCCTCTGCTGGTGGGGTTGTGTCCAATGTTCAACCCGTCGAAGCTGTGAATATTGCCAATGCGGCATCATCCAATGATGTAACGCCCGTTGCTGACCCGAATGAAGCTCCTGTTGTTATCGCTGACGTTTCGCCGGCCACTCAAGAAAATGCCGCGCCAGCTTTTGATAATATCGTGATATCGATGCAAGCGCCGGTTTTGGCAGCCCCGTCAATCGACGAATTTGTGGCGCCAACCACTGCACTTTCTTCAATCCGGCAACAAAATATCATTTTCACCAATTCGATAAATAACACCGACACAAATATTTCCGCACAAAGCAGCACTGAAACTTCCGCACCCATCGAATTTGGTGTCGCCAATTTTGGCGCAGAAATACCCGGTGAAAGCAGCAATATTATGTTGGGTGGTGGTTCGGTGGCGCCTGACCAGCAAATGGCAACGCTGGCCAGCCCCCAACTGACGCGAATTGCGCCCGAGGCAAATCCGGTTACAAATCCGTTAGAACGTGGGCCCGTTGCCATGGCAGACCTGTCGAGCAGCGACGAAACCTCATTTGGAACGTTCACTCCAGGCGACCAAAGTGGATCGCAGATTATCGCATCGCTTGACACCCTTACTTTTGAAAATCCCGCGGCCGAAACCGTAAACGTAATTGCACAAGTTGAACCGGGGCAGACAACTTTGATCATCGAACGCAGTGGCCCGACCGCACTTATTGCTCTACAGCTTGGCGACAGTCCTTTATCCGCTGCGGTTCTGGGGGGAAGTGCCGATCTTGTCTCACCACAAAATGAACAAGATATGACCGCACAGCAAACTGCGCCGATCTTGCTGGCCACCGCACCGATTGATGGCGCAAACTCAGTTGTGTTGGCGCGGGAACCTGTGGCCGCAACATTGGCCCCAGTGTTGGCGAATGCGAATTCAGTTGTCCGATTGCTAAACACCAGCACGACGACGCCAGAAGTACTGCTCAGCAGCCGTTTCACAGTACCAGAAACGATTATCACCAATCAATTGCTCAGTGAAACCGTCACGGATTCCCTTATATTTGACGTTAATCGTCTGTCTAGCGGCAGCGATCCGATGATGGTGCAGTTCACGACGCCTATGGTTTCTGACGCCAATGCTGGCCTAATTTCACTTGTTTTGGCCCGGCTCGGCACCGCTGCTGATCCGGTCGGACAACATCTGGGCGATTCTCTTGCTTCGCCTGAATTTGCTGACGCCTCCGCCCTAATTGACAGCTCTGATGCACCGCTATTTGCGGCACCCGCCACGATTGACGCAACTGGTACCGAACTGGCTAGTCTGGACACAACAAATGTTGATACATTGCTATTTGCCCCGCAAATCGAACAGCAATCGGTATGCGAGATTTCGCTGGACCCATCGGTACGTCGTGGCGCGAATATTCTTCTGTTCATAATAGCGCCGTGCAAACCGGAAATGCCAGTAACTCTGGCGCATGCTGGTCTTGAATTCACTATCCTGACCGATATTGAGGGCACTGCCAGCGTAGTAATTCCAGCGCTGGAACGCACCGCTGAAATTACGGCAACTTTCGCTGATGGCAGTTCGGCCACAACAGTTGCTCTGGTTTCTGACATAAACGATGTAACCCGCGCTGCGATCACATGGCGCGGTGAGGCTGATTTAAATTTACACGCTTTTGAATATGGCGCGATTGAAGGCGACGACGGGCATATCTGGTCTGGCGCAGCGCGTGATTTCCGTACAGCGCGGCTTCGCGGTGGCGGTTATCTGGTTGAGCTCGGCGACAAAAGCATTGAGGGCGGCGCGATGGCAGAGGTCTATACCATGCTTCTTGGCCGCTCGGTTGAGCGTGGCATCGTGACGATGTCGCTTGAAATCAACAACGGCGATTCGGTTTGTGGCAGTGATGTGAGTGCCAGAACCATCCGCACCCGTTCTGATAACAGTGCTGGATCACGCAGTATTCGCTTTACGTTGCCAAATTGTGGTGGGGCAATATCGCAGATGACCGTGCCGGGTGCAATTGATGACATTCGGTTGGTTGCGCGTTAATCAAGCAAGCCTGATGCCCGAAAACTAGCGTCGCTTTCTTTTCCGATTACAATATGGTCGTGCACGGTGATGCCGAGCGCCCCAGTCGCCGCAACAATTTTTTTGGTCATAGCGATATCCTCGTCAGATGGCGATGGATCGCCTGACGGATGATTGTGCACCAGAATAACCGCTGTCGCGTTTAGTTCTAGCGCACGTTTTGCCACCTCGCGCGGATAGACAGGAACATGGTCAATCGTGCCCTCGGCTTGCGCTTCGTCAGCGATCAGCACGTTCTTGCGATCAAGGAAAAGAATACGGAACTGTTCGGTATCACGATGTGCCATCACGGTTTTACAATAAGTCATTAGTTGCGACCATGAGCTAACAACATCTTTGCCCAGCACCTTTGACTGAGCCAGGCGTTGCGCCGCGGCTTCTACGATTTTAAGTTCCTGCACCACAGCTTCGCCCACGCCTTGCAGCGCAGTCAGCCGCGCCGTTGACGCCGAAATCACACGGTTAAAATCGCCAAACTCCTCCAACATACGTTTAGCCAAAGGCTTAACGTCACGCCGAGGTATGGCGCGAAACAAGATCAGTTCCAGCAGCTCATAGTCGGCTAAAGAAATCGCGCCCGCGGTCATGAACCGCGCGCGCAGACGACTGCGATGATTGGTATAGTGGGGCTCCTTGGAGGTCGGTTCTGCAAGTGCCGGAAGCACCTCAAAATCCGTATCAAACCCCGGAAACGGGTGTTCACCAAACTGATTATCAATCGTCATGCGTTAACATGACGTATCCATGGTTAATAACCGCTTAACTTACCACGTCGGATAGAACTTATCTGTCGGTGAAAGTGTGAAAATCTCACATCCATCTTCGGTCACCCCGATTGAATGTTCAAACTGCGCTGAAAGCGACTTGTCTTTAGTCACCGCGGTCCAGTCATCCGCCAAAACTTTGGTGTCAGGGCGGCCCAGATTGATCATTGGTTCAATGGTAAAAATCATGCCCGGCTCAAAGACAGCACCAGTACCCCAGCGCCCATAATGCAGCACGTTTGGCGCGGCGTGAAACACCTGCCCCAACCCGTGACCACAAAAATCGCGCACAACCGACATGCGATGCCCCTCAGCGAAACGCTGAATCGCCGCACCAATATCACCAAAGGTATTGCCGGGTTTAACCTGCGCGATGCCCTTCATCAGGGCTTCGTGGGTTACGTCAATCAGCCGCTCAGGCTTACGTCCCAATTTTCCGGCCACATACATCCGCGAGGTATCACCAAACCAACCATCCAGAATGCAGGTCACGTCGATATTCAGAATATCACCGTCTTTGAGACGTTTATCGCTGGGAATACCGTGACAAACCACATGGTTGATCGAAATGCACGACGCATGTTGATAACCCCGATAGCCGACGGTGGCTGAAATCGCGCCTGCATCCTCAACGAATTGATGGATACGGTCGTTCAGCTCCAGCGTGGTAACGCCCGGCACCACGAATTCCGCAATCATATCAAGACTTTCAGCCGCCAATCGGCCAGAGGCATGCATGCCCGCAAAATCAGATTGCGGATAAATGCGAATGCCATCGCGATTCAAATGACCAGAGGTTGCTACGACCACGGGGTTCTCCTGACTTGTTTTATTCGGTTTAGATCAAGGCTGTTCAATCGGCAAGGGTCGACCAAGCGTTACGGCGTTCACAGCTATGTTGGTGGCATAACACAGCGTTTCAACCCCGCGCGCGTGGGCATCGCTGAACGCGGTTGCATAGGTTGGGTCAATGTCCGCCGCCACCGAAAACCGACTGCAATCATCGCGAAACACCAAATATAGCGTCACGGCGCGGTGGCCCTGCCCTGTCATGTTACCAAGTTCGCGCAGATGTTTGGTGCCGCGTTTGGTGACAGTGTCTGGGAACTCAACCAAGCCCGCCGTGCGCGATAGGTTGGCGCATTTCACCTCTAGGTAACAATCGGGCAGACCGCTGCTGGTCAGCAGAAAATCAATGCGACTGTTTTCGCCGTATTTGACCTCTGGCTTGATATTTTTATAGGCTGCCAGTTCAGGGATTTGACTGTTTGCCAGCGCCTCGGCCACGATTTTGTTGGGCATGGCGGTGTCGATGCCAACCAAGCCGGTGCCTACTTCAACCAGTTTCCAACTGTAACGCAGCTTACGTTTTGGGTCGTCATTTGGTTCAAGCCAAACCGTCATGCCCGCGATATTCAGGCCCGTCATCGCGCCGGGGTTGGCGCAATGGGCGGTGACCTCGCGGCCATCGTCCAGCGTGACATCAGCCAGAAAGCGTTTATACCGTTTGATTAATGTGGCGCGGATCAGCGGCTGTTGAAATTCCATGTTCAACCCCTAACCCGCATTCAAAGGACAGACAAGATGGCAAACCCAACGGCAGCAATGCTGGTGATCGGCGACGAGATATTATCGGGGCGTACACAAGACACCAACAGCAACCATCTGGCAACAAACCTGACCGAGATCGGGATTGACCTGCGCGAAATACGGGTGGTTGGCGATGCGCCTGCGCAGATCATCACCGCGCTGAATGCGTTGCGCGGGCAGTTTGACTATGTGTTTACCTCGGGCGGTATTGGCCCGACGCACGATGACATCACCGCTGATTGCATTGCCAAGGCGTTTGGCATTGGCATCAGTATTCGCGACGATGCTCGCGCCATTCTGGCCAGCCACTATGCCAATCGCAAAGACCTGAACGAGATGCGCCTGCGCATGGCCCGCATCCCTGACGGCGCCACCCTGATCGACAATCCGGTCAGCAAAGCCCCCGGTTTTCAGGTCGAAAACGTCTATGTCATGGCTGGCGTTCCTGCGGTTTTTCACGCCATGCTGGCCAGCATCCTGCCAACCTTGATCGGCGGCACGCCGCTACTGTCATTCACCGTGCGCATTGAACAACCCGAGGGCACGCTGGCCGGACCATTGGCCGAAATCGCCGCGCAACATCCTGATGTCGCCATAGGGTCTTATCCGTTTATGCAAAACGGGGTTTATGGCAGCAATCTGGTGGCGCGCTGTCCGGACCCCGCGCTGCTGGAAATTGTAGCGGCAAAGCTGCAAAAACTTGGCACAATTTAGGGCTTCACCTTTGATCTGGTTCTCGGATAGGGTCAGGGTATCGAAAACATAATTTTCGGAAACCCGATGACTGAAACACCGCAAAATGCGCAGGTAAAAACCCTGCGCCAACATATCAGTGCCAGCATTGCGCTGGGGCTGCCGCTTATTGGCACGTCTGTTGCATCCATGTTGATGGGCGTGACTGACACCGTGATGCTTGGGCGACTGGGGGCCGAACCGCTTGCAGCCAGCGTGCTGGGCAATCAGGTTTTCTTCCTTTTGATGATCGCCGGACTGGGGCTGGCACAGGGCGTTATGCCATTGGCGGCAGCTGCCGTGGGGGCCAACGATGTTACCGGCGTGCGGCGGTCGGTACGGATGGGGTTCTGGGTGGTCATTGCTTATGCAATTCTGGTGACGCCAATCATGTTCTTTGTCGAACCCATTTTGCTGTTCATGCGC
>JAESRG010000106.1 GCA_016764785.1 Paracoccaceae bacterium
ACTGGGAATAGTTCGGACGGTATCGGTGATCATTTGCAGGCTAGAATCTATCCAGCCGCCATAATATCCGGCCGCCCCCCCGATCGCTAGGGCCATGACAAACGCGATAAACACCCCGATCGTGCCCACCGCCAGCGAGGTATTAACCGCCGTTAGGGTCCGCGAATAGATGTCTTTGCCGGTGGAATCGGTGCCGAAAATGTGGATCATGCCTTTGTCGACGCCAAACAGGTGGGTTGAAAAGGTAATGCCAGGGATCTCAAAATCGAGCGCCTTGCCGGGTAGGTTGATCTTGAAGTGCAGATAACGATACTCGACACCTTGGGTGAAAAACTCAACGTAACGGCGGCCCTCAAGCGAGGTATCCGTCTCGGTCACCCAGCGGAAATTGGTCGCGAGCGAGCGGGTGCGCTCGGTCGTGTAAATGAACGGTCGCCAAGAACAGCCGTTGTCGTCGCAAAACTGCGGAATCGTCGGCGCGCCGTTTAAATATTCCTTGTCGCGCCCAGCGATGGTCGCATCATAAGGCGTTAAGAACGGGGCAAAGACACCTGACAGAATCAGGAGAATTAACACCCATCCCCCAACCAGCGCGGATTTGTTTTTCTTGAACCGTTGCCAGATAAGCTGACCCTGCGAGGCAGTAAAATACGCCTCTTTGGTCTTTTGGTCGACGTTGGGTTTGGTTGCTACTTTTGCCATGGCTCTATCCTACTATGCTGCGACGAACGCGCGGATCGGTGAGCGCCAAGATAATGTCGGTCACAAAGTTGATGGTCACGATACTGGCCGTCAGCATGAAAATAATCGCCCCCGCCAGCTGTTGGTCGTTTGATCGCGCCAAGGCTTCAATCAATAGTGACCCTGCTTCGGTCAGCGTTAAGATCAGCGCCACAATCGGCAGCTCGTTAAAGATACGGTTCAAATCGAACCCAAGCGAGTTAATGATCGGGCTAAGCGCATGTCGCGCTGGGTAACGCATCATCAGCTTGCGCCCCGACACCCCGCGCGCTGCGGCGGCAGTCACGTAAAGCTTACCGATTTCATCCGACATCAACGCCCGCACCGTCTGGATCGCAAAGGCGGTCGCGGACCAGCCCAAGATAAAGACCGGCAGCCACGCATGCCCCAGAAAATCCATCAGTTTGTCATAAGACCACGGCGCGTCTCGATATTCTTTTGAGAATAGCCCCGTGAGACTGTTCCCGAACATCATTGTTGAGAACAGCATGATCATCAGCGCCAACAGGAAGTTCGGCAGCGCCAAACCTAGATAGCTGACCAAACGCAAGCTGTTGTTCAGGAAAGCATTTTTTGAGGTCGCGGCCAGAATGCCAATCGGAATGGCAATCGCATAAGCCAGAATTAGGGCTGACAGACACAGGCCAAGGCTGAACCAGAACTTCTGTCCTAACAACTGGCTGATATTCAGCCGTAAAATACAGCTATCGCCGAATTCGCCTTGGAACGCATTGACGATCCACAGCCCCCAACGTTGCACATAAGGTTTGTCGAGACCCAGCCGGATCCGTTCGACATCAATATCGGCCAGTGAAATCACCGAGCCTTGCGAGTTCTTGAAGGCTAGATACCGCTCAGCGCAATCGCCGGGCACCATTTCCATCAAGGAAAAAACAATGAATGAGACTAAAATTAGGGTGAAAATCGCCAGAAATGCACGGATTAACACAAAACGGAAAAATTGTAGCATTCGGTATTTGCCCCCCAGAGCCTTTGCCTAATTGGTCATTTTCGACCATCTTATTAGTGAACCGTGGGCAACATCGGTCGCCCACGGTCATTATTCATCTAAGCAAACTACTCAGAGAAATACCACTGCGTACCGCGGTACGGGTATGTCCGGTAGTAAGCATAGGACTGTGTCTGGAAGTCAGTGAAGTTCATCAGCGTATTGCTGTGATAAATCGGTGCAACCGCTTTCACAGTACCAATGAACAGCAGGCTTTCAGCCATTGTCCGCACCAGACGTTCACCGATCACATTGGATTCGTCAGAACCCGCAATCGCTGCTTGGAACGCATCAATGTCATCCATCATCTGGTAAACATATGCTGGTGGCTCAACCCCTGCAGCGCCGTCGGAGTCGATATATTCACCCCAAAGCATACCGGAACGCATGTTGAAATAGTTATCGAACGGCGGGATAAACAGCTCCGAAATACCGAGGATAACAGCCAGTGGTTGGCTTTTCGCATACATGGTCACGTCAAGCTGGTTAGAGGACTGCGCCGAACGATATTCGTCGGTTGTGACCTCTTTCACGGTGTTGTTGATACCAACATCCATCCAGTTTTGACCCACAAGTTCGACCATTTTGATCGAAATACCTTGGGTCGCAACCTGAAGGTTCAGCACCAGCGGATCACCATTTGGCATTTCGCGCATGCCATCACCATCAACGTCGATCAAGCCGACTTCGTCAAGCAACTGGTTTGCCAGATCAGGATCGAACTGTGCGTAATGCTGCTCCAGCTCTTCACTGACAAACGCCGGAGTTGGCGAGAAAGCGATATACTGCTGAGGTGCACCAAGACCAAAGAAAACAACTTCGTTGATTTCATCGCGGTTCATCGCAACAGACATCGCCTGACGAAAACGCAGGTCGTTAAACACAGCGCGTTTGCCCAGATCATCAGATGTTACGTTAAACGCAAAGGCACCAAGTGCAATTTCAGGACGCAGGTCAACAGTAAAGTTGCCCGCTTCCTGATTTTCCAGCAACAACGGCGCATAATCGAGGTTCAACGCCTGAGCCTTATAGTCAACTTCTGAGTTAACCAGTTTCAGCAGCCGCACTTCGCTTTCGCTTATGAACAGTTCGTCTTGCTCGTTGATGTATGGAAGCTGGTTACCAGCAGTATCAATCTGGAAGAAGTACGGGTTGGCAACCAAATGGCGGCCTTCTGTGCTTTCCGCGACGATAATGTGGCTTTCCAGAGTTGGCACTGTGTCAGCTGGCATGCCGGCAACCAGATCCGGGTGCGACAACATTGGTGTTGGCGTATCCATCCAGTCAGAACTGCCATAATAAGCGGCAATCGCGTCATACCCGTTTTCATAACCAATGGCCTGAGCGTTTGCATCGGCATTTTCGTCAATATCCGGGTGGAACTGACCAAGGAAATGCCGTGGCTGGAAGCCCTGCGCATAGTGGTTAGCAAAATGCGACAGCAGACCCGGTTTCGGGAATGGCAGGTTGAACACAACAGTTGTGTCGTCGATGACGTCAACGGTCATTGGTTCACCACCAACCAGCACATAGCTTTTCGGGCTGGCGATCACGTTTTCATCAAGCTGCAGGTTTTCGTACCAGAACTCAACATCAGCCGCCGTGAACGGCGAGCCGTCAGACCATTTATGGCCTTCACGCAAGAAGAAAGTTAGCTGGGTGAAGTCTTCGTTCCATTCCCAGCCAGAGGCCACGTTTGGCACAATGGTGGTCAGGTCGTCGGAATAACGCACAAGGTTCACGTGGCGAATCGACATAAAGTCGGATGTGCCGGATTCGGTTGCGTTTGACAGCGCATCCAATGTGCCGCCATAGATCCCGATGGAATCATAGGGCGCAACCACCAGTGGTTCTGACGGAATACGTTCGGCCAATGGTGGCAAATCACCGTTGCCGCGAATCCGTGCATTCAGATCAGCCGCTGCCGGGTTTCCCGCAAATTCTACGGTACAATTGCCGATGGATTCAAATTCAGACAGTTCGTATTGCTGAGGGAACGCGCCGGCGCCAACCCCCATCATGTCTGCCACGGTTACTCCAGGGCAGGTCGCAGCAGACGCTGCACTTGCCAGAGCAACCAGGCCAACACCTGATAATAATACTCGTTTCATGTTGTTTTCTCTCCGTTGTTTTTCTTCTCAAACTGGTGTCCCAGCCCGGGCGTCTTGTTTCAACTAACTTACGCTAGCATATCAAATTCGGATTTGGGGGCTTTTTTGATCTTTTTAAAAGATCGCTAATCTTACTGTTAATTACTCCCTACAAAACCGACTCCGAGAAGTAGAAACGGCACCCGACTGAATAAGACTGAACATAACTAGTCGACCTGTCAAGAAGGTTTCAGAGTCCAGCCTCAAATCTATCTAGCTTGAGTCCGTGACAGGAATGTTACAATTCCATATTTATCTCTGCTGTTTCTTGGGTATATTTCTTTATGTCTACCGAATTTGATCAATGCTTCCCTTTGCGCCGTGGCCGCACCCATGAGGTCTGCGGACCCAACACATTAACTTTCGCATTTGCTTTAAGCGGTATGCTAGGAGGCTCTGTTTTGTGGGTGAATGAAAACTGGCAAGTCGGGCAGATCAATCCGGCTGGATTTTCTAGCTTTATTCGCCCTCAGGATTTGCTTTTTGCCAAGGCGAAAAGCCAGACAGACGTCTTAGCCGTCGCAGAGGAGGCGTTACGTTCTGGCGCAATTCCCCTTGTGGTGATGGAGCTAAGCGCGCCCATCAACCTGACCACGGGGCGGCGGTTGCAGCTTGCTGCCGAGGCAGGACAAGCCACCGGACTATGTATTATTCAGGAAAACATGGGCAGTAACGCCGCAGAAAGTCGTTGGCGATGTACGCCACTTTTTGATGTCAAAGACTCGACTCTGCAACGGTGGGAGCTTATTAAGAACAAATCAGGAACATTAAGTGTGTGGGATGTGAAATGGGATGCAGAAACGCGTCGTATCATTGTGGTTTCCAAGAATGCCCAGCGAGCGGGTTCTGCGCGCGCGCCCAATTGATGCGCCCTTTGCGCTAATCCTGCGCCAAAGCAATACCGACCGTATTTACTGCCTGAATGCTCAAGCCGAAAAGATGGGCTTGCATCGCGGCATGGGATTTTCCGACGCGCGGGCCTATTGCCGTGACCTGCAAAGCAGTCCGGCCGATCTGCAAGCCGATCAACGTTTTTTGCACACATTGGCAAGGTGGTCAAAACGGTATTGCCCTTGGGTCGGGCTTGAGGGGAGCAACGGCCTTGTGCTGAACATCGCCGGATCAGCCCATTTGTTTGGCGGTGAAACGGCAATGGTGGATGATATGCGCCACAGTTTGGCGCGCGCAGGGATAACCGCCAACTTGGGGCTGGCCGATACGCGCGGGGCCGCTTGGGCCTTGGCGCATTTCAGCAATGGGCCTGTTAAGGCTGGCACACCACAAACACAGATTTTATCGTTGCCGATTGATGCGCTGCGTTTAACAAACAAATCCAGCATTGCGTTGCAACGGGCTGGGGTGCGCAGTATTGCCGATCTGATTGCCCTGCCACGCGCCACTGTAACCCGCCGTTTTGGTCGAGAAGTTCTGCTGCGGCTGGATCAGGCTTTGGGCAGCCAGCCTGAGGAAATCTCACCACTATCCGACGCACCCCATTACGGGGTGCGTATAACATTGCCAGAACCCATTGGCCTAAGCGCCGATGTTATGGCGGGGGCTGAACGGTTATTGCAACAGTTATGCGCCAAGCTAAAAACCCATGAGATGGGCGCGCGTATATTGCAACTAACCCTGCGGCGGGTCGATCAGGCCAATCAGCAGGTTGAACTGCGGCTGGCGCGCCCCTTGCGCGATGTCGGGCGTATTCTCCCCCTGTTTCAACGCGGTGTTGATCAGGTTGATGCCGGATATGGCATTGACCAGTTGCGGTTGGAAGCCACACAGGTTGAGCCATTGCCAGCCACGCAAATCAGCCACAGCACCCCGTCGCGCCACAAAGGGCTGGATGACCTGATCACCCGCATTGGTAACCGGATCGGGTTGGAAAATGTGCAGCGTTTCTTACCGGCTGATAGTCATATCCCTGAACGCAGTTTTATCATTGCCCCAGCGGCATATTCTGAACCCTCCGGCGCGTGGTCGACGCTCCGCCCTAGACCTTTGCGACTGTTTACACCCGAAGCAATTGCCGGTTCGGGCCCGCAACCGCCCGCACGGTTTCGGTGGCGGCGCATGTCATTGAGCGTTGGTCGTGCCACGGGGCCAGAACGCATCGCACCGGAATGGTGGTTGCCAGATGATAACTGGCGTTCAGGCCTGCGCGATTATTGGCGGGTGGAAACCAAACAAGGCTGGCGGCTGTGGCTGTTTTACACACCGCAAAACCCCGGATGGTTTGTGCAGGGGGAATTTGCATGATTGAAATCAATCATGACCACCGCCCTGTGGAGGCATTCAACCGCAAAATGCTACGAATGAAATCAGCAGAGCATGGGTATGCCGAATTATGCGTCACCTCGAACTTCACCTTTCTGACTGGCGCATCACATCCCGAAGAACTGGTCATGCGCGCTGCTGAGCTGGGGCTTGAAGCCATAGCGATCACCGACCGTAACTCGCTGGCAGGGGTAGTGCGTGCCTATTCCGCCCTAAAAGAGCTGCGCCGCGAAGCTGACGAAACAATTAAAATTCGTTCCAGTCAGCAAGTTGATCCTAGCAGCCGTCAGCGTTTTGGGGCTGCAAAAGAAATCCCTCGGCCCGAGGTAGTTCACCTGCCCAAGCTGATCGTTGGGTGTCGGTTGGTGCTGCGCGACAGCCCGCTACACTGGATCGCCTTGCCCCAAGATCGCCCGGCCTATGCTCGCCTAACTCGGCTTTTGACCCTTGGCAAGCGGCGTGCAAACAAGGGAGAATGCCATCTGGATATGCAAGATTTGCTGGAGAGCTGTGCCGGAATAATCCTGATTGCCTTGCCACAAGAAGATATCAAAACATCGCAGATCGCAACACATGTCCAAGCAGCGCTACGCCAATTTCCCGGGCATGTATTTTTAGGGGCTGCCCCGCGTTATGATGGAAGTGATCAGGATTATCTTAATAGCTGTGCCTACCTGGCCCAAAAAACCGCCACGCCGATGGTGGCCATTGGGGATGTGTTGATGCACAAGGCCAACCGTCGCCAGATGGCGGATGTGCTGACCTGTATGCGCAAACATATTACCATTGACCAGATTGGCACTCGTGCTTTGGCCAATGCCGAGCGCCGGCTAAAGCAAGCCAAAGACATGAAGCACATGTTTCGCAACCATCCGGCGGCCATCCGGCGCACACTGGAAATCGCCGCGCGGTGCAGTTTTTGCCTCAGCGAGTTGTCATATGAATACCCCGATGAGATCGCCAAGGGTGAAGCGCCACAGGCGCGGCTGGCACGATTGACCTCTGAGGGATTAAAGCGGCGCTGCCCTGAGGGTGTGCCTGAGCGCTATAAAAAGATGGCGGCTAAAGAATTGGGGTTGGTTGAATACCTCGGGTTCGCGGCCTATTTTCTAACGGTCCATGACATCATGATTTACGCTCGCAGCCAAAATATCCTGTGTCAGGGGCGCGGTTCAGCTGCGAACTCTATCTTATGCTATGCGCTGAATATTACCGATGTAACCCCCGAACAGATCGCAATGGTTTTTGAGCGGTTTATGTCAAAATATCGCGGCGAACCGCCCGATATTGACGTGGATTTTGAACATGAACGCCGCGAAGAGGTGATCCAGCATATCTATGCCAAATACGGCCGTCATCGCGCTGGTCTTTGCGCCACGGTGATCCATTTCCGGTCCCGCGCGGCGATCAAAGAGGTGGGTAAGGTGATGGGGCTGTCGCAAGATGTGACCGCCAATCTGTCGGGGCAGATATGGGGCATGTCTAACAAAGGCGCTGACCCAGAACGTATCCGTGAACTGAGGTTAGATCTGAATGACCAGCGGCTGGTGCAAACCATCCGCCTGATTGGTGAGATCACCGGCTTTCCTCGCCATCTTTCCCAACATGTTGGGGGTTTTATCATCACCAAAGGTCGGCTGGATGAACTGTGCCCAATTGAAAACGCCGCGATGGATGATCGCACCATTATTGAATGGGACAAGGATGACATTGATGCGCTTGGCATTCTTAAGGTGGACATCCTCAGCCTTGGGATGCTGACCTGCATTCGTAAAAGTTTTGATCTGATCACGCAGCTTGGCGGGCAGACATATTCTATCGCCACGGTGCCACAAGAAGACACAGCCACCTATGATATGCTTTGCGTGGCCGATGCCGTTGGTGTCTTTCAGGTGGAAAGCCGCGCCCAGTTGAATTTTCTGCCACGCATGAAACCGCGTACATTCTATGACTTGGTGATCGAGGTCGCCATCGTGCGGCCCGGCCCGATTCAGGGTGGTATGGTAAAACCATACATCCAACGACGTCAGGGGTTTGAAGATGTTGAATTCCCCTCGAAAGCGTTGGAGGACGTGCTGAGCAAGACCCTTGGCATCCCCCTATTTCAAGAACAGGCCATGCAGATCGCCATTGTTGCGGCAGGGTTCACCGCAGAAGAGGCCGACCGCCTGCGCCGTTCACTGGCGTCGTTCCGTCGTATGGGAACAATTAGCGTATTTAGAGATAAATTCATCAATGGAATGCTGAAAAATGGCTATGAGCCAGATTTCGCCGCGCGTTGTTTCTCGCAGATCGAAGGCTTTGCCGATTATGGGTTTCCCGAAAGCCACGCCGCGGCGTTTGCGATGCTAGCTTATGTTTCGGCTTGGCTGAAATGCCATCATCCGGCGGTTTTCGCCTGTGCCTTGCTAAATTCCCAGCCGATGGGGTTTTATGCGCCCGCCCAAATTGTGCGCGATGTTCGGGAACATCAGGTAGAGGTTCGCCCGATTTGTGTGAACAACAGTACGTGGGATAACGCACTGGAACGCCGCATGGATGGCGCGCTGGCGCTGCGACTTGGGTTTCGCCAGATCAAAGGTTTCAGGGAAGAAGACGCCGGTTGGATCGTGGCCGCGCGGGGCAACGGGTACCCCGACCCCGAAGCCCTGTGGCTGCGGGCAGGCATTGGCCCCGCAGTGCTGGAACGATTGGCCGAGGCTGATGCGTTTGCCGATATGGGGCTGGGGCGGCGCAACGCGCTTTGGCAGGTGAAAGCCATTCGCGGGCAAATGCCGCTGCCGCTGTTTAATGACCCGATTGGGGGCGAAGGTATTCATGAACCCAGCGTCACCTTGCCAACCATGCATCTGGGCGAAGAAGTGGTTGAGGATTATGTCGCCATGCGCCTGTCTTTGCGCGCCCACCCGATGGAATTGCTGCGCCCAGCTATTCAAGGCCTCACCCCCCATGCTGATCTTGCCACGGTGCCGATTGGCCGAATTTCTGTGTGTGGTCTGGTGATCACCCGCCAACGGCCCGGCACGGCATCCGGTGTGGTTTTTCTAACGTTAGAAGACGAAACAGGCGTTTCAAACATCGTTGTCTGGCGCAAAGTCTATAAACAATTTCGCCGCGCGGTTATGGGAGGCCGTCTGCTGCGCGTGACCGGTCTTTTGCAACGTGAAGGGATTGTCGTGCACCTGATTGCCCAAAAGATCGAAGACATGTCACATTGCCTAGGCGATCTTGGTCACCCGATGGATGATGCCATCGGTATTACGCTTCCGCAAGCCGATGACGCCCCCCGTATTCCTAAACCGACATCTCGGGCGCGTCACCCCCGTGAACAAGCCAAAAAGCTTTTCCCTAGCCGTGATTTTCACTAGGTATCCCAAACTGTTCCGCTTGCTACAGTGATGCGTAGCTGCCAGAATTCCTGCCTGCAAAAGAGAAAAACCCCTGACCGTTAAGATCAGGGGTTTTGGTGCCGCCGTGTAGTGTCTCGTCATCTCTTAACGAAATACTAATTTGTATTAATACTTGTTGCAACTCCCCAATAATAGCGAGGGAGTGCCGACAATTACTTGAGGAAAGCCCCGAGTCTAAGTATTGACCTTAGGTAATGCGCGAATAAGGGCTTGCTGACTAAATTGCGCCGCAATACCGTCAAAATTGAATGTGAAAAGCCCTACGTGCAGGGAAACAGTAATAAGTGCCGCCGCGTAAAGAGTTCCCTCCCTGCACACCCATTGGCGGTTGTCAGGCTTAAATGCCGACACGTTGGCATTGGGCCTGTCGCGGTTTTGTTCCGCGCCTTTAACCGTATATTCTGCATTTAAAGAACAATAACGATGCTTTGCTTGGCAATCGCCGAAAGCGCAAACAAAAACTCATCAGAATTTAGGCAAGAAGCGATACGTGTTGCGCAGACGCGTGGGCTAACCCGAAAGCAGATAGTCGCTGATTCTAATATCAGCTTTTCAACATTGAATAACTGAACCCGGCAGGACAGCAAAAACCTTGAAAAACCTACAGCACAATCTGTGCCTCAATATTACTCCAAACTCCCCATCAACTCCCGCCATTCGCCAGCAGATACCCCCGAGGTTTCCTGTGTGACTTTCTCACCTTTAAGCTGAAGTGGTCCTGCTTTCCAGGACAGATTTGCAGCTAAGTTAAGGTGTATCGGGTTTGGTTATCATGCCGCTTTCATCATTTCCTTGCCGCCAAAG
>JAESRG010000107.1 GCA_016764785.1 Paracoccaceae bacterium
ATATCAATGGTATTTTCTAACAGCGGCGCAACACCGTTGTCCCATGCCTCGTTGAAAACCGGTGCCATCACAAACCACGTCAAGAACATGGCAAGGCTGACAATCATCATATTTGGCGGGGCTTGTTGCACGCCGATGGCCTGCCGCATGATTGACAGAACCGTAACCATAAATGGAAAACAGGTGATCATCATCGCAATGCCTGGCGCGAGGCTGAGCAAGGTTAGAATTAGGAAAAGTTGAACAGATTGCAGCGACAATGCGCCGTCGCCCAGACTGATCTCAAGACTTTGGGCCATTGCAGGGGCGGATAGCCCCAGCAAAATAACCAATGCTAAGGCTATTTTAGAACCCATCGCGAAGATCAACCACTTCGGTCAGGCGTACGCCCAGTTTTCCGCTGTCTTCCAGCTCTTGCAATTCACCGCGCGCGATCAACTTTTCGCCGATGTAAATTTCGACTGGATCATCGATTCTGCTATCGAGCGGTAAAACCGATCCTTGTGTGAGGTTCAATAATTCTGAAATCATTGGCCGAGCTTTGCCAACCGAGATTATGACTTCAACCGGCACGCCCAAAAAAGCGTTATCTGGCATGCTGCTTGATTTTGCACCGGATGCCGCGGCATCAATTGTTTCATTATCAGGCATGTCGGCCTCCTGCGATAATATTGGAATCTTGATGTGAGAAGAATTCACGGGTGACAGCGTCGACATCGTCAATTACTGCTATCAAGTTTAGCGAGTCGAACCCGGAATCCCATTTGACCCGCGCCTCCAACGCTGACATGGAAGGGTCACCGACCACCTGACAATTTGCCTGTGCAGGCGATAACATCTGTTCGATTGAGGCAACAGAATCAGATGGCACCGTCACCGTAATATTGGCATCCGGTTGCCGTTCAACGGCGGTCAAGACCCGCGCCACGACTTCTGAGGTGAACCCAGCAGATGCACTGGCTGGCAACACCGTGTCAATCATAACGCGCAGCAGTGGTTGCAGACTTTCCAAGGCGGCTTGTCGCGCTGCAGTCTGAGAGAACCCAGCATCATTCAAGGCTTCGAGAATCGGATAAAGCGACCGAATTTTTTCAGCCTCAAAGGCTTTGCTCGCTGCTTCGGCACCGCTTTTCACACCGCGTGAAAACGCGATATCTTTCTCGGATTCGAACCCCTCAAACAACGATATTGTTTTGCTGGATTGCGGGGTGTCATCGGTGAAACATTCTAATCTTAGTGCACACATCAGGCGGTTACCTCATTAGTTTCTTCGGGAGTTTCTATCCAGGTTTGCAACAGACGGTTGGTTTCGACCGATCGTTCTGCAATCGCGGTTCGGAGCATATCTACCGCGCTGGGCGGTGATTTATTTTCAATAGCCAACATTTCAGCGCCAGATGGCGGCGACAGTTGCGCGGCCCCGCCGGTTAGCGCGGTTTCAGCCGCCAAAGGTGGCAGGCTGGGCTGCGTAGACAATAGTGGTTTCAATACGAGCATGCCTAAGGCCAGAACAACGACGCTTAATACGCCAAGCTGAATCAGTGACATGGCATTTAGCGACAAAAATCCCGGGGTTTCATCAACCAGTGTTCCGGCGATTGGTGCCTCTGATAGTTCCATGGATTGAAGGGTGACGATATCGCCACGCTCGGCGTTAAACCCAATCGCAGACTGCACTAACTCGCGCAGCGCGGTAAGTTCCTCATCGGGGCGCGGGGCCCAAACCTCTTGACCATTTTCATCGGTAATCAGCTGACCATTTACCAGCACGGCAACGGTTAGGCGACGGATTTCGCCGGGCTGATTAATGGTTTCCCGCCGGGTTTCCGAGACCTCATAGTTGATACGTTCGCTGCTGCTGTTCTGGTTGCGGGACGACTGGTTACCACTGCCGCCACCGTTGCCGTCCGGCAGATTGCTGGCGACGGTGACCGCCCCATTTTCTGACCCGTTAGATGTGTCCGTATCGTTTTGGGTTTCTGATGAAATTACCACCCGGCTGTCTGGGTCAATGATGCGTTCTGACACAGTTTGAGACTGCATATTGGCGTCAACCATTACCTCGACAATGACATTGCCTGTACCAACGCGGGCAGACAATATACGTTCAATATTGCTGCGCATCGCTGCGGCGCGGCCGTCCAGGCCGTCAATGGCTGCAATGCTACTGGTATCGCCAGCCAGCAAAACAACGCCTGACCCCGAATCTATCACCGCAACGTTTTCCGGGGCCATGCCGTTGATAGCCGAGGCGACCAAAAATCGAGCTGCCTCTGCGAATGCTGGCGGTACGTTGCCATTTGCAGCCGTTAGCGTGACCGAGGCCGTGGGGGTGCTATTGCGGCTAAATGGTTGGTTGGATCCTGAGGCAATATGCACTCGCGCCGACTTGATCTGTGGTGATGCCACCAATGTTCGCGCCAGCTCGCCTTCTTTTGCGCGCCAGTACGCGGCATCGAACATCTGTGAGGTGGTGCCAAAACCTGATAGCGAATCCAACAGTTCGTACCCGGCAATCCCTGATGCGGGTAACCCCTCTGAGGCAAGTGATAATCGTACCTGATCGCGGCTGCCGTTTTCTACATAGATGGCGTTGCCGCGCACTTCAAATTCGACCCCGCTTTGTTCTAGTGCGGTGATGACCTCACCGGCGGCAGACGAATCAAGCCCAGCATAAAGCAATGACATGTTTGGTGTGGTCGCAACGCGGACCAGCCCCAATAACGCCACAAAAGTGGCCACGGCAGCCAGTAAGAAAATTATCCGTTTTCGGGGTTCCATTGTGTTCCACATGGTTTGCTCTCGCTCACATTCTGTTTTGCTTAAAGCCGGGGCATCGTTCTGATGTCGGCTGCATTTATGGAACATTGCTCGAACACTTTTAACAATTGGTTAGCCAAAACCGGATTAAGAAAAGAAATTAGAGAAAAACGTACAGGATGTGCAAAATGGCAGATGAACCAAGCGCCGAAACGGCAGAGAAACCCGCAAAGGGCAGTAAAAAAGGCCTAATGATGGGGTTGCTCGGGGCGATTCTTTTGGGTGGTGGCGGATTTTACGCGACTTATTCCGGTATGATTCTAGGCCCAAAAAGCGAATCAGTCGCTAGTGACGGTGGTCATGGTGGCGGCGAAAGTAGTGGTCATGGTGACCCTGTCATGAGCGGGGATCTGCCCGATATCATGTTTATCGAGATGGAACCGATGGTGATTTCGCTGGGCGATGCGGCCCATTCCCGGTATCTGCGATTCTCGGCGCAACTTGACGTCGAACCGGCCTATGCCGCCGAAGTTAATCTGGTGATGCCGCGTATTTTAGATGTCTTGAATACCTATTTACGGGCTGTCTCCGAGGAGGAATTGGCGAAGCCTTCCTCGTTCGACCGGTTGCGCGCCCAGATGCTGCGCCGGGTTCAAGTTGTCACCGGTCCAGGGCGGGTAAAAGATCTGCTAATTACCGAATTTATTCTAGGTTGAGGAGAGCGAAATGGAACTTATTGCTGACGGATTACTTATTGCAGGCGCTTTGGCTGCCGCGTTCTATTGTTATGTATTATCCCGTAAAATCAAAGGACTATCACGACTTGATACCGGTCTGGGCGGTGCAATTTCGGCCCTGTCTGTTCAAGTTGACGAAATGCAGGTCTCGGTGAAAGCAGCGGCCAAAGCCTCGGGCGCAAGCATGAAAGATCTGGTTGAAATCACCAATCGCGCTGAGATCGCTGCGGGGCGATTGGAACTTCTGATGGTTGCAGTGCATGAACGTGGCATGGCCCCGAAGCAGGTGAATATCTCTGAAGTGCGGGGTAAAAAAATCAAACCAGAATCTGATGCCATTGCCGATATGCAGGAGCCGCTGCTCAGCGCCATTGAGGTTGAGGAAAACGCATCAACCCGGGTGGATTTGCTGAATGCGCTGCAAAAAGTCATGGCCGTGGTCAAAAAATGACTAAAATTGTCGATACAAATTCGCGAAAATCCGGAACCACCGCATTGATCATTTTCTGTTTTCTGGCATCGGGGGCGGTCAGATTGGCCAGCTCGGCCCCGGCGATTGCGCAGGAAATGGGCGGTCGACGCAGTTATGATCAGGTTGAACCGGCTGCCAATCCGATGGTCCATGCCGAGTTGGAAAGCTGTGAACCGATGGGGGATCCGTCGGTACTTTTATCGGCAATTTCTACCCGTCAAGACCAACTTGCTGAACGTGAGGCGTATATAGATAGTCGTGAGCAGACGCTCAAAGTAGTCGAACTGCGTATCGAGGAGCAATTGATCGCGCTTCGCGCTGCTGAAGAACAGTTGGCGGCAACGCTGGCGCAGGCGGATGATGCGGCCGAAAATGATGTTGCGCAACTAACAGAAGTTTATGAACGTATGAAGCCGGGTGACGCAGCGCCGATTTTTGAAACCATGGATATCCAGTTTTCAGCCGGATTTTTCGCCCGAATGCGCCCTGACGCCGCAGCAAATATCATGGCAGAGCTGCCCGCTGAACTTGCCTATTCTATCAGCGTTGTGATGGCCGGTAGAAATGCCCGCGCGCCGCGAGAATAGTGACGCGCCTTGAGGGAATTTTAACCTCGCACACGTCATAGTTAAGATGAAACACGGTCGCAGTGACGGCCCTTCCCAGAGGTAGAAACATGGTTGGAATTATAGGAATTATTGTCATTTTTGTCATGGTTTTTGGCGGCTATATCTTGGCTGGCGGCAAAATGGCTATTATCATGCACTCTCTGCCGTTTGAGATGATGATTATTTTGGGTGCAGCGGTTGGTGCGTTCATGATTGCCAATGATATGAGCGCGATTAAACACACCATCAAAGATATGGGCAAAGTTTTTAAAGGCGCAAAATGGAAAAGACAAGATTATCAGGACTTGCTGTGCCTCCTGTATTCATTGATCCGGGTCGGGCGCGAAAACCCTGTTGATCTCGAAACCCATATCGAAGAGCCCAGTGGCTCGTCGATTTTTGGCAAATATCCGAAAATTCAAAAAGATGAGACCGCGGTAGGGTTGATTTGCGATACGTTGCGCTCTGCTTCGATGAATTACGACGACCCGCATCAAGTTGAGGAAGTTCTTGAAAAACGGATGGACGAGCATTTCAAACATGCGATGCATTCCAGTCATGCCTTGCAGGTGATGGCCGACGGGCTGCCCGCGCTTGGCATTGTGGCGGCGGTGCTGGGTATTATCAAAACCATGGCTTCGATCGACCAACCTCCTGCGGTGTTGGGTGCGATGATTGGTGGCGCGCTGGTGGGGACGTTTTTGGGGGTTTTTCTGGCTTACGGTCTGATTGGTCCGTTTTCTGCAAAGGTGCAGACCGTGGTTGAGGAAGATAACCATTTTTACAACCTGATCCGCGAAGTGTTAGTGGCCAACCTTTATAATCACGCACCGAATATCTGTGTTGAGGTTGGGCGGCAGAACACACCGGGAAGAATGCGGCCCTCTTTTGACGATCTTGATATTCTAATCAAAGAGCTAAAGGCGGCAGCATGATCCGCTTATTGGTTCTGGTATTACTGGCGCCGCAAGTATTGTTGGCGCAAACAACTGTTACAGTGCGCAGCGGCGAGCACGATGATTTCACGCGTATTGTGGTGGGTGTTGACCCAGATTCAGATTGGCAGCTTGTTGAAACACGTGGTGAAATCGCTCTGGTATTTTCTGAGCAATTTTTGGACTTTGAAACCGGAACAGTGTTTGACCGCATTCCCAAGACTAGGATTTTATCGATCACCGGTAGCCAGTCAGAGGACGGTTCCATCCTATCATTGGAAATTCCCTGTGCGTGCCCTGCAAAGGTGTTTGCCTTTGGGGGAAATTATTTGGTGATTGATGTTCGCAACGGAGGGGCGTTGGAATCGCTGGATGATCCGTCAGAATCCGCCAGTTTCCGATTCGATTATTGGTGGCAGAACAACGAAGCAGCCATTGGCGGCATGGAAAATGCTTTGCTCGTTTTGCCAAGGATTGGGGCGAATATCACCCAAACTGAAAATGATATCGCTCCAGAACAAGATCAAACGGAAGCGGTTCAAAATGCACCAATCACTGCGTTGGCGATCATTGATCTGCCGATTGAAAAAACAGCAACCGAACCGAATGCAGAAATGTTGGCGCGGCTTGCAGAGGCGCAGGAGCAGTTGCTTTTACAATTAGCCCGGGCGGCAGATCAGGGATTGATTGAATTTGTACCGCCAAAACACGCGCCTCCCGAGGAAATTGTTATTGAACTTGAAATGGTTGATGACGAGCCTGCCCAGACAGTAGTGGATCCTTCTATTCTACGACAGCTTTCTGCGCGCACCGCTTATGATGCCGTAGCAGAAAGTGATTTGGCTAGCATCATAAATGAATTTGCGATGCCGCAATGTATGGACAACTTTGAGTTCGACATGACTGATTGGAGCAACGACCAGGGCTTTTCGGCGCAGGTCTCAAGTCTCCGGGCAAATATGTTTGGCGAGTTTGACATTATGGTCGAAGCCGAAGCCATTGCTTTGGCGAAATTATACATAACTTATGGCTTTAGTGCCGAAGCTGAAACTGTTCTGGCAGGATTGCCCGAAGGGGCTGAGATTGTTCCATTACTTGTTGATTTTGCGCGGGTTATCGATGGCGACAGCTGGCAAATCGACGGCCCTCTGAGCCTAGGCGTTGGGTGCGGCGGCCATCACGAGATGTGGTTCTTGGCAGGGGCCACCGAGCCGCAGACAATTGTTGATCCTCAATTCATTATTGATGCATTTTCCGGCTATCCTATTGAAACGCGACTTTTGATTGGGCCAAACCTAGTAGATATTTTACGCATCAGCGATCAACTTGAAACAGCGCAAATAATTCTGGATATTATACATCGAGCGGAACCAATTGAATCGAGTGCTGTGGATTTGGCTAATGCAATGATTTTGGAAACCCGAGAAAATATTGCCGAGGCCTCGGGGCTTTTTGAAGAGATCGCCGATGGCTACAATGAAAGCTCGTCCGAGGCTTTGATCGGACTTGTCCGCACAACATTGGACTTTAATCTGGGCGTAACAGAAGTCATGCTAACAGATCTTTCTGCCGCTGCTTTTGCACAGCATGGCACTGACATAGGCAACGAGCTTCGGTTATGGGAAATTCGCGTTTCCGGACAGATTAATGGTTTGATGACTGCGTTGGAAATGATTGACGCCGACAGGCGGGATGAAATGTTGGGTAGAGACGATCTGCAGAATCTTGCGATTGAAATACTGGGAGAATATTCTGCTCAGGAACAGGGTAATCTGTCTTATGCTGAGGCAGTTTTGACCTATCAAAATTTATTGGGTAGTGCGGTAAACGCAGATAGTGCACGCATTCACATGGCCTCTGAGCTGCTTGGCCTGGGCTTGCCAGGGGCGGCTTTGGATGTTTTGGCCCCCACGATTTATCGTGGCAGCGCTGCGGCAAACTTGGTTGCTGCCCAGTCGTATGTTGCTGAGTTTGAGCCAGAAAAAGCGCTGGAAATCCTTACAGGAGATTCGTCTGATGCCGCAACAGAGCTTGTGTTGAGTGCGCTGTTATTGAAAAATGATCACACGTCTATTCGTGAAATTTTAAATAATCCGGTGAATAGCAGATTTGTCCAGAACAGTCTCGCGTGGCGGGTGGGTAACTGGGAGAATATTCAGGGAAACGGTAGAGACGTGACCTTGGCGGCCTATATGATGGGCGAACGGGGCCTGCCAGCCGAAGCAGACTTTCCAGATATCCTGGCGGGTTCGGCGTTTCTATTGGAGAGTGTGGTACCTGAAGTGCCAAATTTGCAGGCGGCTCGAACCTTGTTAGAAGTCAATCGCGCCAGCCGGCTTTTTATCGAATCGGCCCTGAATAACGAATAGTCAGGGCCGCAAAGTGTGGGTGTCTATTCGGTTGCTTCACGTAACGATGTAACGTCTTCAGCAAACATTTTGGTGCCATCGTCAAACTGCAATATGGTTTGCCCCTCGATTAACCGCACCTCGGCGACCTTGCTATAGACAAGGCCGCTGGCCTCCAAAATAATTTCACCGTCGGATAGGCTTTCAATCTTGAACGAGAATTTGTCGCCGGCTTCGGCGCGGGTTCCATCGTCCAGAATTCCGGACCAGTTTGTGTATTCGGCATCCATATCTACGGATTGCCGAGCTACCACTTTTCCAGTTTCGTCGTAAACGACCAACTGGGCATCATCGGCATCGCGATGAACAAAGGTTTGGACTTCTAGCGGACGGTTTTCATAGCTTGCACTTCCGGGATTGCGGACTTCCTGCCCGATCCATTGCGCCAACCCCCCAGTCGCTCCATTCGCCAACGCCTCAAGAATGCTTTCCAGTTTTTTGTTGGACAGGACTTGTTGTTCTACGGATGAAAATGTCGCCAGCTGAGCAACAAATTCTGTTGAATCTACTGGCTTTAGCGGATCTTGATTTTTCAACTGTGCGGTTAGCAATAACAGAAAGGTTTGAAAATCGTCTGAGTCATTTTTAGTACTTGAATCG
The DNA here is from genome assembly GCA_016764785.1 of Paracoccaceae bacterium. Lineage (GTDB taxonomy): Bacteria > Pseudomonadota > Alphaproteobacteria > Rhodobacterales > Rhodobacteraceae > UBA3077. The sequence goes on from JAESRG010000107.1 coordinate 8,521, forward strand.
CTTCCAGCGGCGCGCGTAACGCTGGTAGCGCCTTGTGAAACTGTGGCAACATTATTCATGTCGGGACCTTTCTAAAGACGAATATCGAGGCTTCCGCCTGAAATATACGGGAGGTTAACAAGGGTTTCTTGCGGATTAGTCAAAGCGTTGGCCGGTGTGTTCGAGGATTCTTCTTCTCGGTCGGGATTTTCACCTGAGTGTTGACCTGACTGGAACTGAAGGTCCGTTTGGGCGAATCCTGCTTTTTCCAATGCTGCAGTTAATATGTCTGCGTGGCGCCGCATCAAATCAGAGATTTCTGGTCGTTCAGCGATAATGATGGCCTGCAATACTGAATCATTCGATATCAGTTGAATGGTGACTCGGCCGAGCTCAGGCGGGTCGAGACGCAGTTCAATTTTAGGCTCAGTGGCCATGGTGATGCGCACAGCAATTTGATCTACAATCTGATGGACAACCGGCGCGCCACGAGGCGTAGCTGTCATGGTCTGAGTCGTAGTTGACAGTTCAACCTGTGAAATTGCTGCTGGAAAATCCGATAAGCCTGCACCCGCCGGAATGATATTTGACGGTGTTAACGTGGGAATATATGTGCTGCTAGGCACATGCGAAGCTGATTGTGCAGGAGATTTCGCCTGCACCGGTGGTTTCGTAACCTCGTCAACGTCAAGTGGAGAAACAGGTGCCTTTCTCTCGGGCTGTGTTACATCTTCCGTATAGGAAAACCCCGGGAGTGCCGCCTTAATCACTGTCGCTTTTGCGCTTTCGGGCGTGACAATCTCGTTGGTTTCGATCGGGCGAGGAAGGGCCGGTTTTTTTGGCGTTCGGGTTTCGGGTGCATCAGCGGACAATTGTGGTCGCGACAGCGCAGAAGGCTGCGCGGTTTCCTGTGTAACATCGGCTGGGTTTATCGGTTTGGCTATCGCAGAATGTGTGGTGTCTGAATGCGCTATAGGATTTGTCGACGGCACTAATTGTGGGGCTGTCGAGCTGATCAAACGATGTGGGCCGATCCGGGTTGTTTCGCGCAAGATTTCAGACTGCTGAGCTATCAGGCCTTGGCCGACACTAACGGGTGATGCTGATTTTACCGAATTTAGTGTGTTTTCGTCACTCACCTCGTTTGGCAGGTTGTTCGCTCCTACTTTGCTCACGCTGTGCGCGGGAATGGCCAATACATTTGCTGTTGGCACGATGCCGCCTGCGTCAGCCGGTTGACCGTCAAGTTTTTGGGGCACAGGTTCAGATTCCGGCAAGATTGCGTCGATTCGCGGTAAGGTCCCATCACTTTCGTCCAAATCAGGGGGCAGCATGCCAAGCAATGTGTTGAAATCAACTGAGAGCGCCTCATCCCGCTTCATCTCAGGAAGCAATGCCGAGGTGGCCAACGTCAGATCAATGCTGGTCGGCTTTAAAACAGGTATCCCGGTAATGTCCATTCTGTGACCCGTTGGTTATTTCATCTGCTGCAGTTTTGATCCTCAGACGTTACCATTTTATTTACCGTGTTCTGGCAAGTTGGTAGAAATCGAAAAAATGTAGGTAAGTTTTTATGGATATATCTTCTGCTATGCCCGTTCCGACTGCGCAAAATACGGACCGGATCGCCGAACTCAGAGAAACCGCGAAAGCGTTCGAGGCATCGTTTTTGGCTGAAATGCTAAAAAATACCGGCCTCGGGAAAAGCCGTGATTCTTTTGGAGGGGGCGCAGGTGAGGATGCGTTCGCAAGCCTTCTGACCACGGAGCAAGCTAAGCTGATGGCCGATAACGGCGGCATCGGACTTGCAGAACACATATTCAAT
>JAESRG010000108.1 GCA_016764785.1 Paracoccaceae bacterium
CGGGCGCTTGGGGCGCGTCGGTTGGGATTTATCACCCCCTATTTACCGGAGGTATCGGCACAAATGCGTTTGGTTCTAGAACAGGCCGGATTTGAAATTGTCGCCTTTGGGTCTTTTGAGGAAAGCGACGACCGAATGGTCGCGCGGATCACCGAAGGCACGATTATTGCGGCGGCGGAATATGTGGCCAAACAGGCACCTTGCGACGCCATTGTGATTTCCTGCACCAACCTCAGATGCTTGCGTATTATCCCCCAAATTGAGGTCAGCACGGGCATTCCGGTGATTTCCAGCAATCAGGCCCTTGGCTGGTATATGCTGCGCCTGAGCGGGGTTGACCGGCAGCTTCCCGATATCGGGAAACTGTTTAGCCGATCCATCGGAGGATCTATTTTGGACCCGGACCAGTAACAACCCGGGCTGGTAGTTACTATCCCTATTTCGGGCCTGACCCCGCATTTTCCGACGCTCGTGCCGGATATCGTCGTTTAACACTTTTGAAGAAACTCATGCGCAATAATACATGGATTGCAAGCATTAAACATCTGGAGTGTCTCAATGGCTTTGTGGAAAACCTGTACAAATGCGATCAGTGGGCATCAAATTGTTATAAACTTTGACCTGGTGGTGATGATCCATCAAGTTTGGGATAAAAACCATGTTCATAAACAGTCTGTTGTATATTTTGGCGCGGGCCACGAGGGGGAAATTGACCATGTATGGCTTCGAGAAACGCCAGAGGAAATACTTGGTATCGAAATTCACTAACCATTATTCAACCCTGTTTGAACAAACTCGGTATGCTGTTTTGGGCATAAATTCCTTTGGTATTCGACCAGAAGGCCGTCAAAATAAATACGCGGGGCCGCACCTAAAACGAGGCGCGCCTGCACGCGGCAGCGTATTCAACCATCAGTTTTGAAAAATAACTCCATTGCATTTTGGCCGAGTATCCTCGCTCGGTCGGACGGGCTCGGGACCGCCTCGAGAAACCATTTGAGAGAGGAACCGTAATTGGCATTTGCCTCATCGCCCACAAACGGGCAATCGCTGCCCCAAATAAGACGGGTGTTTCCGGTTTGGCGGATGAATTCTTGTAAATAACCGGTTGAGGGTTTTCCCAACCGGAAATGGCCAGATGCCTTAACCCAAGTGCGTCCGTTTTCCATCAGGCGCAGCAACGCTTTGAAACCCGCTGAGTTAATCCCCTCAACAGGGTCCGGACGGCCAAGGTGATCAACCACCAGATTAACGCCGGTGCGCTCAAAATGCGGCAATAATTCCGGCAGGTGATGGCCTTCGCAATGAAGGTGGATATGCCAGCCCCGATCGGCAATGCGGCGGAACATGCGGCGGTACTCAAATGTTGAAATGTCTGGCAGTTCAGGCAAGCCGATCATGTGCATGCGCACCCCGACAATACCTTCGCGCGCCATTTGCTGAAGGGTATAGCGTTCAACGTTGGGGTACAGAATGACGGTACCCCGAAAGCGCGGGTTGCCGCTGATCGACTCAATCAGATAGTCATTATAGTCGGCCCATGGGCTGGCTGCGGCCAGAACTGCGTGGGTTACGCCATGTGCATCAAGGGTTTTTTCAAAATCGGCCAGCGTGTGATCGTAAGTCGGGGCATGCCGCGGGTTGTTACGCAGCGGCATGTCCTTGGTGAAAATATGGGCATGGGCGTCGACAACATGTGTCGACGCCGCAAGGTCAGAGACGGTCATCTTTTCTCGATACCCGCATCTTCGATGACCTGCGCCCAGATCAGGCGATCGCTTTCAAAGCGCGCAGCCATTTCTTCGGGGGTCAGCGATTCAGCTCGTGTGTTCAGCTCGGCAAAGCGGGCTTGGATGTCGGGCATAACCGCAATTTCAGCAATCGCCGCGTGCAGGGCCGCAATTACATCGTCAGGCACGCCGTCCAGTGTCCAAAGTGCATTCCAGCCTGACACTTCGTAGCCCTCAATGCCTGCCTCCATAACGGTTGGCACATCCGGCAGTGACGGATTGCGTTTGGCACCGGTAATGGCCAGCGCGCGAACCTGTTCGTTTTCAAGCGCCGCCGCAAAGGCCGTCGGGCTTTCGATTGCCATGTCCAGCTCGCCTCGGATCATCGCGGCAAGAATATCGGGCGATGTTTTATAGGGGATGATGGTGGCGTCGATATTGGTAGCAGCCCGGAAATATTCAGCCGCAAGGTTTTGCGTTGAGCCAGGGTTCACCGTGCCGATGTTAATATAGCCAGGATTGGCCAAGCCATAATCGACAAGTTCCTGAAGGGTTTGATACTCGGAATCCGGGCTGACAAAAATGCCAAGGTCAAACCATGCCAGTGTCGAAATTGGGGCGAACTGGGTTTGCGGATCGTATCCCAGATCTTCAAACAGCGACACCGCGATGGTGGTGCCGTTCGACATAACCACAAGCGTATGCCCGTCAGGATCAGAACTTAGCAACTGGTTTGCAGCCGCAACGCCACCAGCGCCCGGATGGTTTTCGACCACGAATTGCTGGCCGAAAATCTCGGTCAATTTTTCAGCCGCAAGCCGCATCGTGATATCAGCCAGGCCGCCGGGGCCAAACGGCACAATGATGCGCACAGGTTTTACAGGATATTCTGTCTGCGCGACGGCGGGCAACGCCGCCGACATCGCAAGGGCCGTAGCCGTGGCCGTGAACACACGGCGCGTTAAGTTGAGTTTCATTTTTTCCTCCTCAGGTTTCATTCATTGATATTTGTGGTGACGGATCGACGTTTTAACAGACGCCGGAATATTTTACGGACCGGACCGATTGCAGCGAGCAGAACAATCAGCGTGGCCAGCAGAAACCCTAGGCTAACCGGACGATCAACAAAGACGGTGATGTCGCCGCGCGCAAGAATAAGGGCACGACGAAAATGCTCCTCGATCAGCGGGCCAAGCACAAAGCCCAGCAATAACGGGGCCGCCGGAAAGTCGAATTTCATCATCGCGAAGCCAACAAGGCCGAAACCCAGCGTCATCAGCACATCAAACGACGAATTGTGAACCGAATAAACGCCGATAACGATGAAGAACAGCATGGCCGGATACAGCAAATGATACGGAACCGTCAGCAACCGCACCCAAAGCCCGATCAGCGGAATGTTCAAAATCAGCAGGAAAATATTGCCAATCCAGAAACTGGCAACTACCCCCCAGAAAAGCACCGGATCATTGTTGATAAGCTGCGGCCCCGGGGTAATTCCGTGAATAAGCATGCCGCCAAGCATAACCGCCATGATCGCATCCCCCGGAATGCCAAGGGTTAAAGTGGGGATAAAAGCGGCCTGCACCGATGAATTATTCGCCGATTCAGGCGCGGCAATACCCTCAATCGCGCCTTTGCCAAAAATCGACGGATCCCGCGCGATCTTTTTCTCGGCGGCATACGAAATGAACGTGGCAATAGTCGGGCCAGTGCCGGGTAAAATACCAATGACTGCACCAATAACCGAGCCGCGTCCCGAGGCCGGCCAAAACCTGCGCCAATCCTCGCGGCTGGGGATCATCGACCGGAAGGTGATGGATTTTGCGTCCACAGTAGGGTGTTCGTTACGCATCAGGTTCGACAGAATTTCCGCCACCCCAAACAGCCCCATCGCCAATGCCACAAGCGATATTCCCTCAGATAAATCAATAAGGCCAAAAGTAAACCGTTGCGATCCCGACGAAATATCTGTTCCGACCAGCCCCAGCATCAGCCCGACGGCCACCATGGTTATGCCTTTTAGAACTGACCCGTTTGACAGGGTTGATGCGGCTACTAGCGCCAGTACCATGATGGAAAAATACTCGGCTGATGAAAACGAAATCGCGACATCCGCAAGCGCTGGCGCAAACCCGACCATCAGCAGAATTGAAAAAGTACCACCCACAAAAGAAGCAATTGTGGTCAGGAAAAGCGCGATACCGGCGCGCCCTTGCTGCGCCATCGGATAGCCATCCAAACAGGTGATTGCCGCAGGTGCCGACCCCGGAAGGTTCAGCAGGATCGACGCGGTCGATGACCCGTATTGCGCGCCATAAAATATTCCGGCCAGCATAATCATCGCTGGAATTGGGTCGAGATAAAACGTAAGCGGCAGGCACATGGAGATCGTCGCGAGTGCGCCAATCCCGGGCAAAACCCCGACGAACGTTCCAAGCGTTACGCCAAGCGCGCAAAATGTAAGATTGCCTAGGGACAAAGCGGTTTTGAAACCAAGGCCGAGGTTGGTGAGTGTATCAAGCATCTTAGCGTCCAAACAACGTTAGCGGCATGCCAAGGCCTAAAATGAAAATGGCCCAACCCGCAACGATCAAAAACACCGTCATAAAGAGCAAAGACACAGGCCGAAACGGAGATTTGGCGAGGGATGATATGAATATCAGCGCAACCATTGCCGGCGCAAAGCCGGCGCGGTCCACAAGTTGCGTCCAGACGATAATCGCCAGAGAAACAAAAATAATTGGCCGCCAGACAACATCGCGGGCAACCGGTTCGGCGCGATAAGTTTCGTATGCGGTTGCGGCTGATAAAACGATCACCAGAATGGCAGATGCCACTGGGAAAAACCCGGGACCCATAGAACGCAGACTGCCCAGTTGATAATCTAACCCGATCATCAATGCGGCAATGCCAAATACGGCGATTGCGCCGCAGGCAATCAAATCCGCCAATTTAAGGTGCATTCCGTTTGTCATTCTTTTCTCCGAATTATGGTAGACATCTGTGCCGCCGCTGGACCAAAGATAGCGACCTGACTGAAAAAAGAAAATTGAATCTTGAACATCTATGATAAGTTTGTGCTAAGTAGTTTTTTGGTGAGGTAATAGAGGGTTCAAAAATGAAATCTGATAAACAGTCCAATACAGGTACTGTCATTGTCCCGAACCTAAGGCATTTAAGGATATTTACTGCGGTGTCGATCATCGGATCACAACACGCTGCCGCGCGCTCTGAAGGGTTGACACAACCTGCAATATCACAAGCTATTACATCGGTTGAAGCCTTGTTTGGCACGGTGTTGTTTGATCGCAGCAAGCGCGGAATGCACCTGAATCGCGCCGGAGTTGTGGTGGCAACGCGGGTCAAACGGATGCTGGCGCTATTGCAGAAAATGCATGCCCGATCTGGCCTTGGGCAACAGTCGGTTTTTGATAACAGATTGACAATGTCACATTTGAAAACACTAGTCGCCGTTACCTCGAACAAAGGTTTTACTGCTGCGGCCCGTCAGCTTGGTCTCGCGACGCCGACCGTCCACAGGGCGGCTCGTAACCTTGAAACTGTGGTTAATGCCCGACTTTTTGAGCGCACGGCTGCCGGCATTGAACCGACAGTTCTGGGCGAGGATCTGGCACGTTTCGCGGGGTTGGCGCTTCGTGAAATTGATGCGGCTTTTGAAGATATCAATGATTTGCATGGCGTGGCCTCGGGGCAAATTTCAATCGGAACCATGCCGCTGGCCCGTTCAGATATCCTTCCCGACGCCATCGGCGATTTATGTGATCTGTACTCTCATGCTTCGGTTGCAATCCAAAGCGCTGGGTATGAAGCATTGCTGCGCGCCCTTAGGCATGCAGAACTTGACCTGATAATTGGGGCCAGTCGGGGGGTAAACCTTAGCGCCGATGTCACAGAAATTCCGTTGTTTGAAGACAGCCTGTCTGTCTTTGCACGGGCCGGTCATCCGCTCGCGAATGTCCCCAATCTTTCCATAAAACAATTGGCAGAATTTCCCTGGATTGCCCCCCATACCGGTACGCCGACACGTACCGATTTTGATAGGTTATTTGGGAAGCTTGATCTGCCGTTGGGCCTGATTTCATCGTCTTCGCTGGTTGTGGTTCGTGCCCTGTTGGCGCGGAGCGACCGGCTCACACTATTGTCACGCCGGCGTATTCTTTTTGAGGAGCAACAAGGGCTTTTGGTTGAGCTGGATATTTCGTTGCCGTCAACGGCGAGAACTATTTGCGTCACCGTCCGAACCGATTGGCAACCAACTCGGTTGCAAAGAACATTTCTGGATTTACTGAAAGTCAGACCCAAGAAAAACCTGTGATTTCGGTGACTGGAAATATCCGCGTAATCCTGCAAGTGGAACCCAATAAAGGCGGATGGATTCCCCCGCAGAGCTTAAAAACAGCAAAAATGGCAGCCGCAAGGCGTTTGGGAAGCTCGGGGTTCTTAATGCCGAGCGAGACGCGTAAGCGTCATATGCGTCGCTTGCGGGGTTTCTTATTAGGTTTGGATATCTTGTGTCTTGTCTGGTCTAGCGGATCAGGGAGATCGTCGTTGTCACTCTCCTCAAAATAGACGGGGGGCCGGGCAGGCGAATCGGAGTCGCTGTCATCGGTGCTCACGTCGTCGTCGTCGTCGCTGTCATTGCTGCCATCACTATCCTCGCTGTAAACGGGGGCACGGGCCTCTGCCTTTGGACCCGTCACTGCCCCGAGCTTCTGATCACTTTTTTCCACTGCGGCCTTTGCTTTGCGGGTGCGCACTTCTTCGGCACGTATTTCAATGAGCTTATGTGCGGTCGCCAGTTTCTCAATAGCTGCATCTCCTTCGAGCTTTCCGGCCATCATAGCGCGCAGTATTTTGACGACAGCTGGGTGCCTTACATTATCAAGAACAAATTTCGACGGCGGCTGGTCCACTATGAATCCATGCTCTGTATCCAGTTGCCGCAGCAAAATAGCGATTGACGCGCTATCTTTGGCACCCCGTGCCTTGTCGTCGCTGGCTTGTTTGAATTGCTCAACCGTCATTTCTCGTTCTGTCACACGGCCCAGATCAAGGTTCAGTTGCGCAAGGCTGAGCAGTTCGTAATCGTCAGCCAGAAAGTTCGTTATTCCTAACTTTTCCTTGATGACGTCGTTCATTGCATCGATATTCGTTTCCCCGGCCTCCCAATCTGCTATGTCCAGACGCCCTTCTTTGCCCTGGATCGCTACTTTGGTCGGGCGATTAGCCGCGTGGATCGACACAACCAGTTTCCTGCGTATCTCATAGTCGGTTATCCGCTGGTCGGCAGATGCCTCAAGAACCATATTTTCCTTTTCAATCCGTGCCCTCTGCGCCCCGATCTTCGGGTCGGCCAGGCGGCGGTCGTTACGGGCCATCCTGCTTTCGATCTCGGCCACTTTGTTGGCCAGTAAACGCAGAGATTTCTTCAGCTTTTCATATTTGTCAAAGCTGACCCGTTTCCCATCCGGGGTGGACAGGTCTTTGTCGATCAAGGCCGCGCCGTCACGTTCCAGCATCTCGATAGTTTGGAACATCAACTTGGAATTGGGTTTGTAATGTCCGCTGCGGTCGTCCAACCGCTCGATTTTCCCATCTCGCATACGAATTCCGCCGGCCCCAGCCACATCGCCGCCGGCAAGCGGGCTGGAATGATACCGACGTTCTTTGGTGCCAAAAGTGTCCTCGCTTCCGGCGATCTCGCCTTTCTTGAAGATGTGCATCTTTTGGGTTTCTGGATCAACTACATATCCCTGATACCCCTCGATTGGCTTGCCTTTGGCGTTTAGCAGCCGCCCATCCGCATCAATCTTGACGCGGCTGGCGCGCTTTTCATCCGCGTCGTAGTAATGGGTCCCCGATCTTTTTTGCGCGTCAGTCGACATCGTCTGTTCGGTTTGATAGATTGGATCGACAGACTTGGTCTCGTAATTCTCGTCGTCGTCATCTCCTGAAAATATGACCACTTTTCTAATCGATGTTTTCTTGACATAGTCCTTCATGATTGCTTTCTGAGCACCGGCAGGAACGTTGCCATCGGCTTTCAAGTTCAGAACGCCGCTATCGTCAACGAACATTTCGCCCGCCATAAATTTCTTCGAGGTCGAGTTTGCTCTCAGATCCTTGATTGTCTGGGCCGGCACAGTCTTCTGGTTTACCAGCAGCACCGACTTGCCGTCCGGCCCGTTGAGGGAAAAGAAGAAATTATACGGATTCTTGGCCCCGACTTCATCTTTTCTAAGGCGCGTGATTGCTTTCAAAAAATCTTTCATTAAGAAAATCCAATTCGGTAATTTTAGTGTTAAAAGGTAAGGAGATCAGCAAGGCGCAGCCAAGTCAACGTGACTGATTAGATCAGCGGCCGCCCCGGGCTGGCCAGGTTTCATTTTAGCCTGTCTGTCTTAATTCACGTGACTTTTATACAATCACAAGCCGGTGCACTTGTGTGGAAAACATAGGTAAAATTGAAAAATTCAATCTTGGTTGTACGCAATTGATGTCATTGACCGGAGACAGGCTATCGCCGTTTGAGGCCTTGACCGACCATGGCCTGAATTGGCGTATGGTCGGTTCTCGCACTTGATCTGGTCGCGCAGCTGAATAGCAAACCTGCGCATTACGTGGTTATTGCCAATGCTTCCGAGATGTAGGTGATCCTGCGAATAAGGGCGAAGCAGAAGTTAGCTGCGGGTGCGAACCTGTCTAGCAATAATTCCTACTTAGATTAGCAGGGAATTATTGTCGAAGAATAGAAACACTCCCGAACTTGACAGCGATATTTGTTCCCAGTGTACTTTATCGTTTGAGGATACGTGCTGAAGTTGACCGAAAAAGATTGAGTGTGCAAATATTAGCAATCGGTCCAATTCGCACCTGACGAATTTATGGCTTAATATCTCCACATCCAACAATTTTTTTATCGATTAGATCCTCAATTTGACTGGTATCATACCCCAGTCTGTCAGCAAGTACTTCTATCGTATTCTCTCCCAAAAGCGGCGGCGCACTTGCCGGGCTGGGCCCTTCGCCGTCAAAAAGGATTGGTCCTCTCACCATTTGGAGATCACCAGCGACAGGATGTGTTACGGTCTCTATCAAATTGTGGGCGGCAACATGCTCTTGATCGAGTGCTTCGCCGATGCTTAGGATTGGTGCATTTGGAACATCGAATTCTGTCAGTCGTTCCAGCCAGTATTCAGTCGTTTCTTGGGTCATGCGGGCATGAATCAGGGGCTCGAGCGCCGCGCTATTTTTAAGTCGTTGCTCATAGGCAGAAAACCGTGAGTCCGTAATCAGGTCCTCAAGGTCAAGGCACCGCGCAAAATTGTGCCAAAATACTTCTGTCAGACATGCGATGATTACATGCCCGTCTTTCGTTGGAAATGATCCGTATGGCACAATGCTAGGGTGACGTGTCCCGACCGGTTGAGGTGTCTGGCCAGTAACAAAATAAAGCTGTGACAGATAGCCCTGCATCGCGATTAAGCTATCAAGCATGGCAACTTCAACAAGTTTACCTTTGCCGGTGCTATTACGTTCGTGAACTGCTGCAAGAATCCCGAACAGCGCGAAAATACTGCCAGCCAGATCACCAAATGGAAGTCCCATTTTGTTTGGTGCCTGTCCTGGTTCACGATTGATACTCATTACACCTGACAACGCCTGTGCGACGATATCGAAAGCCGGTTTATCTGCATGAGGGCTATTTTTACCAAAGCCAGAGATCGCGCAATAAATCAATTCGGGATGGCTGGCTTTTAAGACGTCAAACCCAAGTCCAAGGCGATCCATTACGCCAGGGCGGAAATTTTCCAGAACGATATCGCTTTGTTGCGCCAACTGCTTGGCAATTTTCACGCCCTCTGCTGATTTCAGGTCAAGGCATATACTTTTTTTGCTTCGATTTAGTGCAATAAAATAATGGCTAAGCGGGCCCACAAAAGGCGGGAAACCACGGGTTTCGTCACCTTTTTCAACCGATTCAATTTTTATGACATCAGCACCCAGATCGGCAAGGACCATGCTGGCATATGGACCCGAAAGTATACGAGAGAAATCGAGAACTTTAATCCCGGAAAGCGGGCCAGTGCGAGGTTTTGCAGGGGTGTTATCCATTGGATTCTTTCAGGTTATGTACAATTTTCATAATTGCGGAGGCATCGGCAATTTGCGATAACCCACAGTACATTTTTGCGTCGACGAATATGAGCGAGCGCGTCATGTGACGTATCTTCACGCTTACTTCAAGAAAATCGCCCGCATGTGATGCCTTCAAAAAACGGGTATCCATTTGAACGGTAACAGTGGGGTTTCGGTCGGCCGCGTTCCATGCTTCCAGTGCAATAGCCTGATCAAGTATACTTGTGATTACGCCACCATGGATAACTGAAGTGGTCCTGCAAAATCGGACAGTCAGTTAAGGTGTATTCCAACCTAATGAAGGAATACAGAAATGACGAAGAGACGGAAGTTTTCAGACCAG
>JAESRG010000109.1 GCA_016764785.1 Paracoccaceae bacterium
GTCAAGCTGCCAGGCCGCTTCATAAGTCACGGCGCGGATTGCCGACTCGACCGAAATTCTCTCGTCAGGTGCCAGCACATAGTCCGGCTCCTTCCAGGTTCGCCTGGTCACCGCCATTTCGATCATGTGCATTGGGTCAGGGTCAGTCACCATGAAATCGGAGTGGAGCGTGAAACCGATGCCGGCCTTCTCAACACTGCGGCAGCGATCAAGCAGTTTGGCCTTGTCTTCGCCAAAGACATCGTCGCGCATGGCCACGCCCCAATAGTGAACATGGCCGATCAGGAAGCTGGCCGAGACGCCCAATTCGCTCATTCGGACAATCTGGTCATCATGCAGGATCGAGCAGTGCTCTATGCGCGGGCGTATTTTACTCAGCTCAATTCCGGCATCACGCATCGCCTCACAGGTATCGAGAATGTTGTCGATCGCGGCATCGCCATTACCGTGGATGGCCAGACGCCAGCCCTTTTTAGCGCGCTCCATCGCGTCCCGGGTGAGCTCGTCCGGCGTCATGTACGCTAGGCCTCGGCTGTCGGAATTCAGATAAGGCTCTCGCTGCAGCCCGGTAAATCCCTGGTTTGATCCATCGACGGTAAATTTGTAGCCGACGATCCTGACCATCTCATCCCCGTCACCGGGATGAACGCCGGCCTCGTCCCAGGCCTTGGCGCCGATTGTGTAGTTTGGATAGGCGCGCACGCGGGCTGTCAGACGCCCAGTCTGCCGAGCCGCATTCAATATCGCAACGTCGCCGGGGCCCTGCGTAAGACTTCCAAGCGCCATTTCACTGACTGTCGTCATCCCCACACGGCCCCATTCGCCCAGCAATCCGATCAATGCCTCGACGGGGTCGGCGTTGGCCAGAGCGGGGTTTTTCTCAATAACCATGAGGTAGGCGACATTGTTTTTCATCACTCCGTTGAGCTTGCCCGACCCGTCACGAACGAATTCGGCACCTGGGGGGTTTTCAATGTCGTCTGGAATTTCGGCAACCTCGAAGGCCTTTGAGTTCGCGTAAGCCAAGTGGCCAGAGGCATTAAGGACGAAGATGGGATGTTTGGTGGAAACCGCATCCAGCTCGGTAAATGTCAGCGAGTCGGGCCCTTCCTGTACAACCGGATCGAAGTTGCGGACGGCGATCCACTCGCCCGGTGCTGTCTGGGCTGCCGTAGCACTCAAATGTTCAAGCACCTGCGCGGTGGTCGCAAAGCGTGCCATGCCGACATAGTCCATGACAGTGGCGATCACGGCCCCCACAACGACATGGGAGTGGGGATCGATAAAACCGGGCAATACAGTCTTGCCACCAAGATCGACGATCTTCGCGTTATCACCTGCTGCGCTTTGAACCTGTGCAGCAGTACCCACGGCAAGTATCTTGTTGCCGCGAATGGCGATCGCTTCTGCTTGCGAGAAGTCAGCGTCGACGGTGAGAACCGTACCTCCGGTAAAGACTGTGGTTTCTACCCCTTGCGCGCTTGCTCTGGTCGGTAAAAAACTGGCAAGGCCGACAGCGACCGTGCCCTTTATAAGATCGCGCCGGTTAACATCGTAGACCCTTTTGCTCAGGACGGCACCGCTACCCAGGGAACGACCGATACCAGCAGTGAGCTCTGTGATGGCCCTGTTACCGCGAAACATCTTTGAGAAACCAGGATTGCAGCGGGAATAATTGTGAACTTCATCTGTCATTGAATGCGATCCCATCCGAAAAATTGTACGCCACAATATCTTTCTGTCATAGCAACACCAACCTGCAATCTACACGGGTGGCAGATCATGTCGCTGTTTGACCCATTTCGGATATCACGAGTTGGTATGGCATACAAATAAAACTTGACGTTGAGGTTGCCAACATATTCATCTGTTTGAATACTAACAAAAAATAGAACCAAATTCGCAAACCGTATTCAAATATGAGTCGCGGTCTTTAAATACTAGCAGTTTCGTCGTAAGTTGACCTCTACGTTGTTGAGACCAACCAACTGGCATCCAAGTATACGCTTGAAATGCTTTATGTTGATGTGCCCACTCTGCCTGAATTCAGGGCGCTGAATAAGCGTCCGGGCTGACGCCTGTGTGTCCATTTACCTTAAAACCAAACCGCTCTTCCAGGATACAGAAGCATATCAAATCGAACGTGGTAACCTGGCAAAGAAGGCTCATGAACAGCTTGAATCAACAGGGTTGGACAAGCGCCAGCTCGCGGAGCTGATGGAGCATTTCGGCGATCTGGACGAAGATGACGAATCCCGGCGTTTGCCCATCGCCTCGGCAGGTGAAGGATCCCTTCCGATATTTCCAGCTCACCCGAGGTGATCCGCCTCACGGTGATGATGTATGTCCGTTATCCGCTATCGCTGCGGCAGGTCAAAGACCTGCGGTTCGAGCGTGGCATCGATATCTGCCACGAGACGGTGCGGGTGTGATGGAACCGGTTCGGTCCGATGTTCTCCGCCGAGATCAGGAAGCGGCGCGTTGATCACGAAGGCGAGGCGCTCGAAGTTTTCGCCACCAAGCGCCGGGATCGCAGGGCAGCCCTCAAGTTTCTCAAGCGGGCGATGAAACGCTATGGCTGGCCAAGGACCATCGTGACCGATCAGCTTGGCTCCTATGGAGCTGCAATGAAAGCGATTGGAAACATGCAGCGTCAGGAGTGTGGACGTTGGCTCAATAACCGGGCGAAAACGCACACCAGCCGTTCCGACGACGAGAGGGAGCGATGGCGAAATTCAGGGATGTGAAGACGCTCCAAAAGTTCGCCGCCGTCCACGCCTTAATCCATAATCACTTTAACCACGACTGCCACCTCAACCGGCGCGATATCATCAAGCAGTCCCGCTCCGCCGCGTTGGTCGAGTGGCGGCAATTGGCGGCCTGACGCAATCCGCTTCGCGCCCTTCGCCGTCTGGTTCGCGTTAGTTTGACACTGCTACCGGCAGACACCCGATCAGGCTTACTTCAACGCGCTGCGACCAATCCCGGTTGCGGCATAACAGGGATTGAAATCCACTTATACGCGTCCGGAGCCTGTTCAAACAAACCGAGCCACCTCTCCATAGGCACTGGCGTCAGACACTGTACAAATACCTGTACAAACTTGAGAGTATTAGTTAGTTTAATTTAAAGAGGTTAAACTTCACGTTGATCCAATAACTGCTCACGTTTCAAAAAAATTTAGATACAAGAAGGACAGTTTTTA
Organism: Paracoccaceae bacterium; assembly: GCA_016764785.1. Classification (GTDB taxonomy): domain Bacteria; phylum Pseudomonadota; class Alphaproteobacteria; order Rhodobacterales; family Rhodobacteraceae; genus UBA3077. Next base: position 3,206 of record JAESRG010000109.1, read on the forward strand.
TGAGAGCCCTAACCAATATTTTTGCTGCTAGCCTTGCAGTTTTTACATTATTTGGGGGGGTATCCAGCGCACAGGAGCACTTTGATCCCAAAGGGAAGGTGCCGACATCGCATACTTTGGAACTAATGACTAAGTTGCGCGCATCACTGCCTTTCGAAGATGAAAGAGATTTTGAAGAAGCCAAGCGGGGGTTTATCGCGGCTCCTTCGTATAAGCAGATCATGGCGGAAGATGGTCATGTGGCTTGGGATATGGAAAGCTACGAGTTTTTGCTGACGGGCGAAACATTTGGCAGCATCCACCCTTCGCTTCAGCGTCAGGCAACTTTGAACATGGCTTACGGCCTGTTTGAAGTCGTGCCCGACCATATTTATCAGGTGCGTGGTTTTGACCTGGCAAACTTTACTGCCGTGAAAGGTGACACTGGCTGGATCATATTTGATCCACTTACATCCAAAGAAACCGCCGCTGCAGCACTGAAATTTCTCAACGAACAACTTGGAGAGCGGCCGGTGACCGGCGTCGTGTTCTCGCATTCACATGCAGATCACTTCGGAGGCGTGCGCGGCGTGGTCGATGAGGCCGATGTCATTTCAGGCAAAGTTCCTGTCATTGCGCCAACAGGGTTCTTGCTGCATGCGATTGCTGAAAATGTTTATGCCGGTAATGCAATGAACCGGCGGCTGTTCTACCAATACGGCGTTCTGCTTCCGCGCGGTCCATTTGGCCATGTTGACCAATCAATTGGCAAGAACACGGCCGCAGGTACTCTTGGGCTGATAGCGCCGTCGATAACCATTGAAGATGACCTGGAAGAGTTGGTCATCGACGGCGTACGGATGGTGTTCCAGAACACGCCTGGCACCGAAGCGCCCGCTGAAATGAATACCTACTTCCCCGATCTCAAGGCGTTCTGGGCGGCGGAAAACGTCACTGGTACCATCCACAATATCTACACTTTACGCGGCGCTCTGATTAGGGACGCCCTGGAATGGTCCAAACAGATCAACCAGGCGCTCTATCTTTTTGGTAATGAGGCCGAAGTAATGTTCGCTGCGCACAGTTGGCCCCGTTGGGGAAATGAGCGCATACAGGAAATATTACGCTCGCAGCGTGACACATATGCGAATCTCAATAACGGCGTGTTGCATCTGGCAAATCAGGGCGTGACGATTGATGAAATCCACAATGTCTATGAGGTGCCCGAAAGCCTTCAGAATCAATGGTCCGCGCGTAGTTACCACGGTTCTGTAGAGCATAACAGCCGGGGCGTGGTGAGCCGGTACCTTGGGTATTGGGATGCCAACCCGGCCACGCTCATTCCGCTGAGCCCATCCGACAGTGCACCTTTGTATGTCGAGATGATGGGCGGTGCCGCACCAATTCTGGCCAAAGGGCAGATGCTTTTTGATGCCGGAGATTATAAGCTGGCTCAGGAAATCCTAAACAAGCTCGTATTTGCAGAACCCGACAATCAGGAAGCCAAGGATCTGCTCGCGGATACGTTCGAGCAAATCGGATATCAGCAGGAGAGTCCGTCTGTTCGCAACAGTTTTCTGGCGGGTGCCTACGAATTGCGTAATGGGATACCATCGGGCGCTTCCCCAAAATCCTCAGGGCCTGATATGATCCGGGCAATGCCGACAAGCCTTTGGCTCGATTTTCTCGGCGTCCGCCTAGATAGCAAGAAAGCAGCCGGCACCGAATTTGTCATCAATCTGCTGACCCCTGACAATGACGAAGAATATATTTTGGAGTTGTCCAACGGGACTCTGACCAATATTCAGGGTTTCCTTTCCGATAGTCCCGATCTGACCATTACCATCAACCGCTCGGATCTGGAGCAGGTCATGATGGGCGTCATCAGCTTTGACGACCAGATTGCATCGGGCAAAGCCGTGTTGGATGGGGATCGCAGCGGTTACGATGCATTGCAAGGCATGTTGGTGCAGTTCGATCTGGGCTTCGAAATCCTGCCCGGTACTGGCAGCGTGGATCTGACGCCAGAGAAAAACCCGTTTGAAGCATCCGATATTGCTGATACAGCGGGCGGCTGATCCAAATATGATAGCAAACGCGGGCCAGACTAAATTCAGCCAGGTCCGCGCTTCCCGCCCGATATCATCCGCGACGCGATCTGGCTCTATGCCCAGGTTCACGCTCTCGTTTCGTGATGTCGAGGAGTTGCTTGCTGAGCGTGATGTTGACGCATCCTACGAGACCGTCCGGCGTTGGTTCTTGACGTTTGGACCGTCAATCGCAGCGAACTTCGCAGTGGACGCCCGCAGCCAAGTGACCATTGGCACCTTGACGAGATGGTGATCTCGATCCGCTGCTGTAAATACTGGCTGTGGCGGGCAGTCGACAATGAGGGCGAGGTGCTCGACTTCTTGATTCAGCGCCGCCGCAACGCCAAAGCCGCCAGAAAGTTGATGGTGAAACTGCTGAAGAAATATGGTTTCGCGCCGACTCGAATTGTAACTGATCGACTGCGATCCTATCTGGCAGCATTCCGCGAGCTAGGCCTAACCGCCGAGCATGCCTGCGGCTTGCGCGCAAACAACTGGGCGGAGAATTCCCATCTGCCAATTCGGCGACGGGAGCGAAAACAGCAGAAATTCAAATCATATGGCTCAGCCCAACGCTTTCTCGCCGTCCACACCGCAACCTACAACAATTCTATCACCAACGTCACCTGCTACGCCGACCCCACTTTAAGGAGCTTCGCGCAGGCTCGTTCTGCTCCTGGGCAGGCGCTTCTGCCGCCGCATGACGCCTGTCGCCTGTTCGGAGTTCCGCGACTGCCCGCTGATAACGTGACAATGCCCATCCCGGTCAAACACCGCATGATAGGAATCATCATGAAACTGATCCACCGCACCGCCGTGCACCTTTGCAAACCGAATATGTGCCCCGCCACCGTGGTGCCGTCGCCGAAGCTGTGGCGTGGCATGGCGCTCGCCGGTATCGCATTCTTGGCAACGGCGCTTACTCCTCCGTCAGCCATCGCCGCCGAACTACCACGTCTGGTTCTCCAGATCACCGTCGACCAACTGCGCTACGATCTCGTTCAGCGCTATGCCAATGGCTACACTGCGGACGGCTTTCGCTATCTGTGGGAGAATGGCGCGGTCTATGCCAACGCCCATCATCGTCATGCCAACACCGAAACCATCGTTGGCCACACGACACTGGCGACCGGAACAGATCCGGCGGTGCATGGCATGGTTGGCAATATTTGGTTCGACCGAAAAAGCGATGCCGTCCACTACAACATTCAGGATGCCCGCTACCCGCTATTGAGCGCGGGCGGGGGTGTCGATCAGGATACCGAACTCGATCCAACCCAGCGCGCCGCGACCACCGACGGCCGCTCGCCAGCGGCGATTATTACCTCGACCATCTCCGACGAACTCGCGCTTCATTTCGGCCCGGCGTCGAAGATCTTTGGCGTTTCGGTCAAAGATCGCGGCGCAATATCGATGGCCGGCCATGCCGGCAAGGCGTTGTGGTTTTCCAAAGCTGACGGCGGGTTCGTGAGTAGCTCGTACTACTTCGACGCCCTGCCCGGTTGGGTGGAGGACTGGAACGCCGGGGACAAGGTGGAGTCCTTTGCCGAAACCGAGTGGACGCTCCTGCTCGATCCATCGCGCTACCGCTTCGCCGATCGCGACAATCAGCCATGGGAGGTCGATTTTTCAGGCTTTGGTCGGACCTTCCCACATGCATTTGGCAGCGCCAAGGACAAATATTTCACCACCTTCCTGACCATGAGCCCGGCTGGTGATGCAATCACGCTCGATTTTGCCAAGGCTGTGGTTGAGGCCGAGGATCTCGGCGCCGACGATACGCCTGACTATCTCGCGATCAGCTTTTCGTCGACCGACTATGTGGGTCATATGTTTGGACCTTCGAGCCTGGAGGCGGAAGACAACATGAAGCGTCTTGATCGTGTGCTTGGCGATCTGTTCATGTTCATCGACGATAAGGTCGGGCTCGACCGAACGCTGATCGTGCTGTCGGCCGATCACGGCGCTACCGAGGCGCCCGGCTATCTCGCAACCCTCGGCATCGAGGCCAGCATTTTCGATTTCGGCGAAATCAACAAGGAACCGGCGATAGAGGCGCTGACCCGTGAGTTCGGCCTGGCTGAGGAACTGATCGCGTCTTTTACGCACCCGTACATCTTTCTCGACAACGAGGTGATTGAGAGCGCGGGTCTCGACAAATCCGTGGTCGAGCGGCGCGTTGCCGAGGAGCTGACAAAAATTCCCGGCATCGCATTCGCGGTTGGCAGCTCGGCGCTGCGCTCGGGGAGCTTGCCGCAGACGCCTCTGACCGCGCAGGTGCGGGCGAATTTTCATGCCGATCGCTCCGGCGACATCTATGTTGTGCTCGAGCCGCATTGGTTCGTTGGTGATTTCGATGGGCTCACGGTGGCCACGGCCCATGGCTCGCCATGGCGCTACGACACCCATGTGCCGATCGTGTTCGTCGGAGCCGGGATTGAGCCGGCGTTGATCCACCGGCAGGTCGAGACTGTCGACGTCGCGCCGACTATCGCGGCTTATCTCGGCACCAAGCCGCCGAGCGGCGCGCTGGGCGTACCGCTGGTCGAAGTGGTTGACTAGCCGATTCAACCTATTCGTGGTCGTATCCGGCCACTGCGGAGTAGCTTGTGCATTCACCTGGCGGAAAGTTGTCAATCGCCACGGTGATGGCGTCCCAGAAGTCGGGGATAGTCCGTGCGGTGGCTTTTCGCAGGATCGCCTTAAGCTTGGCAAAAGCCTGCTCGATGGGGTTGAGTCGGGCGAATAGGGCGGCAGGTAGAGGAGGCTTGCACGAGTTGCCTCGATGACTTGGGAACCCTACCGACCTTGTGAGCCGGCAGGTTGGAGCGAAGGGCTCTGTTAGAGCGGATATTTTGCCTGGAGGAACCGGGAGGCCAAGCCGCCGTCAACTGGATGACATGGTTCTGCTGGCGCATATCCGGGCGCAGTTTGCTGCGTCAAATGAAACTTATGGGGCACCACGGATGCATGTGGAGCCCCAGGAAGACGGCCTTGATGTCGGGCGGCATCGTGTGGCCTGGTTGGCGGAATGATGGCCTTAAAGCCCTGCAAAAGCGCCGCTACAAGAAGACCACCGACAGCAGCCACGACGGACCAGTTACCGCCAATTTCCTCGATCAGGACTTTACGTGCGACAAGCCGGATCAAAAATGGGGTGCTGACACCAGCTATATCTGGACCGCAGAGGGATGGCGCTATCTGGCCATCGTGTTCGACCTTTACTCCCGCCGAATCGTCGGTTGGGCGGTGAGTGACCGGTTGAAGAAAGATTTGGCGATCTCAGCGCTGACACGAGCAATATCAACGGGCCAGACCCGACCTGGTCTGATCCATCATTCAGACCGCGGCAGCCAATATTGGCCATTTTCTCGTCGATTAGCCTCCGAGCATGACAAAAAAGAACCCTTTCCGCTGTTTCAAAACTTCACCTGAAATCATCTGCCTTGCGGTGATGATGTACGTCTGGTTTCTCCTTTCACTTCGCAATGTCGAAGACCTTCTTCATGAACGGGGCATCGATATTTGTCGCGAAACCGTTCGCTATTGGTGGAATAGATTTGGCCCCCAGTTCGCGCACGAGATCCGGAAGAAGCGACTTCATCCTCCCCAAAATCATTCCAACTGGCGTTGGCACCTCGACGAAGTATTTGTGAGGATCAATGGAGAAACTCATTGCCTGTGGCGGGCCGTTGACCATGAGGGCGAAGTGCTGGAAGTCTATGTTTCTTAACGCCGTAATTGCAAGGCAGCCTTGGTGTTCCTTAAGAAACTTATGAAGCGGTATGGAAGCTCACATAAAATAGTAACAGATAGATTACGTTCATATCGTGCCGCGCTGAAGATAGTTGGAAATGAGGCATCACAAGAAACAGGCCGCTGGAAGAACAATCGCTGTGAAAACTCACATCTCCCGTTCCGGCGAAGAGAGCAGGCGATGCTGAAATTCAGGCGCTTGCAAAGCTTGCAAAAATTCGTCACAATCCACTCATCCGTCCATAACCACTTCAACCATGAGCGCCACCTAACCAGCCGAGAAGAATTCAAGCTTCAGAGAAATGCCGCACTGGTCGAGTGGCAGCAACTTAGTGCGGCATAACAGCGGCACCTTTGTACCATTTTACGTCCTACAGAGACTAAATCGCATTCGTCTGACAGCACCGTAATTATGGATACGTCTTCTTGAAAAGTGGTCCAGTTTGATGGTACAGTTGAGGTATGAAGGACATGGCCAAAATAGGTGAACCTTAAGAATTGTCGTTCCTAAGGACCTAATTGGGTCGTATTGAAATACGTACTTCACTTAAAACGTCTGATCATGCAGAAGCAAAAAAGCGTGCTAAAATGGACGCAGAGTTTAACGAACTACGTAAGCAAGCAACGGCCAGCAAATCAAATTCCCAACCCGCAAGGTCTATTTGATCTAACGCGCTTGGAATAAACATCGTTCAACAATATGTTGCTGAAAAGGATATCGCTAGCACGAAAGAGGAATTATTGGCTCCTGAGCTTAATGCGCGCGATAAATACGATCTAAGGCATGAAGCTGAAATTGCAGTTTCAATTTACGGCAATCAAGAGAATCCAAAAACGCGAAGAAATGTCTACCTGAAATCGAAAAAATTATTGGATAGTCACGTATAGAAATCCGATTTTCACAATGATGAATATATTGTTTTATTTTCGCCAGATGCAGAGAGCGTAAGTCTGACCTTCCCGTTTCTCAAGAGGGTTTCCTCTGATAATGCCATTATTTTGCATTGCACAATTATTTCGCATGCGCAAAAATAAGGAATGACAGTTTCCAATCTATCCGTCCTTGTGGTGGACGAAAACAAGATCAGGGCGGCCATCATCGAGGCAGGCTTGCGCG
>JAESRG010000110.1 GCA_016764785.1 Paracoccaceae bacterium
TCAGCTTCGGCAATTGCAGCAGCTTCTGCCTCAGCTAAGGCTTGCGCTTCGGCTTCGGCAATTGCAGCAGCTTCTGCCTCAGCTATGGCTTGCGCTTCGGCCTCAGCAATTTCGGCAGCTTCTGCCGCGGCGTTGATATCTACAACATCTGGCAATTCGTCAATTGAATCGGTTTCAGAAGTATCATCTGTCTTTGGGGGGGGTGGTACGCGCCATTTTCCTTCGGTGACCGATGATTTAGATGATGAGAGGTCAGCTTCTTCAGTCTGTGCCTTAACCTTCGACTTGTTTTTTGGTGTGATATCGTGGACGACCGCATCTTCAGGCTCAGGCGTCGGAATGTCTACCATCGGTGCTACGCCTCCTCCGGGCATTTGCATCCAACGTTCTAGACAAGAACTGCACTCTACCTCGCGGCCTTCGGTCGGAATAGCTGAAGTCGCTACTTCGTAATGTGCTGCACAATTCGGGCATGTAATCCGCATTTTTAGAATATCCTGTTTTCCAACCGACAATTGGTTGATTCGCCGCATTTTTAATTTTTACTATGCCGATTGCCATATTCCAAGCACAAGCACTTACCCCACGGGGTTGAGATTGCCGCGTTGACGTGTGATTGTCACGCAAATTCGGATGGAGACACAGGTGATCTCATTATTTAACGCCGGCTTTGGGTATGGCGCCGAGCCGATATTACAGGACGTCTCGCAGGAAATTGCGGCAGGGTCATTTCATTTTCTGACCGGCCCTTCCGGCGCTGGTAAAACAACGTTTCTTAAACTGTGTTATCTGGCCTTGCGACCGCAGTCGGGCCGGCTAGAGGTGTTCGGGCAGGATATTTCCCGGATGACCCGTGATCAGGTGTCAAACATGCGACGGAAAATTGGCGTTGTGCATCAAGATTGCCAATTTCTGGACCATTTAACGGTACGGGAAAATATCGCATTGCCTCTGAGAGTCGCCGGGCGAAATGTAGAAGAAAATATGGATAATCTGGTGGATTTGCTGAACTGGGTCGGGATGCGCCACCGTGCTGACGCAACGCCTGACCAATTGTCAGGCGGAGAGCGGCAACGGTTGGCACTGGCGCGGGCGGTGATTATGTCCCCTGATATGATAATTGCAGATGAACCAACAGGAAACGTGGACTGGGACATGGCCCAAAGACTGCTTACCCTATTGATTGAGCTAAACAAAATGGGAAAAACGATCTTATTGGCGACCCATGATATGGGACTGATCCGTGCCGCAAAAGGTCAAGTTCCTGCAAAAGTACTGAGGCTTAAAAACGGCCAGCTACAGTTGGCAGGAGCATCGCTCTGATGGTGCGGGTATTCCTATTTTTGTTTGGCAGCCGGTCGTCTGACCAGATCGTACCACCGCGCGGCAACAGCGCTTGGCTAACGGTGTTGGCGTCGATTTCAATGGCGTTTATTGCTGTGTTTGCGTTGGCGCTGACATTGGCGGTTGACCGGGTTGCCAACCGGTGGTCGCTGGATCTGGCACAGACAGCTACGGTGCGGATAATTGCCCCGAATGACGAGATCGACAATCAGACCGAGGCGGCGCTGAATGCGTTGCGCACCACACCCGGCATCGCAAGCGCTGAAGTTCTCGACGCTGAAAGCCAGGCAGAGTTACTGGCCCCGTGGTTGGGCAAAGACCTGCCGATCGAGAACCTACCTTTGCCCCGCTTGATCGAAGTTACTGTGATCGGTAATGGTCCTGACATAAATAATCTGACACTACGGTTAAGTGCTGAAGCACCCGGCGCGCGGTTTGACGATCACCGTAAATGGCGACAACCGCTGCGGGATGCCGCGAACCAACTTCGGTTGATGGCGTTGGCGTCTCTGGCTCTGGTGGGATTCACGTTGGCGATTATTGTGACATTGGCGGCCAACGCATCCTTGGCATCGAATGCCGGTATTATTCACACACTGCGTTTGATTGGCGCTACAGATGCGTATATTGCGCGGGCGTTTGTACGGCGCATTACTTTTCGTACCGCAGCGGGTGCGCTACTGGGAACCGTTTTAGCCATGTTAGCCCTGTTTCCGTTTTCAGATTTGAAAACCGGCAGCACTTATCTGACCGGGATGTCTTTTGAGGGGTGGCATTGGGCTTTACCGCTGGGAATACCGGCGTTGGCAGCGTTAACCGCGCTCATTGCAACACGTACTGCCGCATCACGGCATTTACATCGCGCCGCTTAAGGAAATCGTATGCTGCTTCTTCGTTCAATTCTGTTTGATTTTTTGATGTATGCCACTTTGTTGATCATGGGCATTGTGCTTTCCCCGATGGCGATGTGGTCGCGAGACGGCGCGTATTGGGTGATGAAGCTTTATTGCCGGGTTATCTTTTGGTATCTCAAGGTTTTGTGCAACCTTCGCGTAGAATTTCGCGGAACCCCGCCCACCGGCGAGGCTATCGTCTGTTCAAAACACATGTCGTTTCTGGATGTTTTGATGGTCCATATTTCCCTGCCACGCGCCAAGTTTATCATGAAAAGTCAGTTGAGATGGGCACCCGTGTTGGGTCTTTATGCGCTGCGTATCGGGGCTGCTCCGGTTAATCGCAGCAAGCGCGGCGGCGCGGTAAAGCAGATGGTTGAAAATGTTGAATCGGGCCAGGAAAAACAGTCGGGTCAACTTACGATATTTCCGCAAGGAACCCGCGTATTGCCAGGGAAAACAATGCGATACAAAATCGGCGCTGGTGTGCTGTATGAACGTTTTGGACAAGACTGTTACCCTGTCGCCACCAATACCGGTGTGTTTTGGGCGCGACGCAGCCCTTATCGCAAACCCGGTGTTGCGATATTGGAGTTTTTGGAGCCAATCCCCGCAGGGCTGCCCATCAAAGAATTTCTGGTAAAGCTGGAAGACGTGATCGAAACCAACTCCAACCGGTTGATGGCCGAAGCTGGTTTTGAGTTTCCTGACTCAGGCAGCGAGTGATTTTTTGCCGAGGTCCAGAAACCGTTTCCGACGGTTTTGTACCAGCTTTTTGGCTGGGGTTTTCTCAAGGCTTTTGAGCATCTTCTCGATTTCTTTACCCACGGCGACAATAGCTGCTTCGGGGTCCCGTTGCGCGCCCCCGACCGGTTCAGCAATAACCACGTCAGCGACTCCAAGTTTCTTGAGGTCTTGCGCCGTCAGACGCAACGCTTCGGCAGCTTCGCGCATTTTCTCGGCGTCTTTCCACAAGATTGACGCACAGCCCTCGGGCGAGATAACCGAATAAACTGAGTGTTCCAGCATGGCCAGTTTGTCAGCGGTGGCTAGGGCCACAGCGCCGCCAGATCCGCCCTCGCCAATAATGACCGACACCAAAGGCACACCGATTTGTAGGCATTTTTCGGTGGTACGGGCGATGGCCTCGGATTGCCCGCGTTCTTCGGCGCCTTTGCCGGGGTATGCGCCCATCGTGTCTACAAGCGTGATGACTGGCAGGCCGAAGCGTTCAGCCAGTTCCATCAGTCGAATAACTTTCCGATAGCCCTCGGGACGAGCCATGCCGAAATTTCGGTCAATACGCGACTTGGTGTCGTTGCCTTTTTCAATGCCAATTACCATGACAGGCCGATCGTTAAACCGGGCCAATCCGCCAACAATCGCATGGTCGTCCGCAAAGTTCCGATCGCCAGACAGCAGGGTGAATTCATTAAACAGCGCGTCGATATAATCAACACAGTTGGGGCGGTCGGTGTGCCGTGCCACCAGACATTTGCGCCACGGGCTTAGGTTGGCATAGATCTCAGCCAGCAACGTTTCGGCCTTGGCGTCCAGCGCGGCCGCCTCGGCCTCGATATCCATCTCGGGGTTTTGCCGCGCCATAGAGCGCAATTCTTCGGCTTTGCCTTCGATTTCGGCAAGGCCCTTTTCAAATTCGAGATAGTTTTTCATGTTTTCTCCGAAACGGTGTTCTGCATATATGGCCGTCAACAAATGGAAATGCAACGGTCAAGCTAACCCAGCCGAAAATCAGCGAGTTTTGGTGCGAGATTAGGCCGCAGAGGCATTCAAACATTGACTCTAATCGGTGGAGTTGGCAAATTAATACAAGATTAAACATTTGGTTCGGGTTTAATTCAGGGATGTAGTTGATTTATGTCTGTGAAAAACGGCGCGTTTTTATTTGCGTTTGAGTATCAACAAAAAATATTGAGGTAATGGCTATTATGTTGGATTCAAATTTCGGGATTGGCCCAGTCAGTGATTGGTTTGATGGTGACGTTAGTCGAGTTGAAAACGATAACGTAGGTCAGGTGTCATTGCGCGCCGCAACCCTGCCAATATTCTCGCTTGATGATATCTCATTTCAGTTAACCAATGTCGGCTGGGGGGGGCAAGCACATAGTTTTAACATAGCCATTGGTGGAACCCTTACCGTCGATCTGACCGGGATTACTGCGGACAGCCGTTTTTTTGCTGAGGCGGCACTGGAAGCATGGTCAAAGGTATCTGGCATTAACTTTTCAACGTCATTTTCCGGAACAGCAGATATAACATTTGATGATAATATCGTTGGCGGTGGTGCGATAGGCGGGTTCTCATATTTTGTGGGATCGGGCAACATAGCGGATGCATATGTAAGTATCGAAACATCATGGATTTCAGGGGATGCGGGCAACCTTAATTCATATTCCTTCCAAGTATATATGCATGAAATTGGTCACGCTTTAGGATTAGCCCACGCCGGAGATTATAACTATGTCCCCGGTGGTCCAACAATAAATTATCAAGAGGATGGCTCTGGGTACAATCATTACCTGAACGATTCGTGGCAAGCGACATTGATGTCATACTTCAGCCAGTCAGAAAACACATCCATCGATGCAAGTTATGTTTACGCGATGACGCCAATGATTGCCGATATTATTGCCATTCAGAACCTTTATGGCATTGCTGGAGATATACGCGACGGGAACACCACTTATGGTGAGAATTCCAATGCGGGTGGGTACTATGATACTGTATTTACGTTAGCCACAACATTTACGATCCTTGATGATGGTGGCATTGATACCATTGATTTCAGTTCGGTCACTGCCAACCAAACGGTGAACCTGTTAGCCGAGGGGATCTCCGATGTTAACGGTTTTACTGGCAATATGATTATTGCCCGTGGCACTGTGATCGAAAATTTCTTTTCAGGGTCGGGGGATGACTCAATTTATGGAAACAGTGCTGATAACCTGATTAAAGGTGGCGGCGGCAACGATCTGATTTTGGGATATGACGGCAACGATAAGCTGGTGGGTGACGCTGGCGATGATACCCTCAAGGGCGGTGACGGTAATGACCGGCTCAAAGGCGGCGATGGTGACGACCTGCTTATTGGTGGCGATGGTGATGATTTTCTGCGGGGTGGTCATCAAGACGACGTACTAAAAGGTGGGGCTGGTGCTGACATTCTGTATGGCGGCAGCAAACACGACAAGCTGATAGGCGGTTCTGGCAACGACATTTTGTACGGCGGTTCTGGCCGAGACGTCCTTTGGGGCGGTGCGGGTGATGACATCCTGACGGGGGGCGTTGGACGTGACAAGCTGATTGGCGGCGGCGGCGCAGATACTTTCGTTTTCAATACGAATTTCGGCGTTGATCGTATTCGTGATTTTGAAGATGATATTGATACGATCCATCTTGATGCTGATATTTGGGGTGGTGGGTTGACGGTTCAGCAGGTTCTCGACACTTACGGCAGCTTTAATGCAGCTAAGGGCTTGGTCGAATTGGATTTTGGGAACGGCGACATCATCAGATTTCAAGGTATTACCGATATCAACGTCTTGCTGGATGATATCCTGATCATTTAGGCCGTTGAAATCCATACGCTGAACAGGTTAAAACCCTTGCAACATTTGTTGTGAGGGTCTTGTTTTATGAAAGCTGTTTCGCCTCTGCCGGAATATCTCGTCTCCCGTTATAAAAACTGGAAAGACACCCATTTTATTGAAAAACAGGCCGATCATGTGCGATTGGCCGATGAAGGCCAGCACCCCAAGGTGATGGTGATTTCCTGTTGCGATAGCCGTGTGCATGTGACCTCGATTTTCGGGGCTGAAACCGGCGAGTTTTTTATCCACCGTAATATCGCCAATCTGGTGCCACCCTATACGATTGATGACGCGCATCACGGCACCTCGGCTGCGATTGAATTTGCGATTTTGGCGTTAAAAGTAGAACATATTATCGTGTTGGGCCACTCACAATGCGGCGGGGTGCGGCATTGCCATGACAGTTGTCATAACAACCAAGCGCCGCAGGGCGCAGGCTTTGTTGACCGCTGGATGGACATTCTGCGGCCTGGCTATGCGCGGGTGCGTGACATTGAGGATGATGACGCACGCATTCAGGCATTTGAGCATGTGGGTGTGGTGATCGCGATGGAAAACTTGCTGGGCTTTCCGTTTGTGCGCGACGCAATTGATGCAGGTAATGTGACCCTACACGGGCTTTGGCACAATATTCGCGATGGCGGGCTGATGTCCTATAATGCTGATCTCAAAAAATTTGAGCCGGTGGGCTAAATGAAGCGCAAAGCAAAAATCCGGTTGTTTGTTGAAATGCCAATGGCGGCAGGGCAGGCGGTGCCGATTGGTCAGGCGCAAGCACACTATTTGTTTGGCGTGATGCGCCTGAAACTTGGCGATCAACTGATGGTTTTTAACGGGGTTGATGGCGAATGGCTGGCCGAGGTTGTTAAAGCCGGTAAGCGCAACGGGCTGCTGGCTTGCCTTGAACAGACCAAGCCCTTGCAGTTGCCGCCCGATCTTTGGCTGATGTTTGCGCCGATCAAAAAGGCGCGCACGGCGTTTATCGTGGAAAAATCGGTTGAAATGGGGGCTAGGCAGATCATGCCCGTGACGACCCAGTATACCAATTCAGATCGTCTTAATCTGGCGCGTCTGGAAACCCACGCGATTGAAGCAGCCGAACAGTGCGGCGCAACTTCTGTTCCCGAGGTTAGCGAGCCGGTCAAATTTACGGCACTACTTGATGCATGGCCAGAAGACCGGCAATTAATGTTTTGCGACGAAAGCCGTGACAGTCTGCCGGCCGCCGCAGCATTACAGGGTAAAACTGCTGGTAAATGGGCGATCATTATCGGCCCTGAAGGCGGCTTTTCGCCTGACGAATCTGCACAGTTAAAAGCGCTGGTTCAAACCACAGCCGTTAGCCTTGGTCCCCGCATTCTCCGCGCGGATACGGCAGTAATTGCCGCGATGACCGCATGGCAGCAGGTGTTGGGGGACTGGAAATGATCCGCGAAGCGGTGGCGACGGATATTCCGGCGCTGTCGAAATTCCTGCGGCAACATTCTGACCCCTCGATGTTTCTGCGCAGCAATCTGCAGGACTTTGGCTTGGGGAACACCGTTGACCCCTTTGCCATGCGGTACTTCCTGTATGAAACTGCCGGCCAGATTGCCGGTGTTGGCGCAATTTGCAATAACACGATGGTGATGGTGCAAGCGCCATTTGGGTTGCCGGAAATTGCCAGCCATATCGGGAAGATACTGGGGCCGATCCCAAAACCAATGGGTATGCTGGGTGACGCTGGACAGGTTGAGCAGCTTCGTGCCTTGCTTGGTTTGAGCAACACCAGCGGCACGCTGGATGACGTGGAACCGCTGTTTAAACTGGACCTTGAGGATTTGATAATCCCCGACATCACCAAGCAAGTTCTGGCCGCTCCGCAACCCGACGATATGGATATATTGCACCAGTGGTCTCATGAATATTCTATCGAAGCGCTTAAACGATCGAATACTGAAAAAACCAAAACCGAAGCTTATCAAGACGCCGATAATCGCACCAAGCTGGACAAACTGCGCATTCTGTTTGACGATGGTAAACCGGTGGCGCAAACCGCTTTTAATGCAGTGCTGCCCGATATGGTTCAGGTCGGCGGTGTTTACACGCCACCAACTCTGCGAGGCCGGGGCTATGCACGACGCGCGGTAGCATTGCATCTGGCTGAGGCCCGTGCAAACGGCGTCAAAAAGGCGATTTTATTTTCAGCCAATGATTATGCTTCGGCCGCCTATCGTGCGGTTGGATTTCAACAAATCGGCGAATTCACCTTGGTGATTTTTGACCATACCACAGGGAAAAACTGATGGAATTTCTGCGACCTGAGGCCGTGAAAACCCTGAAACGTTGGCAGGAAACCATCGTTTTTGCAATTCTTCTATTGGCAACCCTTCGCGTCTTGTGGCTGGCCTATGTCTGGTCAAGCTGGACAATGGGGCTGCTGGGTTTGGCCCTGACGGCTGCTGTTGGCAGTCTGTTATACATCGCGCTGCTGCGGATGCAGCTGCGCGGTGATGGTATGGGCGTTGGGCTGGTTGAAATCGACGAGCGTAATATCACCTATCTGGCCCCGCATCTTGGCGGTGTGGTCAGCATCGATTCCTTGCGTAAAATTGATGTCTCGCCGACCCGCAATGGGGGGTGCAACTGGGTGCTGTATTCGTTTGACGGTCCGCCGGTTATGATTCCGTTTACCGCAAAAGGCGCGGATGCCTTGATTGAGGCGTTCTCGGCCCTGCGCGGGATGGGCGTCGACCGAATTAGCCGCGCTGCCAAGTCGAATTCGCTTGTTATCCAGACCATTTGGGAAAAGGGTAAGTAAACTGTTCGTCATCATCTTGCGCACGCCAGTTTTCGACCTTATCTGACATTGAAACAATAGCGGGAGTGCCAACATGTCCATACCTCAAACCGGCGGCGGGCCAATTGAAAGCCATGATCAGTTGGCGCAATATCTGTCCGATGGCTGCAAGCCCAAAGAGGACTGGCGCATCGGCACCGAGCACGAGAAATTCGGCTATTGCAAAGACACATTCAACCCGATCCCCTATGAGGGCGAGCGCTCAATCAAGGCTTTGCTTGAGGGGCTGCGCGATAAATACGGCTGGTCTGAGGTTCTGGAAGAAGGCAACCTGATTGGCCTGACCAAAAACGGTGCCAATGTGTCACTGGAGCCGGGCGGGCAGCTGGAACTGTCGGGCGCACCACTGGAAAGCATCCACCAGACCTGCGACGAGGCCAACGATCATTTGCGAGAAGTCAAAGATATTGCTGACGGCATTGGCGCGCGGTTTTTTGGCATGGGTGCCGCCCCTGACTGGACCGAAGAACAAATGCCGATCCTGCCCAAGGGCCGTTATAAGCTGATGACCAAATATATGCGCGACGTGGGCACACATGGCACGCAGATGATGTATCGCACCACCACAATTCAGGTGAATCTAGATTTTTCCAGTGAACCGGACATGGTGCAAAAACTGCGGGTTGGCTTGGCTTTGCAGCCGATCGCCACCGCACTGTTTGCTAACTCTCCGTTTTTTGAGGGCAAGTTGACGGGCTATCAAAGCTGGCGCGCCCGAATTTGGCAAGACACCGACAAGGCCCGAACCGGCAATCTGCCTTTCGCATTTGAAGACGGATTTGGCTTTGAGGCATGGGTGCAATATGCGCTGGATGTGCCGATGTATTTTGTCTATCGCGACGGAAAATATATCGATGCGCTGGGTCAGAGTTTTCGTGATTTTTTGGTTGGAAAACTACCCGCATTGCCCGGCGAAACACCAACGTTGTCGGATTGGGCCGACCACCTGACCACTGCTTTCCCCGACGCGCGGATCAAACAGTTCCTTGAAATGCGGGGCGCTGACGGTGGCCCGTGGCGTAAGATCTGCGCATTGCCCGCGTTTTGGGTGGGCCTGCTTTATGATCAAAACGCACTGGATGCGGCATGGGATGTTGCAAAAGGCTGGACAGCCGAGCAACGCGATCAGTTGCGTTTGGATGTTGCCAAAAATGGTTTGGACGCTGAAATTGGCGGGCGGCAAGTTCTGTCAATTGCGAAAGAATTGCTTGAGATCGCGCATGGTGGCCTGAAAGCGCGCGCCAAACCAGGGGCAGGTGGATTAGTCCCCGACGAGACCCATTTTCTGAATGCTTTGCAGGAAATTGTCGATCGCGGGTTTTCACCAGCCAAAAAGCTGGAGCGTCTTTATCGTGGCGAATGGTGCGGTGATATCAACCGGAAATATGCTGAATACAGCTATTAGTGTTTTCGCGCCGGACCAGTCCGG
>JAESRG010000111.1 GCA_016764785.1 Paracoccaceae bacterium
TCAAAAAAGAAATCCGTGAGGCCTCAGAGGAGGAAGAACGCAAGTTCTATGCGGGCGGCGGCGGTGATGAGTGGTTAAAGGCGTTGGAGCCGATCGGCACCAACGACGATAAACCGCATCTTGAAGTTGCACCATGGCTAATCGTGGTGTTCGCCCAGCGTTATGGGCAGTTTGAAGACGGCGAACGTTTCAAAAACTATTATGTGCCGGAAAGTGTTGGCATCGCCACCGGGTTTTTACTGGCAGCGTTGCATCATGCTGGGTTAACAGCCCTGACGCACACGCCCAACCCGATGAAATTTCTGAATAAAATGCTTGATCGTCCGGCTTCTGAAAAGCCAACAATGATCATTGCAGTTGGGCATCCGGCTAAGACCGCCACGGTTCCAGCAGTGGCAAAAATCAAAAAACCGTTGAATGATATTTTGACGGTCTGCGAATGATTGGTCAAACTGTTCAATGATTTGAGCATGTTAATTATCCTGCCTTTGCAAATCAACAAAATGTCGTTATTGCTAAGGCTTACTCAAATAAAATCCGTACGCTTGGGGGAAGAATATGAAGATTGGTGCGCCAAAAGAGATTTTTGAGAACGAAAAACGTGTGGCGATGACGCCGCAATCTGCGGCCTTGTTGCAAAAACGTGGCTATGATTGTGTGGTGGAAACCGGCGCAGGGCTTGGGGCTGGCATTTCTGATGCTGACTATAAGGACGCGGGCGTTGAGGTTGTTAAAACCGGTGCCGCACTGTGGAAAGCTGTTGATATTGTTATCAAGGTGCGCGCGCCTGAACCGATTGAGGTCAAGCGTTTTACCACAGGTCAAACCCTAATTTCGTTCATCTGGCCTGCTCAATCTGAGGAGTTGCTGGAAGAATTACGTGCCAAAGACGTGACAACCATCGCCATGGACATGGTGCCGCGTATCAGTCGCGCCCAAAAAATGGATGCGCTGTCGTCGATGGCAAACATTGGCGGGTATCGCGCCGTTATTGAAGCAGGCAACAATTTTGGTCGGTTCTTTACCGGGCAAATTACGGCAGCGGGTAAAGTTCCCCCTGCCAAAGTGTTAATTGTTGGTGCTGGCGTCGCCGGACTGGCCGCCATTGGTACCGCAACCTCGCTTGGTGCGATTACTTACGCGTTTGACGTGCGCCCCGAAGTGGCCGAGCAAATTGAATCAATGGGCGCTGAATTCGTTTACCTCGATTTTGACGAAGAACAAGCTGACGGTGCTGCAACTGGCGGCTATGCCCCGGTTTCCAGCCCTGAATTTCGTGAAAAGCAGCTTGAAAAATTCCGCGAGCTAGCGCCGGACATGGACATTGTCATTACCACCGCCCTGATCCCGGGCCGCGATGCACCGAAATTATGGCTTGAAGATATGGTTTTGGCGATGAAATCTGGTTCAGTCGTGATTGATCTGGCCGCTGAAAAAGGCGGCAACTGTGATCTAACCGTGATGGACGAAAAAGTGGTGTCGAAAAACGGCGTAACCATTATTGGTTATACCGACTTCCCCAGCCGGATGGCCGCGCAATCCTCCATGCTTTATGCCAATAACATCCGTCATATGATGGATGACCTGACACCCGAAAAAGACGGTGTGCCGGTGCAAAACATGGAAGATGACGTTATTCGCAGCGCGACCGTCACCCATGCAGGCGAAATCACCTTTCCGCCGCCACCTTTGAAAATTCAGGCCATTGCGGCACAAAAACCAAAACCGGTTGAAAAATCAGCAGAACAGATCAAAGCCGACGAAATCGCCGCGCTGAAAGCAGCGGGCGCCAAACAGACCGGCATTCTTGTCGCTGGCGGCTTGCTAATGCTGTTATTGGGCCTGTTTGCCCCCGTCAGCTTTATGCAGCACTTTATAGTGTTTGTGTTGGCCGTGTTTATTGGCTTTCAAGTCATCTGGAAAGTCAGCCACGCGCTGCACACGCCACTTATGGCGATCACCAACGCGATTTCCGGCATTATTATCGTCGGGGCGTTGCTCCAAATCAGCGGAGGCGGTTGGTTTGTCAGCCTGCTTGCCGGTATTTCCGTTCTAATTGCTACGATCAACATTGTCGGGGGCTTTATGGTCACCCGCCGGATGTTGGCCATGTTCCAGAGAAGCTAGGGGTTTATAACATGAGTTACGGTTTAGTTCAGGCATGTTACGTTGCCGCCTCGGTTCTTTTTATTCTTGCGTTAGGCGGGCTTTCTAATCAGGAAAGCGCCAAACGGTCAGTCTGGTACGGCATTATCGGGATGGGAATCGCGGTTGCCGCGACCATCCTTGGCCCACAGGTTCAATCATATTGGTTCTTGATTCCGATGATCGGCATCGGCGCGGTTGCGGGCACTTATATTGCCCAGCGCGTTGAAATGACTGAAATGCCGCAATTGGTCGCGGCACTGCACTCATTCGTTGGTTTGGCAGCGGTATTTATCGGGATAAATTCTGAAATCAGCCCCTCGGGCGAAATGGCGGGCATGCTTCAGGCGCTCCATATGATGGACGCCAACAGCGGCACGGCTGGCGCGGTTGCGTCGATGTTGGGCGCAGAAATGATGCAGCAGTTTGGTGAATTCAGGGCGCTGATCGGCATCCACCACGTTGAGGTATTCCTCGGCGTGTTCATCGGGGCCATCACCTTTACCGGCTCAATCGTGGCGTTTGCAAAACTGTCCGGCAGGCTGGACGGCAAAGCCCTGATCCTGCCCAACCGGCATTTGCTGAACATCGCGGGCTTGGTGGCCACGTTTATCTTGCTAATCCTTTATATGAACGGCGCGGGCCTTTGGGCATTGCTGCCAATGCTGTTGATTGCCTTGGCAATTGGCGCGCATCTGGTGCTGGCCATTGGCGGCGCTGATATGCCCGTTGTTGTGTCGATGCTGAACTCGTATTCGGGTTGGGCCGCTGCCGCGACCGGCTTTATGCTGGGCAATGATTTGCTGATCGTCGTTGGCGCGCTTGTGGGTTCCTCGGGCGCGATTCTGTCATACATCATGTGCGTGGCAATGAACCGTAAGTTCATCTCGGTTATTCTGGGCGGCTTTGGCGGCCCAACCGGCCCCGCAATGGAAATTGAGGGCGAGCAAATCGCGATTGACGCCGACGGCGTGGCCGCAGCACTTGAAGACGCAAACAGCGTTGTGATTGTGCCGGGTTACGGCATGGCCGTGGCGCAGGCCCAACAGTCAATTTCAGAACTGACCAAACGTTTGCGCGCCAAAGGCAAAGAGGTGCGTTTCGCGATTCACCCCGTTGCAGGCCGCCTGCCCGGTCACATGAACGTGCTGCTGGCCGAAGCCAAAGTGCCGTATGACTATGTGCTGGAAATGGACGAAATCAACGACGATTTCGCCAAAACCGACGTGGTGATCGTGGTTGGCTCCAACGACATCGTGAACCCTGCCGCCCAAGAAGATCCAAATTCCCCTATCGCCGGTATGCCGGTGCTGGAGGTCTGGAACGCCAAACAGGTGTTTGTGAGCAAACGTGGTCAAGGCACAGGTTATTCGGGCATCGAGAACCCGTTGTTCTTTAAGGAAAACACGCGGATGTTTTATGGGGATGCGAAGGCAAGTATGGATGCGTTGTTGCAACGGATTGGGTGAGTGTTTTAGTACACGTATTCAAAACAGAATAGACAGTCCACAAACTATCTCTATAGTAGTAAACTAAAGTAATAAAATTGGATAGGCTGAGAAAATGGGAAAGGTACTTGATACCTAAATTCAGAGCCACGAATATTTCCAAAGTTACCTAAAGGTGTGATAGATGAAGGCTCTTGTTTGGATTGTTGGAATTGTACTTGTTCTGGCTGCCGTCGGATCGATCCTCTCAGATTCAGAAGCTCAAGACCCTAGACAGCGAGAAACCAGTTGGTTTCAAGGTGGCACACTCCATGACTCCACTATTGAAGAGTGGAGCGCAGCAACTTACACAAACCAACTTGCTACTGCTGCAGATTGGACAGCGGGCGTTATCGGCCAAGATGAGTTTGAAAGAATTGGACTCGAGGGTGTACGAAGAAAGGCCGGAAATCTCATCAATTGCATCAAAGGTTCGACAGACGAATTAAGCGGATTGGGAGCACTGTCGACAGCGGAAATTGGTGCGGCATGCATTTTATTGATGGGTTGGTAATTGCTCAAACCCATATTGGCGAACGATAATGATGATCGGTGGCATGTCACCGCTCGCCCCCCAAACCCCATATTGACCAATCTCACGCTATAATCACCCTCGCCGGACACTGGCCACAAAACCATCAGGGGATATCGCCCCGTCAGGCAATGCACTCAAATGCGCTCAGCGGTCAATCTAAAGGGTTTGGCTGGCGATTGTTGGGAGTGAATACGATGTGGTAATCGTAGTTGGCTCCAACGATATCGTGAACCCAACCGCGCAAGACGACCCGAACGCGCGCCGTTGCTGCTCCACGCTGTTGTTGGGCATGTTTCATGGCAAAGTGCATAATCTCAGATTTACCAATTCTGCACTATTATCATTCCCAACCAAATAGCGTAAAGGAAGTTAGACTTTAGGGAGAATGAACAATGGACGCGTCACAGGGCTTACTTGAACAGGTTGCGGCAGCGCAGGCCAATGCAAAGACAGTTGAAGATACTATTTCAGAAATTTTGAAATTGATGGACGGACAAAGCGGATCTGACAGCCAAGTTAAAGACCTTCAGGCCGCGACAGTTTCGCTTGAGCTGGCCGCAGTTGATATCTTTGCGGTTTTTGAAGCGCGGATGCAGCACCACTTTAGACGTGGGCCGTTTTCACGAAAATTGACATCACTGCTGTTAGCGGAAGGTCAAACTGATCTGTCCAAAAGGGTCCATCAATACTATCTTGCGGTTAACGTGTTGAAGCACGGAAAAGGCGCGAGTTACCGCGAGTTGCTCAAGGCTCCGAGTGACTTTTTTGTTGTGAAACCAACCAAAAACATCGTTGGCGATGAAACAGACGCCCCCGAAAGCCTTATTGCGATCAGCGTGCCAGGGTTTTTTGATGGGCTGACCACGACGATCATCGAGGCGTACCATTTCCTTGAAAACAGATAGTTTTCAGAGCGTTTAGTCACCAGATCGAATAGCCGCCGTGTGGCAATGCGGATATTTTGCTTATCCACAGGGCGGCGTTTGCCTACTAGGCTAAAAGCCGATGGTGTCTCTTGGCACCAAAATCACAACTGTGGATTGTAATGAATTTGAAAGCCCGATACAATTTGTTCAAAGTTTATATTATTTTTATATTGTAGGTCTCAAATGACAAAAGGGTTCAAACCCGTTGGCCCCGCATTTCAGGTCAATTCTTCATCCACTGACGATCAGGTATACCCAAACATCACAGCGCTTGCTGATGGTGGCTATGTTATTGTCTGGTCATCAATAATGGACGGCGGCGATTATGGGTATTATGGCCAACGCTATGACGCCAACAGCAATCCGTTGGACGCTGAATTTTTTATATCTAAATATCAGGATAGCACGCACAATTTCCACTCATCCCCTTCGGTAACAGGTTTGGATGATGGCGGATTTATTATCGCGTATTTCCAAACCGATGATTTTGGCGGCTCATCCGGTGTCAGCGTTCAAAGGTTCCTTCCAGACGGGTTGTCCACTGACGCTCAGTTCGGCTTTGATATTTACCAACCCGGGTTTCTGCCTGATATCACCACGCTATCAAACGGCAATGTTATCATTACATGGACAAGCGGTTCCGGTCTGCCCAGTGGCCTCGAATCTTATGGTCAGTTGTATTCGTCTGACGGACAAGCCATAGGCGGTTTACTTGTCACCACGACAAATCACATCGATATGCAGGGGCAACAATCGGTCACAGCGTTGAAAAACGGCGCATTTGTCATAACTTGGCAAACAAAGGGAAATCCTGATCAAGAAAACATCTTTGCCCGACTGTATGATGCCGCAGGAAATCCAATCGGTTCGGAATTTCAGGTAAATTCTTATAACCCTGCCATGCAGCAAGACTCGGCTGTAATCGGCCTTGCGGGTGGCGGTTTTGTTGTTGTTTGGACAACGATGGATTTTGATAACAGTTTAGGATTTACCGGCGCGCAAATTTTTGACTCGAGCGGCAATCCGATTGGCGATGAATTTCGGATCAATGGATCGGTCTCTGGTGGGTTATTCGCATCAATCTCGGCCCTGCCAGATGGTGGGTTTATAGTTGTTTCAACACTTACGGGATATGGCAATGACGTCGAAGTTGTCGGACAACGGTACGATGCTGCCGGCGACCGGGCTGGCACAGGATTTGTTATTGCGGCAAGGATCGACGGAGAACTAGACCTCAATACATTTAGCCACGCCGATATCACGGTCCTATCAGATGGTGGGTTTATCATCACCTGGGATGGTAGCCCTTTTGATGGCGATGGCTCAGGCATTTATGCAATGCAGTTCGATGCCCAGCTTTTTGGCACGCGATCAGATGATATTCTGACAGATACAGTCGGTGCAAACTGGATGCGCGGAATGCGCGGTGACGATACCATTTACGGCCTCGACGGAAATGATAAAATCTGGGGAAATCGTGGCAATGATACGCTTTATGGCGGCGAGGGAGACGATCGGCTTAGCGGGGGTAAAGGCGACGATATACTTGTCGGCGGTGCTGGTCGCGACGTCATGAGAGGCGGCGAGGGAGCCGATACTTTCATTTTCATTCAGGCCTCAGACAGTGCAGCCAGCGGGCGCGCCGACCGTATTCTTGATTTTGAAACCGGCATTGATACGATTGATCTTTCGCAGATCATCGCTGACGAGTTCAACTTTATCGGAGACGCTGGGTTCTCAGGAACTGGAGACGCCGAGGCGCGGTATCAAATAAACGCCAAAGGCAACACAATTTTGCGCATTGATCTGGACGGAGATGGCGTCATCGATATGAAGATATTCTTGCGGGGCGGAATAGACTTCACGGTGGATGATTTTATTTTATAAGGGCCGCAATCTGCCCAATATCATCCAAGACCACATCCGCCAGCGGGGCTAGATCTGCCCGGCTGGCAACCCCCGTCAGCACCGCGATGGTCTGCATGCCAGCGTTGCGGCCCGATACCAGATCATGGCTGCTATCACCAACCATAGCAACACGCGCCGCATCCAGCCCCGTCGCCTCGCAAAATCCGTGCTGCATACCACTTTCGGGTTTTGCACCAAAACCGCTGTCGCATCCGGCAATAAAAGCAAACCGGTCAAGCACGCCGGCGGTTTTTAACTGCGCACGCGCCGGTATTTCATTGTCGTTGGTGGCAATCCCAAGCACCAAGCCATCCGTTATAAAGCTGTCAAAAAGCGGTACCAACGGTACGGTCGGCATCTGCGTGACCGTCTCGGATTCCTTTTGAATATGCTGGCTAAGGTCTTGGCGCGTCCAGTTTGTAACCCGCGGCGCAATTACATCTAGGAAATCTTCAATTGTGCCGTGGATCAACACGCTTTCGGGGGCATATGATTGCAACACTAGGTCAAAATCTAGCAGTCCAGCCAAATATTTCGCCTTGCCCTCATCTTTAACCAGATCCCGCAGCATCCGCGCAAACCAAGGGCCCCATGACGTCTGAAAATCAAACAACGTGCCGTCTTTATCGAACAGAATACCATCAATTTTCATGCTCACGTCCAATTTGGAAGGCCGCCGGACAGGACAAACCGCGCTTGGCTGATGTCTTCGGGGTGATTGCCGGTATCTTCGGCAAAGGTTAGAATTGTTTTGTCGTCTAGCAACATAAAATCGAGCACAAAACCCAGAAATTCGGGTTCCTGTGCACGATTCCTCAAGTCATCAACCGATACTCCGCTGGCATTAAGAAAATGTTCAAGTCGTTCGGTCTCATTGGCAAGCCAACCTAGCGCCTGTATCGCTAATGTTTCTGCATGTTCTTGTTTCATTCTGTCTTTTTAGCCATTTAGTGAAGGTTTCGTTAATCTTTATGGTGCAGATTGAGCGCACAAATTTTTATCATTTTATACTCTGAATTAATAGGTGATGTATGCCCGGCCGAATACTGGTTGTAGACGATGTTGCAACAAATAGATTGATCCTCAAAGCAAAACTTTCAACCGCATATTATGATGTATTGGAAGCCGATTGCGGTAATAAAGCACTAGAAGTCGCTCATCGTGAATTGCCTGATGTCATTTTACTTGATGTAATGATGCCAGACATCGATGGATTTGAGGTTTGTAAACAGCTAAAATCCAGCCCTGAAACCTCACACATACCTGTCGTTATGGTTACTGCAATGGGCTCTCCAGAGGAACGAATTCGTGGCTTAAATGCGGGGGCCGATGATTTTTTAACAAAACCTATCAATGACTTAGCGCTATTTGCACGGGTGCGAAACCTGATGCGGGTCAAGATGATGTTTGACGAACTGCGCATGCGCGATACCACGTCTCGCGAAATGGGATTAAGCGATTTTCTTGAGTCTCTGGACCACTCGGATGAGGGGCAGGAAACTGTTATGTTGTCCCCGCCCGATTGCGAGATCGGGAAAAGTTGGCGCGAGTCAATCTTGGAAAATCTTGATGTGAAAGTGATTGGCACCTTAAGCGAACGAGAAGCCCTAAACATTTCAAGCCTTGAATTGCCGGACGCCTATGTCGTTAGCCAAAATATGATGGAAAACGGCGATGGGCTGCGACTGGTTTCAGCCTTGCGATCGAAACCAGAAACGCGGCAATCAGCGATTCTTTTTGTGGTAAGCGATGGGACGGTCGAAACTGCTGCACGCGGCCTCGATCTGGGGGCGAGTGATTATATCATGGCGCCGTTTGACCCAAATGAGCTGGTTGTGCGGCTCCGCTCGCAACTGCGACGCAAAAAATATTCGGACCGGCTGCGCTCGAACATGCGGGACGGGCTGAAAATGGCGGTGATTGATCCGTTGACGGGACTGTATAATCGGCGTTATGCCACCCAGCATATGTCGAAAATAATTGACCGCGCCGTAGAATCCAAAGGCGAATTCAGTGTGATGATGATGGATTTGGACCGATTCAAGCTAGTTAACGACACATTAGGCCATGATGCCGGTGATTTGGTGCTCAAAGAATTATCGCGGCGACTTCAGGAAAATGTGCGTGGCGTTGATCTGGTGGCGCGCATGGGCGGCGAAGAATTTCTGGTTGTGATGCCGGATGCCGGACGGTTTGTTGCTGAAAAAGCCGCTGAACGGCTGCGTTCCTCAATTGAATCAGAGCCGTTTATTTTGAAATCCGGTGACACACTAAGCGTAACCGTCAGCGTTGGTGTTGCCATCGGATCAGCGATCAACTGCGATGCTGACGACCTTATAAAACAGGCAGATCAGGCACTTTACCGCGCCAAAGATAACGGTCGAAATTTGGTATCGTTTTTTGCATCTGCTGCTTAGTTAGACGGACGTCGTGGGCGCGTTTCACGACGTAATCTTTCTACATACTCTGCACGTTCGGCTGGTGAAAGCTCTGCGATCTGGCCGATCAAAGCATCGTGGGCCAGCTCCCCCAGCGAGATAAACTGACCGCGTTGGCTTTTTAACAACTGCTCAATCTGGTCAATGTCGAACGGCTCTTGTTGCAAAGCCTCAATCATTTGGCTGCGCAGGCCACGCAAGGCATTCCGCCCCGCGCGGAAGGTGTCGCGATGGTCAACCAGCTCACGACGTAATTGATGGCGATTTTGATCAGGCAATGCGTTGCTCAAGAAGCCAACCGCATCGTGATTTTGTGGTGCTCGAAACACCGGAGGGCCGTTGACAGCAACGCCAACAACCACGCCAACAATCATCAGATTAAGTCCAAGTGACACAACAAGCAGGATTTTAACCCATCGTTTAGTGCCGGTTTTTTTAGGTTCGGTGGTCATATCTTAACTTTCCGCCATCAAATAACTAAGAGTATCAATCGGCGACCCAGCACCGGTTCCGTTGGGAAAACCAGCGCATCGGGTTTGCGTGCTTTTGCCGAAGTGGCCACAGGGTTTGCAGGGGGGGGTGATGTAGATACC
>JAESRG010000112.1 GCA_016764785.1 Paracoccaceae bacterium
GGAGCGGCGGCGGCGAGCCACCATCGCGATGAACTTGTTGGCTGGTTCCGTCGAGTGCGCAACGCCCTGGATGAGTTCAACCCAGATTTCGTATTAATTTGGGGCGATGATCAATATGAAAACTTTCGTGAAGACATTATCCCGCCGTTTTGCATCAGCGCATATGATAACTTTAGCTTTTCTCCACCGGCGAATAACGTGTGGGGTGAAACTGAGAAAGTCTATGAGCTTCCTGGAAACCGGGTTGCTGCGAAATTTTTGGCTTCGCGCCTGATAGAAGAAGGTTTTGATACAGCTTACGCATACAAACCGCTGCATCATCCGCTCGGTCACGCATTTACAAATGCGATTTATTACCTGGATTACGATCGCAAAGGATTCGATTATCCAATCATTCCATTCGCGATCAATTGTTATGGTCGAAAAGTAATTGCCCAAAAAGGTGGCATGCCGGCATTTGATCGCGTTATCAGCGAAGAAGACCTTGATCCACCGGCGCCAACTCCACGTAGATTGTTCGATCTCGGAGCTGCCACCGCACGTATTCTGCAGGAATCGCCCTATCGCGTTGCAATATTGGCTTCTTCGGGTTGGTCACATGCTTTCCTGGTTGGCAAAAATCACTACCTATACCCAGACACGCCTGCGGACCGTCAGCTCTACGACCAACTCTGTGCGGGTGATTACCAAGCCTGGCGCGATTACCCAAGTCAGGCAATTGAAGAAAGTGGCCAGCAGGAAGTTCTGAACTGGTCATGCCTAGTTGGCGCGCTGAGCGCTCTTAACCGTAAGCCCGAGGTAACGGGCTTTGTTGACACTTGGATATTCAACTCTTCCAAGGTGTTCTTAATCGCGCCGGAGACACAACTATGAAACTCATAGATCGCGTCGCTATCGTCACCGGCACCAGCCCGAATATCGGTGGTGGCATTGCTGAAGCCTTGGCCGCTGAGGGGGCGGCCATTATTGCGGCTGATGCCAATGCCGAGAACGCCAACGACTGCGCCAAGAGCATACAAGCTAATGGCGGTCGCGCGTTGCCTATCACCTGCAACGTCACCGATGAAGCGCAAGTAGCCAAGGCTGTGGCCGCCGCTGTTGAGACCTTCGGCAGAGTTGATATCCTGATCAACAACGCCGCTTTCTTTAACAAGAAAGGTGTACTCGACATGCCCTATGATGAGTGGCTGGCGCAAACTGGGGTCATCCTCGGCGGTGCCTTCCTGTTCACGAAATACGTTGCACAATCGATGATCGAGCGACAGACAGGCGGTGCCATCATAAATATCATCTCTACAGCCGGGCATCAGGGTGAGCCTGGCAACGTTGCCTATAGCACGTCGAAAAGCGGACTTCTAAATTTCACGCGCTCGACGGCAATGGAATTGGCGGAGCATGGCGTTAGGGTGAACAGCCTAACGCCCACCGCCACTGATCGCATGGAGTCTTTCGATCGTGCAGAGCGGTGGGGCCGCAGTGTAGAGCGGCCGAAAGACGATGTTATGGAAAGCTATCGCGTACGGGCACCAATGCAGAAGCTGCCAAGCCCAAGCGACTATGGTCGAGCCGCAGTTTTCCTTGCCTCCGACGACGCGCGTATGATCACTGGAACCGACCTACGTGTGGACGCTGGCGCCATCGCGAAATATTGGCCCTGGGATCCCAGCGCGAAGCATCAATAGGGCATTGTCAGAGGGAAACCCTTGAGCTTGGATGAGGGTGTTGTCACATTAACTTCATGGAAAAGGATACGGCGTTGAATTAGTCTTCATCGATGAAAAAGATCTCCTATCAGCGCCATCGTTTCTCACCTTATATCATCCAGCATGCCGTCTGGCTGTATGCCCGATTTACGCTGAGCTATCGGGACGTTGAAGAACTTTTAGCAGAACGCGGGTTGGGTATCTCCTATGAAACGGTAAGCCGCTGGTTTCAGAATTTCGGTGGACCGATTGCGCATAACCTGAGATTTTCTCGCCCTACTCCTAACGATATCTGGCATCTGGATGAAATGGTCATCGTTATTCAAGGAAAGCTTTCTCAATATTCATTCGGCCACATACAATAGCTTCTACTTTCAACGTCACTTAATCAATCGATCTCAGTTCAAGCAATGTCGCATTGAAGCATTTGGCGTTTGGGCAACTGCAAGCGCCCCTGCCTAAAAGTTTTCACTGCGGTTTTTCTGCGTCCATTTCAAGTTAATGTGACAATGCCGATCTGGGAAATTCAAATTGAGAACGAGCAGATGTTCTCTTGTTTTTTTACACTGACGTTCTCCGAGTCACCCTTTCTCATGGATCGACTAAATTTCCCTTTTCATCACGCTGTTCCGGACCAATCACTCGGGCCCGACCATCTCCAAAACCATCATCGCGCTCTGCTAAAGCGGCCTTCAGGCCTTTTTCTTTTGCTGCCTTTCGAAAATAACGGGTCCCAGGAGCCAGATGTGCCCGGCCGTCATTTTCTGCAGCAAGCCTTTGAAGGGTCCGCGCACCCATGAGTTCCAGGCCAAGATTGACAATTCTCTTGTTCGAAGAAAGCAAATCAGCGTCAATTTTTGCTAGTCGATCAGCTAGCCCTTCAACCTCGCCTTCCAAAAATTCACTCGGAACTGATTTCATCACCAAGCCGATATGTGCCGCCTCCTTACCAGTAATTGTATCTCCTGTCAGAACAAGTCGCTTTGCCCATTGCGGGCCACAATGGTACAGCCACATCTGGTTAGGCAAAGACCCAAGATCCCGAGCAGGCGGAAATCCGATTGTCGCATCATCGGCGGCAATGATCATGTCACAGAGAAGAGCAATATCTGCTCCACCTGCCAGACAATGACCGTGGATCTGGGCAATTGACGGTTTATGCATGTCGAACAGGACCATTCGCAATCGCTGACTATACTCCAGACGCCATATATCATCATCAATCGTCGGATTGGCATAAATACCTCCATCCCGATATTTTCGACCTCCAACGGTGCTGCTTGATGGATTGTTCAGATTTGGCGTCAAATCATAACCAGATGAAAAGGAAGGTCCGGCTCCTCTCAAGATCACGCAATGCACTTCTGCATCGTTATCCGCCTCCCACAAGGCGTCACTGAGTTCCTGCAGCAAACTTACGGAGAGGGCATTACGCTTTTCCGGACGATTCAATGTAATTCTGGCGCGTCCATCTACTGGTTCGTAAACAATGTACTCAAATTCCTTCATTATATTATCGCTCCTTAGTATACCCAATTTTCGACAATTATTATTGCTCCCGATTCTATAGAGAATTTGGCAGGAAGAGGGAGAGGATGGGAAAAGCCAAAATCAATGCAAAGATGACAAGATCCATGGCGAGAAAGTTGATGACGCCACGGAATATAGTATGAACTGGTATGGTATTATTAACGACACTGTTGATGATAAAAACGTTCAGCCCGACAGGCGGAGTGATCAGGCCAATTTCCAGCAGTTTAACGACAACGACACCAAACCAGATCAGGTCATAACCCATCCCCTCGATCAGTGGGATGACAAACGGCAATGTCAACAACATGATTCCCAACGGATCCAGAAACATCCCCATCACCAGGTAGATCAAGGCAATCATTATTAGAATGGCCCAGTCCGACATCTGATAGTGTTCAATGAGGTTGATGAGATCATGTGTAAGGCCCGTCAAAGAAATAAAGGCCACAAACATCTTGGCACAAACAGCTATAAAGAAAATAGTCGCACTTTGTAGCACTGTGTCCTTCATTGCCTGTAGAAAATGCTTCCAGGACAGCTTTCTAGTCAGAAAGCCATAAGCCAAAGCGAGAAACATCGAAACCGCCGCAGCCTCCGTCGCTGTAAATATGCCGCCATATATCCCGCCGATTATAATCAGAAAGAGCGAGAAAGCTGGCCACGCCCGAAATGTCGCCTGCCAGCGCTCACGCGCCCCATAGGTTTCATCGGCAATCGGCGCATCTTCCGGTTTCAGTTTGGACCAGATAAAAACGACGGTCAGAATACCCACAAGCGATAATAGTCCAGGTACGATACCCGCCAGAAATAATTTGTTGATCGATTGTTCGGTGAACAGGCCGTACAGGATAAATAGGATGCTCGGCGGGATCAGCGCCCCAAGTGTTCCACCAATCGCCACCGTTGAAGTGGCCAGCTGTGGGCTGTAATTGAACCGTATCATTTCAGGGATACATATCCGCCCCATTGCTGAGGCACAGGCAAGACTGGACCCGGTAATGGCTGAAAAACCCGTACAGCCAATGGCAGAGGCCATGGCAAGCCCTCCCGGCATCCGCGCCAGCCAGACACGCACCGCAAAATAGATATCCGTGGTGATCTCCGCGTGATACGCGATATGGCCGAGCGCGATAAACAATGGAACCATGCTCAACGGATAGGAATGCAGAAATTCGAAGGCATTCGATGAAATGAGTACCAGCGTCGGATAGAGTGCTTTTGCCGCATGGAACTCATCGCCGGATTTATAACCGAAAAACAGGTAAGTGCAGATGATGGCTAGGCCGGCTAGCGCAAAACCAATCGGTACCCGCAGGCAAATAAGCATAAGGGTGACAATAAAGCCAATTAGGCTAATAGTCGTCGGATCCATGGAAAACTAGCCTTCGTCAGAAGAAGTGGATGAACGGCCCCTCAGGGTCCGTACGACAGTCAGCGCGTCCTCGCCCGTCAGGACCAGAAGGCGCAGGATAAATACGATATAGCCCACCAGAAAAATCAGGCGGCCAGGCCATTCAGGCAAATTCAGTTCGCCAAAAAAGTACGCACCATCGGCGGCGACACTTTCAAAGTCCAGATAGCCTCCGTAAAGGATGGGAAGTAACATTAAGCTACCAACCAGAGAACTCAGAAGGTTCAGGCTCGGCTGCCAATGATCCGGCATATGACACGTAAAAACTTCCACCATAATATGTGCTCTCTCCGCCGCGACATAGGCAAGGGGCAGAACAACAGCACCAATCATCAACTCCCGCACCATTATCACATCATCGGGAATTGATACTCCGAACAAGAATCTCGCAAAAATCGTGACGGTGATAATCAAACATATCCCGAGAATACAGCAAACGGAGAGGGTAACGAGTACCCCCTCGAGCTTGCGCAGAGCCCTTGGTCCCGGCCTCTGCGAGACGCTCCCAGTTAGCGGTTCCATGGATAGCCCTTGGATTTGCGCTCATCGTCATAATTTTTCAGCAATTCATGAAATTGGCGCTGCATTGCATTTGCATCAATACCTCCCTCTTCCGCTTCTTTTCTCCATACTTCCACGTAAGGCTGAGTAGCTTTTTCCAATTCAGCTTTTGCCTCCGGGGAAATCTCGTGGAAATTGACCTTGTTTTTTCCGTCTGTACCCGCCGCCATAAGCTCATAAGCTTTTGCATTTCCCGCGATAATTTTTTCGGCGTAGTGATCGACAAAATCTGACCCAAGCTGCAAAATAATCTCTTGTTGCTCCGGAGTAAGTGCGTCAAAAACATCTTTATTCATGACATAGGCCATACTCATTAAGGCACCCCAGTCCAGCCTAGTGAACTCATTGCCAACTTCTTGTAATTTAAACGCCGGAATTGCGTAGCCATACATCAAAGTACAATCTATGAGTCCCGTACTCAGGCCTTGATAGGCACCGGAGGAAGGCATACCAACGGGAATAGCGCCGAGATCGGCGAGAACCTTTCCATAAATGCTGATACCTCGAACCTTAAGTCCCTTAATATCGTCAAGATCGCGAACTACTTTGTCCTTACAGATCATCTCTATCTGAGTGGTGGTTATATTCGAAATATATTGAAGATTTAGCTTGTGAAATTCTTTCTGTAATTCTTCATTATTCATAACCAGTTCGTAAATTGAGCGGGTCCCAACCCATGGGTCGGAATATTTTGTCGGCAGATCCGCAATCGTGTACCCCAAATGTAGTTTTGGGTTATAGATGGCGACCATCAAACCCATGTCCGCCGCGCCTGCGCCAATGCCCTTGGTCGCGGCTTTAAACTTCATCAAGGCCCCGCCCCAATGAAATTCCATTTTCAATTCACCGTTGGTTCGCTTGGCTAACTCTTCGGCCATCCAGATAGTTGCGTCCGCGCGTGTTCCACGGTTTGGCGCACCATCCGTCCAACTCAGAACGGTCTCAGCATGAGCGGTGCTGGTAAGTAAAATCGACAGCAGACCCGCGATTGTACAAAATTCTTTTAGTTTCAGTTTCATCATTTCTCCCTCCAAGGCGATTTATGTTATCGGCAGATATTCTCTTTAGGATATTTATAATTGTTCGATTATACGAATTATTTATCCTATATTCGAACAATAGTATGCCATATAACTAATCTGTCAATCCATTTTTTCAGGCAATAAACCACATTGCCAATTGCTGCACCAAAGCCTTGACAAGAATTTAAAAGTGACGCTAATAATGATTTTTTCTGGAATTAGTTCAAATATGCGAAAACCATTTCGAATATATGGACAAAACTAACGAACTTGAATGGCATTTTTGAAGAGCCGGATGTAATGAAATGCAAAACGTCCCACGCCTGAATAACAACCCAGGTCGTTTTAGTATCGTTTCTATCGGATGCCTTAAAAAGGGATATCGAGTAATGACAAAACAATATATTGGGGAATTTTTTGTATTTACCTCAATCAATAAACGGTGCGGACGATGTTCAAATCAATTATAAATGCCCCTCAATCAAATAACCTTTTTGCAAGTTACATCATATGAACACTAACTCACTTGATAAAGCGGACAGACAACCGACTTCGGACAAAGGTCCGAGGTCCGTAGAACGCATTCTGACCATATTGGAAACCCTGGCAATTACCCCGACAGGCGCGACGCTCTCCGAACTTGCGAAGACGACCTGCATCCCAAAATCAAGCATGGTGGGATTACTCACTGGACTGACAAGACAGGATTGCCTCAAACGCGATACCAGCGGGCGCTATTTTCTGGGGCCGCGATTTATCACATTAGCAATGAATACCAACACAAATCAGGAATTTGTCTCTCTAATTCATCCAAACCTTGTGGAGCTCGTCAATAAAACCGGCGAAACTGCAATTATCGCAAGTTTAGTACCGGATGAATATCTTGTCACCTTCCTTGATAAGGTCGAAAGCCCAAGTTCAATAAGATATACCGTCACCATAGGAGAGCGTCGCGAGCTTCATTGCACAGTAGCCGGCAAACTGTTCCTCACTTATTTCCCTCAAAAACAGTTTGATACTTATTTAAAGTCCAGTCGCCGGAAAAAATTTACGGAGAAAACACTTACGGGCAAATCCGAGCTTCGCTCAGCTATTGAGGATATCCAGAAAGATCGTATAGCCCGAACATTTGATGAAAGACTAGTAGGAGCCAGCGCCCTCGCCGCTCCTATTTATTCGGCCAACGGCACAGTTCTCGCCGCTATCATGTTGGCGGGACCAACAGAGCGTATGAACAAAAACTCAGAAAAGAATGAACGTCTGGTGCTTCAATCCGCCAGAGAATCAACGCATCTACTTGGCGGAAAACTCCCAGAAGAAAAAGCGATTTAGTAAAAACCCAGGACGCTGCCTGGCATTCCCGATCACATAAAAACGTAAAAGGACTGAAAGAACATGGCGGGTGTATTAGACGGTATACGGGTAGTTGAACTGACCACTGTAATTCTGGGCCCTTGGGCGACGCAAATGCTTGGCGACATGGGAGCGGATGTGATCAAAGTGGAGACTCCGGCGGGCGATACAACGCGCCATTCCGGGCCGAAGAAAAATGCGGGAATGGGATCCCTGTATCTCGCGACTAACCGTAATAAACGGAGCGTTGTTCTGGATTTAACCAAGACGTCAGGACGGGAGGCGTTGCTAAAGGTAATCAAAACCGCCGACGTCTTCGTTCACAACCTGCGCCCGAAGGTTGCGAAAAAACTTGGGTTGGAATACGATAAGTTCAAAGGCGATTATCCCGATTTGATTTATTGTGCTGCCTATGGTTTCAGGGCGGGCGGACCGATGGAGAACAAGCCGGCCTATGATGACATTATTCAGGCGGCTTCGGGGCTTGCCGATCTTTTGACGATTACCTCTGATCAGCCGCGATATGTGCCCACAATCATTGCCGACAAAGCCTCATCTCTCCACGTTGTATCGGCGATATTAGCGGGTCTCTTAAACCGCGAGCGTGGCAATGGCGGCCAGGCGATCGAGGTGCCCATGTTCGAATCTCTGGTCGATTTCATTATGGTAGAACACCTGTATGGTGCTTGTTTTGAACCACCCATCGCCAAGATGGGTTACGAACGGCTGCTGAACACAATGCGCAAGCCCTATGCAACCACAGACGGATATCTCGCGGTTTTGCCTTATACTGATCGGAACTGGCAAGACCTCTTTGACATCTCCGGACGGGACGATCTCAAGAATGATCCAAGATTTGATAGTCTTGCAACCCGCGTTGCACATTCTCAGGAAATATACAGCCTGCTCGCTGATATCATCGTGACCCGATCCTCCGCCGAATGGCAACATGATCTCGATATCCTTAATATCCCTGTGCAAACGGTTATGACTAAAGAGATGTTGTTAGAAGATGAACAGCTGAATGCCACGGGCTTCTGGCGATTTGAAGAACATCCCACAGAAGGAACCCTGCGTATGATCGATCCGCCTATCCGCTTTTCGAAGACACCGTCAACCATTCGCAGTATGCCCCCTCACCTAGGGGAGCAAAGCGCGGAAATCCTTCGTGAAGCGGGCTACTCTGATTTGGAAATCGACCAGTTCATACAAGAAAAAGTCACACAACAACCATAACCGACAAGCGACGTTGACTGTTTGACGTCAGCGCCTATGGAACAAATTAAGGTGTTGTCACATTAACTTTGTAGCAAAGAAATTAATGCCGATCTAATCTCATTCTATGAAAAAGGTCTCCTATCAGCGCCATCGTTTTCCACCTCAAATAATTCAGCATGCAGTTTGGCTTTACGCGCGGTTTACGCTTAGCTATCGGGATATCGAGGATCTTTTAGCGGAACGTGGCGTCGATATTTCATACGAGACAGTCCGATGCTGGTTTCTAAAATTTGGTGAGCTAATAGCCAGAAACCTAAGATCCTCTCGCCCTACTCCCAATGACGTATGGCACCTCGATGAAATGGTTATTGTTATTCGAGGAAAGAGGCCTTGGCTATGGCGCGCTGTTGATAGCGAAGGCGAAGTGCTGGATTTCCTCGTACAATCCAAACGAAACACCAAATCTGCCTTGAAACTGATGCGTAAATTATTGAAGAAACAAGGCTTTGCGCCCACGCGAATTTTAACAGATAAACTGAAATCCTATCACAAGGCATTCCGAATATTAGGTATGACCGCTGAGCACATTGACCATAAGCGATCGAACAATCGAGCCAAGAACTCACACCTTCCCGTTCGGCGACGAGAACGAAAAATACAAAAATTTAAATCACCGGGATCCGCCCAAAAATTTCTCAATATTCACTCAACCACTTACAATAACTTTTACATCCAACGTCATCTAATCAATCGAACTTTTTTAAAGCAATGCCGCGCCGAAGCTTTTAGCGTTTGGGAAACAGCAAGTGCTGCTGCCTGAAAATCATAGCTCAGGATTATCTGCGTCTACCGCAAGTTAATGTGACAATACCTGGACTGGACCCTGAAACAGGGCAACAGAGACGAATGCCGAAATGCGGCATACTCGCTCTCAAGGTAGCGTCTCTGTTTACAGGGGATATGGCCAAAGGCCCCGGTTCTGCGGGGTTCAGAGGCGAACCTGGACTGGATCCAGGTTCGCCTCAGTTTGAGTGGTGGGCCCGGTAGGACTTGAACCTACGACCAGTCCGTTATGAGCGGACGGCTCTAACCAGCTGAGCTA
>JAESRG010000113.1 GCA_016764785.1 Paracoccaceae bacterium
CGCGGCAGCATCGAACGATAACCCCGAAAGCGCCCTGTCACGCGCGCGCCCGCCGGTTTTTGGCCCGCGCCGTGATCAAATGGTCCGGCAAATTCGCGGCTGGGGCATGCAACGGCTGGAAAAAGCGCTAGAAGTGTTGATGGAAACCGACCTTATGTTACGCTCCAGCCAGCCAGTACCCGCATTTGCGGCGACTGAGCGCAGTTTTATCCGCATCAGCATGATGCGCCCTCGTTAAGGAATTTTCATGTACAAAGTCATTGGCACACCCCGATCCCGTTCGCTTAGAGTTTATTGGATGTTGGAGGAATTGGGTCTGGATTATGACATGATCGATGCAAACCCTCGCAGCCCTGAGGCCAAGGAATATAATCCAACAGGCAAAGTTCCAGCGCTGTTTTTTGAGGGTCAGGTGATTACAGATTCAGTCGCGATTATGCAGTTTCTTGCGGATCGTCACGAAAAACTAACCTTTAAAGCAGGAACAATTGACCGTGCAGTGCAAGACAGCTTTACCTTTTTTGCCTGCGACGAGATCGACGGATCGTTGTGGACCATCGGCAAACACAGTTTTGCCTTGCCTGAGGCAATGCGTGTTCCCGAGGTTATTCCGACTGCAAAAATCGAATTTGCCAATGCCATGAAAACGCTGGAAATCCGTTTGGGAGACAACGAATTTGTCATGGGTGCAACGATCACAGTGCCCGATTTACTGCTAGCGCATTGTGCAGGCTGGGCAGAAAAATCTGGCGTTGATATGCCCAAAGGCGCGGTCGGAGACTATTTCAAACGCCTGCGCAGCCGTCCGGCTTTACGCCGCGCGATGGCTAAATCCGCTCAAGATTCCAAATAGACAGGCATGAGCGCTGCTTATGCCAAAGCCGCGCTCTCCCGCAGTCCGGTGGCGTCTTTGCTTTCGCAAAGAACCAACCTGCCTTTGGGCCAGGCCCTCGGCTGCGCCATCGGGTTTTCACGATTATTTGTCAGCCGCTAAATATTTAACCGCTGCCAACCCGGCGTGACGCCCTGTTGCCAAACATGTTGTCAGCAAATATCCCCCCGTGGGGGCCTCCCAATCGAGCATTTCACCGGCGCAAAAAACGCCAGCGCGCGATTTCAGCATCAGACCGTCATTCAGCGCTGCTTGTTTCACCCCGCCCGCCGTAGAGATCGCTTCGTCAATCGGGCGCGGGCCTTGCAATTGCATCGGCAGTGCCTTGAGAATATCGGCTAGACGTTTTGGGGAACTTACCCCGCGCGCCGGGGCAAATTCGTTAAACAGCGCCATTTTTGCGCCTTTAAGCCCAATTGATTTACGCAAATGGTTTGCAAGACTGGCTTTTCCACGCGGTCGTGATATCCGGTTTCGCAGCGTGTCCAACGGCACATCGGGGAATAGATCCACGATCAGGGTCACGCCCTTGTCGGTCATCGCCTCGCGCAGGTGCCGCGACAGCGTATAGATCGCCCCGCCCTCAACGCCGGTTCTGGAAATCACAAATTCACCGCGATAGCTATGATCGCCAACCCTGACCCGCACCGGTTTTATTGGCTTCCCGAAGACCGGCTCCATATATTTCGACCATGCGACTGTGAAACCCATATTGGCAGGTTGGAACGGGGCGATTTCATCCTTGTCAAAATGTTTAGCCCACTGCCCATCCGACCCGAGACGCGCCCAGCTGGCGCCACCAAGTGCCAGCACAGTGGCATCAGGCGACAGCGTTTTCTCGCCATCTGCCGTGTCAAAAACGGCCGTTTTTTCGCGCCAGCCGGTCCAGTGCCAACCATTCAGAAACGTAATACCTTTGCCACGCAACCGCGTCAGCCAAGCCCGCAACAGCGGCGAGGCTTTCATGGCATCGGGAAATACCCGCCCGCTAGAGCCGGTGAAAACCGTCTGCCCCAGCGCTTCGGCCCATTCCTGCACCTCCATCGGTCCAAATTCCCACAAAATGGGTTCTAACCAATCGCGGGCCTCGCCAAATACCGGAAAGAACACCTCGGGGGGTTCGTTTTTAGTCAAGTTCAGGCCGGATTTTCCGGCCATTAGAAATTTTCGCCCGACGGTTGGCTTAGCGTCAACCACGCTAACCGCGTGCCCTGCATCTGCCAGCATTTCAGCAGCCATCAGGCCCGCCGGACCACCCCCGATAATCAAAGCCGTTTTCTGAGACATTTCGAACCCCTTGCCATGCGCCCTGCGTCTAGCATAGCCTTTGACGCAACAACTACGAGGGATGACATGCAGGTTTTAATCACAGGTGGCAATGGTTTTATTGGCCAGAAACTAGCGCAAGCGCTGGGTCTGGCAGGGGCGCTGGATGGTCGGAAGATCACGGGGATGACGCTGGCAGATATTTCCGAACCTCAGCCGGTTGGGGCGAATTTTCCGGTGCAATACCTGACCGCCGACATTTCCAGCACCGGCGATATTACGCAAGTTTTCAACCCGACCCCTGATGTGATTTTCCATCTTGCTGCCGTTGTTTCCGGCGCGGCAGAGGCCGATTTTGACCTTGGCATGACGGTGAATTTGCAAGGCACCATGAACATTTTGGCGGCGGCGCGCGCGCAGGCGAACCAGCCCAAAGTCATCATGGCCTCGTCGGTCGCGGTGCATGGCGGCGAAGCGCCGATTTTGGTGCATGACGGGGTCGCGCTGAATCCGCAAACCTCTTATGGAACCCAGAAAGCAATGGGTGAATTGTTGTTAAATGACTATGTTCGTAAGGGTTTTGTGACGGGGTGCGGACTGCGCTTGCCGACCGTTTCTATCCGCCCTGGTTTGCCAAATGCTGCGGCCAGCAGTTTTATGAGCTCAATTTTTCGCGACACAATGCAGGGCAATCCAGCAAACTGTCCGGTTGGGCGGGACTTTCTGATCTGGCATACCGCGCCGCGCACGGTGGTTGCAAATTTGATATATGCGGTTGGGATCGCACCCAAAGCATGGGGCAGCAATTGTTGCATTAATCTGCCGGGGCGCACCGATTCTGTTGATCAGATGATCGATGCAATGACCCGCATTTCGGGGGCCGATGCCGCCAAACGAATCACGTGGAACACCGACCCGGTGATTGAAAAAATCGTGAACGGCTGGCGAAATCAGTTTGACCCACAAAAAGGCCTAGGCCTTGGGTTTACCGCCGATCGGAGCTTTGAAGACAGTGTTACGTGGTTTTTAGCGGATGATATCGCGCGTTAGCTTTCGGACCACTTTTCGAATTCGTCGTGGAAAATTGTGCGAATCATTTCGCGTAATTCGTCTTTTGAAGACACACCCAAGGTTGCAAAAACTTTTTCCTCAGCGGTTTGCAATCGTGCTGGTTTTGGAACGGCTGAGGGCTCGGGCTCCTGCAAAACCAGATCGACTCGGGCTTCGGGGCGCAGAATCAGTAGTTCGGTAACCACTGCTTTTTTATCTTTGGAATAACGAGCCTTGGTTTCAGAAGCGACCAAGGCCCTGATTTCGCTCATGATATCCGCAATAGGCATATCTTCGGAGTTTCTATAGGACTGTGCCAATTTTCGACTCCGTTGCTGAGGGTTGGCGGCCAGTATACCACACGGCACGCATTGAACAACAAGCGGTGCTTTGCCAAA
Organism: Paracoccaceae bacterium; assembly: GCA_016764785.1. Taxonomy (GTDB): domain Bacteria; phylum Pseudomonadota; class Alphaproteobacteria; order Rhodobacterales; family Rhodobacteraceae; genus UBA3077. The sequence goes on from JAESRG010000113.1 coordinate 3,607, forward strand.
AAGCTGAGCTTTAGTAAAATTGGCCGCAAAATTTTCTGAAGTTCAATTCAGAAAGAAAAACCAGCGGGATAGCTATGAAGCCCGTCAAAATCGCCTTTGCTAAGCGGGGTGCCAGCGGCCCGAAGCGCGGTGTATCCTGCGCTCAAATGGAAGAAAAAATTAGGCAGGGCAAATAACGTTATATAATCGTCAGTTGATTGTTCCAACTTCGCCAACCCAGCCTGATGGCTGATGGTTTTCGGCACAGCGTCAAAATCGGCAGATGACAGATTAGCCAAGGAATTGGCGACAATTTCATGCCAACCCAGCAATTCTGATTTGTTAGCGGTGTCAGTTTGCATATCGGGCAATTCCTTACCGCAAACCGGATAAGTGGCCCGCAAGGCGAACCCCAAAGCGATGGCAAGCTGCTGCCCAGCTGGAAACATATCAGCTATGCGAAAGGTTAGGGCTGTGTCGTCAACCCGATGCAAAATCACCCCGATCTGCGTCACATAATGCCGCAAGACCGGGACTGATTTAGCGTAAAGGTGGCTCATTCTTGCGGAATAACCCGCAAGCCCAGTTCACGTAGCTGCTCGTTTGTGGCCTCGGATGGGGCTTCCATCATCAGGTCTTCGGCACGTTGGTTCATCGGGAACATGATGACCTCACGGATATTTTCCTCGTTCGCGAGCAACATCACGATCCGGTCGATACCCGCCGCGCAACCACCGTGGGGAGGAGCGCCATATTTGAAAGCTTTAACCATGCCGCCGAAACGTTTTTCAACTTCGGCTTCGTCATAACCAGCAATGCCAAATGCCTTATACATCATTTCCAGATTGTGATTTCGGATCGCGCCCGAGATCAGCTCATAACCGTTACAGGCCAGATCATATTGATAACCAAGCACTTTGGTCGGGTCGCCATTCAGGGCTTCCATGCCGCCTTGAGGCATCGAAAACGGGTTGTGTTCAAAGTCAATTTTACCTGTTTCCGCATCTTTTTCAAAGATCGGGAAATCAACAACCCAGCAGAATTCAAATTTGGTCTCATCCGTCAGGCCAAGTTCCTTGCCGATCACATTCCGGGCACGGCCAGCAACAGATTCAAACGATTTTGGTTTGCCGCCAAGGAAGAACGCCGCGTCGCCAAGTTGCAGACCGAGCTGCTGGCGGATGGCTTCGGTGCGTTCTGGCCCGATGTTTTTGGCCAATGGTCCGGCGGCTTCCATGCCGCCTTTGACTTCACCGGATTTCAGCATCGCTTGGGCTTCTTTAACCTTGATGCCTAGTTCTTGCGCCACAGCATCAGCCGTTTTTTCACGCCAGAAGATATAGCCCATGCCCGGCAAGCCCTCGGCTTGGGCAAACTTATTCATACGGTCGCAGAATTTACGCGACCCGCCTTTGGGGGCCGGAATGGCGCGCACTTCGGTGCCGTCCTGTTCCAGCAGGCTGGCAAAGATTTTGAAACCGGAACCCGCGAAATGCTCCGACACGATCTGCATTTTGATCGGGTTACGCAGGTCAGGTTTGTCTGACCCGTACAACAGCGCTGCGTCTTTGTAAGAAATCTGCGGGATATCAAAGTTCACAACCCGGTCGCCGCCAAATTCGTCAAACGCGCCCAAAATCACCGGTTCGATCGTGTCAAACACGTCTTGCTGAGTGACAAAAGACATTTCCATATCAAGCTGGTAAAAATCGGTCGGTGAGCGATCAGCCCGCGGGTCTTCGTCGCGAAAACACGGTGCGATCTGAAAGTATTTATCAAATCCGGCGACCATCATCATCTGCTTAAACTGCTGCGGTGCTTGGGGCAGCGCATAGAATTTACCGGGATGAATACGCGACGGCACCAGAAAGTCACGCGCGCCCTCAGGCGACGGCGCGGTAATAATCGGAGTTTGAAATTCGTTAAACCCTTGGTCAGTCATCCGTTTACGCAAGCTGGCCACTACGTTTGAGCGCAACATCATACGGTTGTGCATACCTTCGCGGCGTAGATCCAAAAAGCGGTATTTCAGACGGGTTTCTTCGGGGTAATCCTGATCGCCAAACACCGGCAGCGGCAGTTCTTCGGACGCGCCGAGAACTTCCATTTCTTTGATGAAAATCTCAACTTCGCCGGTTGGCAGGTTCGCGTTTACCAGTTCAGGGTCGCGGGCCTTAACCACACCATCAATGCGGATCACCCATTCGGACCGTACTTTTTCAAGGTCTTTAAAGGCAGGGCTGTCTTCGTCAGCCAAAATCTGGGTAATGCCATAATGATCGCGCAGATCGATAAACAATATGCCGCCATGATCGCGCACCCGATGCACCCAGCCCGATAGGCGGACGGTATCACCAACATTGCTGGCATTAAGTTCATTGCATTTATGGGTGCGAAAGGCGTGCATGATCAGGATTCCTAAGCGGGATGAATAACGGACGTGATAGACCTTTTACATGGCAAAATGTCAACCTGTTATCGTAATTCCACCTCCCGACGCCTCCCAAAACCGGGGTAGAGGCGACGGAGTCGATTCATTTCTTGGATTATCGTTAATCTTCCCGTAAGGTTTGACAAACCAAAGGGAAAAGCATCATGAGCAAAATTCTATTCATCGGTGGCACAGGCACCATTTCACTGGCTTGCGTTAACCATGCGGTGGCGAAAGGCCACGACGTCAGCGTTTTTAACCGCGGTAAATCCGGCGAAACGCTTCCTGAAGGTGTGCGTCAAATCACCGGCGACCTGAATGATGACACGGCCTATGCCCAGCTTGCGTCGATGGGTTTTGACAGTATCTGCCAGTTTCTGGCCTTCACCCCCGGTCAGGTTGAACGTGATATCAGGTTTTTTGCCGGCCACACCGGTCAATACCTGTTTATCTCCAGCGCGTCGGCTTACGAGAAACCGGTGGATTCCAGTCGGGTGACCGAGAAAACCCCCCTGATCAACCCGCATTGGCAATACAGCCGCGATAAAGCCGCCTGCGAGGAACTGATCACCGCGGCCGACATCCCCTCAACCATCGTGCGGCCCAGCCACACCATGCGCCACAAACTGCCAAACCCGTTTGGCGACGAGGGCACGTTTATTCACCGTCTGCGCGCTGGCAAGCCGATCATCGTGCAGGGCGACGGCACCAGCTTGTGGACCCTGACTAAAGCCGAAGATTTTGCCATTCCGTTTGTTGGTCTGTTGGCCAATTCGGCAGCAATCAACGAGATTTTCCACATCACCGGCGATGTGGGTTTCACCTGGAACGCCATCGTCCACAGCCTCGCCAAGGGCATGGGTCTGACCGCCAAATTACAACACGTCGCCAGCGATGCCCTGACAAAATTTGACCCGGAATTTGAGGGGTCCCTGCTGGGCGACAAATCCCACTGCGCGTTGTTTGATAATTCAAAGGTAAAACGCATTGGCGGGGATTTTCAGGCGGAAACGGATTTGGATAAAATTCTGGCTGGGCCGGTGGCTGGTGCATTGGCGCGGTACGCTGGGCCAAATGCTGAGACTGACGCGCTATATGATCGGATTGTCGCTTGGTCGGAAAGTGCGGGAAACTCCTAGCCCATCCCTACCAATCGGATGACTGCTAGACCCTGCTTCACTTGCTAAGAAGTGTATCATTTTGAAACTAACACACCTAAGTTTTTGACTGAGGGGTTCCTCTTTTTGCTGTCATCCGTTTTGCTAGCATATTCAGCCTCTGATCACTCTGAACATAAATTCTGTCTATCGCTCCTTCGAGAACTTCAAACCCGTCAAGAATTTCAGATCTTGTGAATGAAGTATCCGAGGTATGACTGCCGCCATTGCCTAACCATTTGACACCCAGCAGTAATTTACCAGCGTCGAGGTTCTTTACTTTGAATTCTTCAATTCTTTTATGCAGCGTAAGTATTTCAAATTTTCCCGCTTTTGTTTTGCGCTTTTTCCTCATTTTTAGGTCGTTCATAATTGCTTCAACGGCACATCGCATGTTGTTTGCGCAAGCTGAGGTATCGGACCAAAACTGAGAAAACGCTTTCTCCAACTCGCGGCGAGTTGCTTTCGAACATTTGTCGGGAATTAGGAAAATCGGTGGAGCTGGATAGATATATTTAACGGTGAACACGGTGAAGGCGTCGTAATATTCTTCCCCAGTCAGGTCATCGGGATGGCCAAATTCCGATACAGAGCTATCGCCAGAAACCACAACTACCTCACCACAATCAGCGCATTTCATCATAGCAGAGAATCTGCCGCGCACCCAACCTGGCTCCCATGTTGGGCGTTTCTGATCGACCAAGGAAGCCCCTGTCTCCACATCAGAAATCTTATCTTTAGTAATGCCTAGTGTTCCGTTTTTGCAGCTTGGGCAGGGCCACTTCTCCATTTCAGATATGGAAGAGATATCCCACAGTTTTCGATCAATAACCATTTCTAACCCCTACATTTCACCCTCATAAACCATGTCCAGCATTCGCTGATTGGCCTTTGAAAACTCCAACGTGCAGGGGTATTCGGCCCCGTTCACGGCGGTTTCGTAAAATGCCTCGAACTGGTTTACATATTGGTCTGCCATGGTGAAACTCTCGGACCAGCGGGAACGGTTATCCATCTGAATCTCGATCCGGCTTTCTCCGTAAGCGCCAGCATTAAACGGTGCCAGCACCGTCAGAAAACCTTTATCGCCGTGAAAAACCATGCTTTGGCGCAGGGACATGCGCATCGAGACATAGAAATCCATGGTGAAATCGGGGAATTCAGCCGTTGCCCGCGCGGTGGCGTCAATGCCGTTGTCCCACTCAATATGGGAACGGACCGAGATCGGCTCCGCCCCCGTCGCAAGTCGTGTGGACACCACCGGATAAACGCCGATGTCACGCAGCGCGCCGCCGCCGTCTTCGGGGCGATTGCGGATGTCAGCCATGTTGTCGTTAAAGAACGAGAACGCGCCCTGCACATGTTTCAGCTTGCCAATTGCGCCCTCGGCAATCAATTCACGGACCCGCGTCCATTGGGGGTGGTGTGCAATCATAAAGGCCTCGGCTGCGAATTTTCCGGTGCGGTCGCGGGCCTCAATCAAGGCATCAATTTGGTCAGCCTTCAGGGCAATCGGTTTTTCGCACAACACGTGTTTTCCGGCCTCAAGACATTTCAATGTCCATTCAACATGGCTACCGTTTGGCAGCGGAATATAGATCGCGTCGATATCAGGGTCGGCCAGCATCGCCTCATAATCACCATAGGTTTTTGCGCCGCGATAGGGTGCCGCGAATTCCTCAGCCTTGGCCAACGTTCGGCTGGCAACGCCCGCAACATACCCGTTTTTTGAGCGTTGCAGCGCCGGGCACAGCCATTGACGCGCAATATTCGCGGTTCCAAGAATTCCCCAGCGGAGTTGTTGTTGTGCCATGACCGTTCCTTTGCAAAGATTTGCCGAATTATGAACGATAATATGATCGTTCGCTACAGGAAAATCGGCGCAGTCAACGGCAGGCCGCGGAATGTCAGGATAAATCCTGTATTCACCGCCTATATTGGCGCTGCGGGGTTGCGCCCCATGCCCCACCGATTATAACCGCTCCAATTTGCATCTCGCAGACGAATCCCTCCCCCGCGCTTGAAATTCCGAGCGCGGCCAAACGCGCGGAACCGGCATGCCTAAAAGAACTGACATCAAATCTATCATGATCATCGGCGCTGGCCCCATTATTATCGGGCAAGCATGTGAGTTTGATTACTCGGGCACGCAAGCCTGCAAAGCGCTGAAAGAGGAAGGGTATCGGGTTATTCTGGTCAATTCCAACCCCGCGACCATCATGACCGACCCCGATTTGGCCGACGCGACTTATATTGAACCGATCACCCCCGAAACCGTTGCCAAAATCATTGCCAAGGAACGCCCCGATGCGTTGCTGCCCACCATGGGCGGCCAAACTGGCCTGAATACAGCATTGGCGCTGGACGACATGGGCGTGCTGAAAAAATACAATGTGGAACTGATCGGCGCTGACCGCAATGCCATTGAGATGGCCGAAGACCGCAAATTGTTCCGCGAAGCCATGGACCGTCTGGGCATTGAAAACCCCCGTGCTACCATTGCTGAAAACATGCAGGAATGTATGGCGGCGCTTGACGATATCGGCCTGCCAGCCGTTATTCGCCCCGATATGGCTACCGTCTGGCAGTTTTAACTCAACCACCATATTGACTATTTTTGCCCGTTGCAGTTGTTGTATGGCAACTTGCTTTTCGTTT
>JAESRG010000114.1 GCA_016764785.1 Paracoccaceae bacterium
GGTCTATCGCTTCAGGAACAACGTCTGGGATCGACTGCTGGAAGTCCCTCGTCGCCCGCCGTTTTTGGTGGTTGGCGCTGATGTGTTTGACGGCAAACTTTACGTTCTTGAACGCCACCTTGGCGGCCTGTCCGGATTTTCAACCCGGATCCGCCGATTTTCTCTTGAAGATACGCTAACCAATGAAGAAGTCTTGCTTCTTACGCGTGCCGGAGATTACGATAACCTTGAGGGTATTTCTGTTTGGCGCGATGACGCGGGTGTTATCCGTACCACTTTGATTTCAGACGATAATTTCAATTTCTTCCAACAGACCCAGATTGCAGAATTTGTTCTAATTGCCCCTTAGGCCTGCCGTATCATCGTCGCCAAATCAGGCATCATTTCAACCTTTTTCATCACATCAACCAATGTCTTAATCGCATAGTCCAGATCAGACCTGCTATGCGTAGCCGTCACAAAAAACCTTAGCCTCGCCTGTTTTTCGGGCACAGCCGGAAAGATAATCGGCAGCGCATTAATGCCACTCTCCAATAGTAGATTGGCTGCAATAATTGCACGCATAGAATCCCCAATGACAATCGGCGTGATGGCCGATCCCTCTGACAGCCCGACATTAAGGCCCTGTTGCTTGGCAGATTTTAGAAAGTACTGGCCATTTTCAGCCAACTTTTTTACCCTCTCTGGTTCGGCCAGCAACAAGTCAATTGATGCACTTGCCGCCGCCGCCAAAGGAGCGGAGAGCGCGACAGAAAACACAAACCCTGCCGCTTTGAAACGAAGATAGTCGATCAGCGCCGCTGAACCAGCGATGAACCCACCACTTGAGGCCAACGCCTTTGACAGCGTTCCCATCCAGATTTCAACGCTGCGAGGGTCGATCCCGACAGCTTCGGATATCCCGCGACCTGTCTTACCCAAAACCCCGAATGAATGAGCTTCATCGACCATCAACCATGCATCGTGCCGGGACTTAATTTCAGCCAACTTAACAAGATCAGGCGTGTCGCCGTCCATAGAATACAAACCTTCAACCACGATCAAAACGCGCGAATATTGCCCGCGAATTTCAGCCAGTTTTCGGTCAATCCAACTCATATCATTATGTGGGAAAACCAATCGTGTCGCGCCTGATAACCGCACCCCCTCAGACACCGAATTGTGGATAAGACTATCAATCAGCACCAAGTCTTTGGGGCCCGTTAGTGCAGAAATCACACTGACATTCGTCGCATGCCCCGATACCAGTGCCAGTGCATCCTCCACACTGTATGCCGATGCGATTTTTTGCTCCAGCTTTGCATGGAACGGACGTTCCCCCCCCACCAATCGACTGGCCGTTGCAGAAACCCCCCATTCTTGCACCGCCCGTTCCGCCGCATTTCTGACATCGGGATGCTGGTTAAATCCCAGATAATCATACGAAGCAAATTGCAGGCAGCGTTTTCCCGCAACCGTAATTTGCGCACCGTCCTCTTGCGATGTAACCCTGAAAAACGGTAAATCGATACCGATCAAATCCCCGGCCGCCCGCTGCATCGACATCTGCCGATAATCGGGCAGCGTACTGAAATCAAACCCCTTAACGCTAGGGCCGTTTTGGGCTTTAGAGGGCGTGTCCACCCGGCTTTCCCGGTTAGATCGAAGCTGTATGAGCAGCGCATCCATTTCATTTGATCTGTCCGAAATCATCCGTTTGCTTTCTGCGTTAACGTCGAAATACCCGATGCGGCGTCCAGCAATTTCTGGCTTACCTCGGCATCAATCTGATCGGGGTCTGGCACGTGCTGTCCGATCAGTTCATCCTGATCAGTTTCTGTTTTTCCTGTGTCGTCAATGACCTTATGCACCAATTGCGTCAACGTCAGTCCATCGACCAGCGCCATCAAAGGCAGGGAAATTCCCAGATTTTCCTCAGTTTGCATCCGAAACGACATCGCCATCAACGAATCGAATCCTAGATCGGTCAGCGCTTTATCCGGATCAATTTCATCAACCGGTTGCCGCAAAACTTCGGCAACCTCAGCCAACAAAAACATAGTAACCTTGCCCACCGCATCGGCGCGGCTCAGCCCTTTGATAACTTCGCTAAGGTCGATGCCGCCGGTATTTTTTACCTTGGCTATCGTTAGGTCAATTCGTTCAAAATAGGGTGAACGTAGTAATTTTAGGTCGGGGGCTAACACGCCCCAAGCCATCGGACCCACTGCCCGAATCCCGTGTAAATTTCGCCTGACTACAGTTTCCAGCGCGTTTAATGCTTGGTCAGAATTCAACATATCCCCCATCTTCTTTTGCAACATATCCCGTTGCTCCGTTGCGCGCGATAGATGCCCGTGATCGGCAATTGGCCCCAGCGCAATCGCGGTCCCCGCCAAGCCACGTTTGCAGCGCCCCTCCATCAAGGCTTCCAGATAGCTGTTTGCCGCGACATAAGCTGCCTGCCCCGGATTGCCAAAAAACGTGGAAATGGACGAAAATACGATAAAATGGTCTAGCGGCAGGTCAGCCGACATTTGGTCTAATAGGCGACCAACATCAATTTTGGCCTGAAACACTGGTGCCATATCTTTTTCGGTGGAATTGCAGAACAGGCGATCATCCAATACCATCGCAGCGTGGATTATTCCGCGCAGCGGTGTTTCATCAGCCGCGATTTTTGCAAATAAATCCCGCATCTGAGAAGCATCACTGGCATCGCAATTAACCACCTCGCACGGCAGATCGACCGAAGCATCCACCTTGCCGCTACGGCTAACCAGCCAAAGCTTTTTGACGCCACGCGCCGCCAACCATTTGGCGGTTTTTAGCCCCAGCCCACCAGTTCCACCGATAATCAGCCACGCATCACGGGCAATAAAATTGGTTTCGACGCACGCCGCCGGAACCTTAGGCGCCCTGACAACAATTTTTCCGATATGACCCGATTTTTGCATCAGACGAAACGCGTCTGCGACATCAACGGCATCGAAAACCTGACAGGGCGGCGGCACTAGCGTTCCGTCAGAGAAACTTGCCTGCAACCCCGCAAAAATCTTACGCACAACTTCAGGTCTCGCCGATAAAAGCTGGTCAGCATCCATGCCAAAATAGGATAAGTTCTTGCGAAACGGTTTTAGCCCGATACGGCTATTGGCAAAAAAGTCACGCTTGCCGAGCTCAACAAACCGCCCAAAGGGTTTAAGGCAATCTAGTGAGCGCATCATCGCTTCGCCCGCCAGTGAATTCAGCACGACGTCAACGCCCCCCATCAAACGCACATCTTCTGTAAAGCCAAGTGAGCGGCTATCCAATACAGTTTCCGCCCCCAATTCGCGCAACAGCAGGCGTTTTTCCGGCGATCCAGCGGTTGCAATCACCTTGGCCCCGGCCCGATGTGCAACTTGTAGTGCCGCCAATCCGACACCACCAGCCGCACCGTGAATCAACACTGTTTCCCCCGACTGCAATCGCGCCAGTTCCTCAAGCGCATAAGCTGCGGTAAAGAACGAAACCGGCAGAGATGCTGCGATTTCAGCAGCCATTCCGTTGGGTACGCGCGCCACAACTGTACTGGAAACCGTCACATGGCTAGAAAATGCCGCTGGGGCAAAACAAATCACTTTTTCGCCAATGCTAAAGCTGGCGTCGGGTCCGATTCGAATAATTTCGCCAGCGCATTCCATGCCAAGTGTCGCCCCAACGAACCCGTTTTCCAAGGCTTCGGCGGGCAACAGGCCTTGTGTCCACATAACGTCACGAAAGTTCAAACCAGCCGCAAAAACCTTTATTTCGACTTGGTCATTTTGCGGCGCGACCCTTTTGCTGGCCTGCCATTCAAGCGAATCTATCCTTCCGTGGCGCGCAAAACCAAGCGTCCGCGCATCCGATTCAACAGATGTTTGGCTGACCGGTTTATCTGGCATAATCCTGAGCGCCGTCAGGTTTTCCCCATCCCATGATAGCTCCAGCTCAGAGGTTAGCGCCGCTGCTTTCAGCCCCGTGCCAATTTTTGTACCAATGGGGATGCTCAAAATTCGTATATCTAGATCTGGATATTCGTTGATCAAAACCCGCGCCATCCCGCGCAGCGCCGACAGGTCCAATGTGTCAGCAATAGTGACTATCCAGACCTGTTTTGGCATCGCCGCACAAATAGCGTGCAGCGGTTTTATATGGCTGGTAATTCCCCCAGCGCCAGCCAAATAGACCACCGAAGTATCATCCAGACCTTGGCCATCTAGACTGGAAAAATCCTCTACGCTTGCGTCAATTTGATCGGCAAGATCGTGTGCCGCCTTTAGGTGAGTTGAAATAATCTTCCAATTTTGCCCAGCAGACTGAATCAGCTGCCCCGCGTACTTGCTCCGCGCCAAGATTATATCAACCTGATTTTCAGCACATTTGGTCGGGTTTTGCGAAACCTCACCAAAGCCCGCACCCACCAGTCGGTTGGCCAACACATCAGCGCTGATCCGACACGCAATAGGCAAGCCGGTTTGAACCGATTTTGTGTCCCAGGAGCGCTGGTATTGGCCGTTTTTCAAACGATCCAACGCCGAGTCCTTTGACATCAGCACCACCAATTCGCCGCCATCTGCGAGTGCCGCAGATATTTGCGTCAAGGTTCTGTTTTCTGCAGCCGAAAACCCGTCAACCGATACGATCAAGTCAAACGGCCCTTTTGTAACCGCTTCAGAAAATGCCAGAAACTGAACCTTTTCCGGCGAAACGCTGGTTATCGGCGATCCAGACTGTTTCGGTAGGTCTGTGACAATCACACAATCAGCTGCCGCTTGGCTCGAAATATGCTCCAAAACCGATAGCGGAATTCCCCCAGCGACCAGAATATTAAGACGTTTTCCCTTCGGCCAAGCCGCCATAATACGGTTCAGTATCTTGTCCATAGCAGCCCAGCACCATCGAAGCGTTGGCCGACAATTCGGGGGAGGCGGTAGTAATTTTTTATCGTCGAGCCCGTTCAGAATAAGGCTCTTTGTATTGGTTTTGACATCTAATAACCTGCGTAAATCCACTGCATATTCTGGCGCGCGCGCCAATATGGCGCTCAGCAATACTGTGAATTCCGGATACCCACCGCCTGCGTCAATCATCCAGTCACCTGAGGAAGATTGCGTCGCCAGATGATCCTCCGCCAGCAGCTCCAAACAGGTTAGGGCCAACGCTTGACCATCGTTTTGAGGCCATGACGAAAGATCAATCCGCCCCTCGTTCGAAAGCTCCAACATCACATGATGCGCGACGCACCGTGCGGCTGTATCAAACAAGATTGCTGCGTCATTCAGATCTGCTGGCTGATTTGCAATCAGCTCAACATCATGACAAATCATGCCAATTTGTGGTTGATTTTCGGGCGGGGTCAGCCGAATTACTTCCTGTTTCCACAACGGAATTGTCAGCGATCGCCCTTTTAATTGAACGCGCTTCAACCGCAGGCCTAAAAATTGGGCGCAGATATTGCCGTCGTTGTCGCAAAGTGAAATATCGGCATGCAACCCGTTGCTGGTTATTGAATTCAGTGTCAGCACCACACCGGAAATTGTCGAATTTTCAACAAATACCCGAACCGTTCTGAACGATTCAGGGATCATGGTGCCGCCTTGTCGCAAAAAATCATCGTCAGCGTGATCAATAAATGCGAACAAACCATGCAGCGCAGCGTCCGTCGATCTGGGGTCTAGCCAATATTTAGCGGTGGTAAGGGTGGGGGCTAGCGCAACCTCGGCCTGTTTGTCGTCTATTACAAATGAGCGGACCAACGCAAATTCTGGCCCGTATTGTAACATATATTCAGACAGGTTTTCATATAGATGGCCAGATTTAGTCGCGACAATGGGGACAATCGGTGCGACATTCGCAACAGGGTTGACCCGTAGTGTCCCAAAACAGCACAATTCCCAAAGTGCTGCTGACCCTGACTTACGTGTTTCGATTCGCAGCATTTGCGCGCTGGGTTCATAGCTGGTGCGTAAATCAACGGACTTCCCATCCTGAAAAACCACTGGACGCAGTAAGGTGAAATCTGAAATCTCGACTTTGGGAGTATCAAAAATCTGTTGCCCGGCCGCGATTGCCATCTCGATAAAGGCCGTCGCTGGAAAAACAGTGCTGCCGTCAATTACATGATCGGCCAGCCAAGTAATTTTCGCAGGGTCAAGCCGGACATGCCAGACGTTTTCATCTTGGCGCAATCGGCCCCCCAACAGCGGATGCACGGGGATTCTGCCAAAGGTGTCAATCGCGCTGGCACTGGCGCTTTCCCTATAGTCGCGTCGTTGCCACGGAATGAGCGGCAAGCCCCCGAAATATGCGGCTTCTGGTCCAAAGAAACGGCGTTTGTCGATCGACACGCCCAAAACCAAGGCGCGGGCCACTGTTTTTTCAACAATGTCTTTGCTTTCCTTTGGCCCCAGCGTCGCTACATAACCAACGGGTTGTCCGCTTTCGACCGACTCCAATACATAGTTTTTGAGAATACTTTTAGGGCTGATTTCAATGATTGTATCAATTCCGTCAGCGACCATTGCGGCTACCGCCTCACGGAACCGGACCGGATTTCGAGCGTTTTTCCACCAATAATTTGCGCCCAGCGCAGCACCGTCGATCAACCCGCCGGTGGTTGCAGAATAGTATGCACAATTGCCTTGTTGAGCAGATATATCCGAAATATCTTCCAACAAGATATCTTTGACTTCGTCCACTGCCGAGCTATGAAATGGATGCGAAATATCCAGCAACTTAACCGCCAAACGACGTTTTCGCGCGAATCGTGCAAAACCTTTCAGGGCATCGGTTGGCCCCGATATCGTCGTAGACCGCGCGGAATTATCGCCAGCCAGTTCAATGTCAGGGTTGTTATAATCGGTCAAGGCTGCGGCCAGAACGTCTTTGCCAGCCAGCACGGCGGCCATCGCCCCCTTACCCTGTATCTTTGACAGCGCAACCGAGCGCGAACGCACCAGATGAACGGCGTCTTCCAGCGTTAAGATGCCCGCAGCATATGCCGCTGGCACCTCGCCAGCGGAATGCCCCGCCGTGGCATCTGGCACCAACCCTGCTTTACACAACGTGTCAGACAGGGCCGCCTGAATCGCAAAAACCAAGGGCTGCGATAGCACTGATTTACCGAGTTCGCATTCAAAATCTTTGTCAAAAAGCAAGGCTGTCAGATCATCGGAACCATCTGCCCGGAACACCTGCGCAATGTTGTCAAAATTCATCCGGAATGCGGGGTTGCCGTGATACAGGTCGCGCGCCATGCCAGCCCAATGGGCCCCGTTTCCGGAAAACACAAAGCCGACTTTACCACCACGACCAACCCGCTGACCCTGCACCACATCTGGTCCGTTTGCTAAAAACGTCTCAAGACTTGTCGCAATTTTCGCCGGCGTGTCGCCCATCGCAACCATTGCATGCGCCAGAATTTCCCGGCGATAATTTGCATTATTTATCTGGATGGTCACGTTGTGGCTAGACACAACGTTCAAAAGATAATCTTTCGCCAAGTCCTGCAAACCCAACTCACTGGCTGCGCTTAACACCAGATTACGATTGCGCGGCGCAATATCGGGCCGCTGGTTTTTTTCGTGATTCCACAGTTGACGCAATACAACATGCGCATTCGCCCCGCCAAACCCGAACGAGTTTACCCCCGCCAGCCAAGGACGGTTGCGATGTGGCAAGGTCAAAGGCGCTTGTGCCAATGAAAGATTCAGATCATCAAAAGCAATATTCGGGTTGGGTTCCGAAATATGTAAACTGGCGGGGTATAGCCCACGTTCCAGTGCTAGCACCGATTTCAACAGACCAACCAGCCCCGAAGCCGGTTCCAAATGACCAAAATTCGACTTGGCTGAACCAATTGTTAACGGCGTACCCCGACCTTTTGCAAAGGCCTGCCCAATGGCATGGGCTTCAAGCGGGTCACCAACAGCAGTGCCGGTCCCATGCGCCTCGACAAATGCCAAGTCGTTCAAATCAAATGGATTTTCCGCACGGATATCTTGCAATAATTCTTGTTGCCGCACTGATGATGGCATCGACATCCCAACCGTTCGCCCGTCCGAATTCACCGCAGTTGCATGGATAACGCCGCGCAGCTTATCGTGATTTTGCTGCGCCACATCCATACGCCGCAGCACCACAACGACCGCACCCTCAGACCGCACATACCCGTTGGCGCTGGCATCAAATGCCTTACATAAGCCATCGGGCGACAACATCGATGCGCGCGAAAATCCGATGAAGGGGATCGGTGATAAAAGCAAATTTACAGCACCGACGATGGCCGTATCAATTTTGCCCGAGCGCAACGCGATAACGGCCTGATCCAACGCATAAAGCGACGATGAGCACGCTGTATCAACGGTATAACTTGGCCCCTTAAGGTCAAATATATACGATAGTCGGTTCGAGATAATCGACAACGTATTGCCCAGCATAAATGCGCTATCAACCGCGTCGGGGTCCCCCATAAAACTGGTGGAATAGTCCGATGAAGACGCACCGATAAACACCCCTGTGCGGGTGCGATCCCAGTTATCAGAGGTCAACCCAGCTTCGGCCAATGCCTCGACCGTCACCTCTGCCAACAGACGTTGTTGCGGGTCCATCTGCTCAGCTTCGCGAGGCGAAATTCCAAAATATCCGGCGTCAAATCCCCAGATATTATCCAACTGCCCCGCTGCAACAGAATAGGTTTTTCCCTTTGCTGCTGGGTCAGGATGATAAAACTGTTCTTTTGAAAACCTATCGGCGCCGATTTCGGTAATCACGCACTTTTTGTCTGTCAGAACCTGCCAAAATTCTTCGATATTTTTGGCTTGTGGGAGGCGCACAGCATAACCCGTGATCGCGACCTCGTTTTGATCAAATCGACTGGATTTTGGAGCGGTATCAGAAGGGTGCAAAATCAAATGCCTTGTCTAGCTATAAAAACCTTACAAAACATCTTAAACGTGTAGCTTTGGTTAACGCGGGTACATAAAAGGTTAACTAACCCGCATTTTTCCGCTAGCTCGCATTAAAACCACGGATAAGTTGGCGCAACCCGAGCGCAGTACCGGCATAGATTGATATCAGCACGATCGGCGCGCTATAGGCCAGCGCCGACATTGCGGTTAACCCTTGTCCAACCGAGCAGCCGAGCGCGATCACGCCCCCTGTGCCCACCAGAAACGCACCCAGAATTTGTCGGCGTAATTCCCGGTGATCGTCACAGGCTTCCCATCTGAACCGTTTTTTCAGGAGCGCGCCGATAAACGCCCCCACGACAACCCCGACCACCGAGCCAATGCCAAAATTCAGGCTGCTGCCGGTTGAAGTCATCACGTAGAATAACGACTCGCCTAGTGGTGCCGTAAAGGTGTGGCTTTCCACCGGTATTACGGAAAAGCTGTGGGACGATAGATAGGTGGTGAACCACCATCCCGAAGTGATTGCTGCGCCAACAAGAACGCCGCCAAGAATCTGATTTCGCGACCTGCGAAATTTACCAGCCGAAAACGCCAACACTAATAGTATTACCGCAATACCCAGCGCCGGTATCACGGGAGACAGACCCAGACTATTTCCGATTAAATGCGCCAACCCCTGCGGTGCGCCCACTGCGACCTCGGGCGGAAACAAATCGTTCCGCAGCCATGCCGTTGGCCCGCCTAATGCCATGTAGGTCGAAATCGCCATGACCAGCACCAGCTTCGCTTTGCACTTAAGGCCTTTCGACCGAGTGTGTGGAACGGGACGTAGTTGATTGGTGAAATAGTTTGATGGCAGAGGTCTGATGCCT
>JAESRG010000115.1 GCA_016764785.1 Paracoccaceae bacterium
GCCTTTTATGGCTGGCATTGGCTGGGGCGATCGCGTCGGTAATCGCGGCGTTCTATTACCTGCGCATCATCTATCTAATCTATTTCGGCGACCCTGCCGAGGCATTGGACGGCAAAATGCCCTTGCTGCACGGCGTGTTTTTGGCCGCGTCTGCGGGCGCGATGGTGTTCGGGATTATCAACATGTTTGGCATTGAAGCACTGGCCGCGACCGCCGCTGCAAGCCTGCTAAACTAATGCTAAATTGGCCCGCACATCTTGGGCGGGTCATTTTAGATACTATTGATAGCACCAACCTTGAGGCACAACGCCGCGTTGGCACTGGTGATCAATGGATACTAACCCACGCACAACCAGCCGGAACCGGCCGTCGCGGCAAGGTTTGGGAAATGCCAGCGGGTAATTTCGCTGCCAGTTTGTTGATGCATTCCAGTGATCCTTTGCAAGCTTTGGCGCAACGATCATTCGTTGCTGCACTTGCGTTGCGCGATGCGTTAATCGCTGCTGGTGCGCGGAATGTGACGTTGAAATGGCCCAATGATGTGTTGGTGAATGGGCGCAAAATCGCTGGGATTTTACTGGCGACGGCTGATGGCGCTGTGGTCATTGGCATTGGCGTTAATCTCGCCAAAGCCCCTGATCCGGCAAACCTGTTGCCCGATGCTCTGTCACCGATTGCCTTAAACAATGTAACTGGCGCCAAAATTACAGCTGAGGAGTTTTTGGAAACTCTGGCGGTAACGTTTGAACAATATGAGCAGCAGATGCGGACCTATGGCTTTGCGCCGATCCGCCAAGCATGGCTAGATAGCGCCGCCCGACTGGGCGAGGTCATCACCGCCCGCATGCCCGATCGTACTGAGGTCGGCACATTTGACACCATCGACGAGACCGGCGCGCTGGTACTTTGCACAGCCAAAGGTGTGATAACCCTTCCGGCAGCTGAAGTGTTTTTCTGAAAGGAAATAATATGTTATTGGCCATAGATGTAGGGAACACCAACGCGGTTTTTGCGGTGCATAACGGCGACCGTATCCTCGGAGAATTCCGATGCAGTTCTGACCATACTCGCACGGCTGACGAATATTTTGTGTGGCTAAAACACCTGATGGACCACGCCAAAATTTCTGGTCAAATCAACGAAGTGATTATTTCATCTACCGTGCCGCGCGTGGTTTTTAACCTGCGGGTACTGTCAGACAAATACTTCAACTGTCGCCCCATGGTGATCGGCAAACCCGAGGTTGATCTTGGCATGATCCCGCGGGTTGACCCCGATACGCGGGTTGGACCAGACCGCTTGGTGAACGCGGTTTCTGGCTATGATCGTTACGGCGGCGACCTGATTATCGTAGATTTTGGCACTGCAACCACGTTTGACGTTGTTGACCATGACGGCGCATATATCGGCGGCGTGATTTCACCCGGGGTGAATGTTTCGCTTGAGGCGTTCCACCACGCGGCGGCTGCGTTACCCCATATTGATGTCACTAAACCAAACGCCGTGGTTGGCACAAATACCATCGCTTGCATGCAGTCGGGGGTTTACTGGGGTTACATTGGCCTCGTGGAAGGCATATGTAAGCGCATAGCGACGGAACGCAACAGGGCGATGAAAATCATTGGCACTGGCGGGCTGTCACCATTATTTGCGCAAGGCACCGATATTTTTACCCATCTGGATGCGGATCTGACCGTACATGGATTGGTGCTGATTGCGGCTCTCAATAGAAAGAACAAAAATGAGCAAAAATGACCGACTAATTTACCTTCCCCTTGGTGGTGCAGGTGAAATTGGCATGAACATGTATCTGTACGGATACGGGCCAAAAGATAACGAAAAGTTTATTCTGGTGGACGTAGGCGTTTCTTTTCCTGACATGGAAAGCAGCCCTGGCGTTGACCTGATTATGGCCGACCCAACTTATATTACCGACCGAGCCGACCGGCTTGAGGCGATATTTATCACCCACGCCCATGAGGACCACATCGGCGCCTTGGGGCATCTTTTCCCGCGCTTGCAAGCGCCTATTTATTGCCGTGCTTTCACGGCAGCGATTGCGCGCAACAAGATGGAACGCGCCGGCCAAGACCCAGAAATGGTTAACGAAATTGGCATGTGGCCTGAAACCGTTCAAACCGGCCCGTTTACGGTGGGTTTTGTGCCAATCTCGCACTCAATCCCCGAAGCATCAGCGCTGGTAATTGACACGCCAGCAGGGCGAATTTTCCACTCAGGCGATTTCAAAATTGATACCAATCCGGTTGTGGGCGAAGCGTTTGACGCTGACCTAATGCAGGATATCGCGAAAGACGGGATCACGGCTTTTGTTTGCGACAGCACCAACGTGTTTTCGCCAGAACCGGGGCGGTCTGAATCTTCTCTGCCGCCAGCGATCACTGAAATGATGCGCGAGGCAACCGGAATGGTGGTCGCGACCACCTTCGGCAGCAACGTGGCGCGCCTGAAAACACTGGCGCAAGCTGCGGTTGATGCAGGACGTTCGGTTGTGGTGGTTGGCCGTGCGATGAACACCATGATCAACACAGGGCAAAGTACCGGCGTTCTAACCGATTTTCCACCGATTATGGATCTGGAAGATTCCAAAGGAATTCCGCGCAATCAGCTGATGGTTTTGGCAACAGGGTCGCAAGGCGAACGCCGTGCTGCCTCGGCGCAACTAGCGCAAGGTAAATATCGTGGCTTGGAAATGAAAGCGGGCGACACGTTTTTGTTCTCCAGCAAAACCATTCCGGGCAATGAAATTGGCGTTGCCCGAATCCAAAATCTGTTTGCCAAAAAGGGCGTGAACGTGGTGTCGGGCGATGATCGGTATCATGTTTCTGGCCACGCAAATCGGCCCGATTTGCTGCGCCTGCAAGAACTACTGAACCCTGATCTGGTGATTCCGATGCACGGCGAATACCGGCATTTGCGCGAACACGCAGAGCTGGCCGAATCCAACAACCGCAAGGCTGTGATCGCGCCAAATGGCGTGATGCTAGACATCACCAACGGTGCCAAAGTGATTGAAAATATCGATACGGGGCGGCTCTATCTTGATGGATCTGTCTTGATTGGCGCGATGGACGGCATTGTACGGCAACGTCTGCAATTCGCGATGCGCGGCCATGTTGTTGTCAGCTTGATGATCGACGAAGACCAAGGTTTGGTTGACGGCGTTTGGGCTGAAGCTCATGGCTTGCCAGAGGTCAAACATGGCAAAAACGGCCTAGACGGTCTGCTGGATGAGGCAATCGATAAAGACCTGCGCAAAGCTAAACGTGGCGCGTTGAAAGACGACGAAGCGGTTGAGATGATCGTGCTGCGGGCTTGCAACCGGGTTTGCAAAGCCGCGATTGGTAAAAAACCGGTTTGCACGGTTTTGATTAACCGAATGGTTTCTGAATAAGCATCCCCGAAACGGGGGGGGCTAAGATTTTACGTTACCTTTTCTGGACATTCCGGAAAAGGTAACGAGCAGTGCCGCAAGGGCCAGCAAGCTGAATTGCCCCCAATTAAGGTCTGCCCAGCCAAAGGGCAGGGTCATCAACCCAAGCACGGCCGCAACAATTGCAAAGTAGAACGCGATGGTGCTGGAGCTTTCCGTCATTGTCTTGGTGTGAACCCGCACAAACGCCATCGTAAAAGCATACGCCAACCCCCTGCGGCAATACCAATAATCGCCCCATCACCTGGCAATAAAAACGCATCCCATAGCATTGCTACGACACCACCAAAACCAAAAATAACCGCTATTAGAATGGCTTTGGTCAGCTTTTCTTTCAGCATCATCGTGGCAAGGGGCAAAACCAGCACCGGCGCGAGATAGGCAAGTGCCTGCGCATTTGCAACAGGCAAATAGGCCAGCGACAAAAAAGACATTGCCATTGAAAAGGCACCGAACACACTGCGCGTGATATGTAACCCGGGGCGACGCGTACGAAAGGCACGCGGGAATTCTTGCCGCCAAATCATATAGAGAATGATCGGAACCAACGCGATTGCTGATCTCCAGAACATGATCTGCCCTAGCGGGGCGATCTCCGTCGCGCCGTGAACCACCGCTGACATTGCTGTCATCAGGAACGCGGCGAGCAACCGAAGGCCAATACCTTGGCGAAATTATTTGCGAGATGACATGCCCGACATATTGCAGAACCCAACCTGAATTTCAATTTGTTCGTGTTTTGATTTTGAAAAAACAAGATAGGTTAGTCGCCCCAAACGGGGCGACTAAATTTATGCTTCAGGTTCAGCTGTCGGTGCTTTAGCTGTGATCCGCGCCCGCTTTTTGGGCTTTTCTGCCTCAACCGGAGCAGGCGTAGGGGCGGTCTTAACCAGATCCTCAACCTTTCTCTTGGCGCGTGACTTACGCTTTGGCTTTTCAGCCGGGGCGTCAGCGCCGTCTTCGGTTTTTGGCTTGGCTTTAGCGCGTGATTTACGCTTAGGCTTTTCCGGTTTGACGTCATCCGATGTTTCAGACGTTGCGTCCTCAACCGGTGCTTTGGCTTTTGCCCGTGACTTGCGTTTGGGCTTTTCGGCTTTTGGCGCGTCTTCGGCTAGGGTTTCTGTGCTGACTTCAGCAGCAGGGGCCTTGGCCTTAACGCGGGTGCGTGACCGGCGTTTTGGTTTTTCGGCAACGGTTTCTTCCGAGGTTTCCACCGCAGCGGTTACTTCCTCAACCACAGTTTCTTTAACTTCTTCAACCGGTGGTTTGGCCTTGGCGCGCGAACGGCGTTTAGGCTTTTCCTTAACTTTGGGAACCTCGGCCGATGTTTCCACAACTGGGTCAACAACAGCTTCGCCTTCGGGGCGATCGGCGCTGAATTTTTGCGGCCTCGTCATAAATGCCGGAACATGGTCGCCCATACCCATTGGCCCACGCCCACGTCGGTTTCCGTTACGATTGTCATTGCGGCGGTTTTCTTGACGCGGTTGATTCGCTGGTTTTGACTGTTCCACTGGCTTTTCAGCTTTAGGTTCAGGTTGCTTTTCACGCGGTTTTTGAACCGGTTTCTCTTCGGTCACGGGTGTTCCCATCGGGTTTTCCATACGCGGAATTTCTTTTTTCACCAATTCCTCAATAGCATCGAGATGCTTTTTGTTATGCGGCAGGCTAATCGTGATCGCCTTGCCTTTGCGCCCCGCGCGACCGGTGCGGCCAATGCGATGCACATAGTCTTCGGCATGTATCGGCACGTCAAAATTGAAAATATGACTAACATTCGGAATGTCGAGCCCACGGGCGGCAACATCGGATGCCACCAGAAATTTCAACTCTCCGTCGCGGAACGATTGTAGAATGCGCATCCGAGTGGACTGGTCAAGATCTCCATGAATCGGGTTGGCATCTAGCCCATGTTTTTTCAGAGATTTTGCAACAATATCAACGTCACGTTTGCGGTTACAGAAAATAATGGCGTTGGTAAGCGCATCACCTTCAGATTTCATAATCGCCCGCAGTAGGTCACGTTTTTCTTTGTCTGACTGGTCTTTGCGCGACGGTTTCATCTCACACACAAGCTGTTCAATGGTGTCAGAGGTCGTCGCTTGGCGCGCCACCTCAACCCGAACCGGATTGTGCAGAAATTCTTCGGTGATCCGCGTGATTTCAGGGGCCATCGTTGCCGAGAAAAATAAGGTTTGGCGGGTGAATGGGGTCAGCTTGAAAATCTTCTCGATGTCGGGAATGAACCCCATGTCGAGCATCCGGTCAGCTTCGTCAACCACCATGATTTGCACGTTGGTCAGCATTAGTTTGCCGCGTTCAAAATGGTCAAGCAGACGGCCAGGTGTGGCAATCAGCACGTCAACACCACGATCGATCAAGCGGTCTTGATCTTTGAAACTAACGCCACCAATCAGCAGCGCCATACTAAGCTTGTGATACTTGCTGTAATTTTCGAAATTTTCGGCAACCTGCGCCGCGAGCTCGCGGGTTGGGCATAAAATTAAGCTGCGCGGCATACGGGCGCGGGCGCGGCCCTTGGCCAGAATTGTTATCAGCGGCAGCGTGAACGATGCTGTCTTACCCGTACCTGTTTGGGCAATGCCAAGCACGTCGCGGCCAAGCAAGGCATGGGGAATCGCCTCAGCTTGAATGGGGGTAGGGGTTTCATAGCCGGTGTCGGCAATAGCTTTTAGAACCTTTTCATCAAGGCCCAGATCAGTGAATTTTGTCATGTTTATCCGTATGTTGCGGTCAAAAGAGATGCCGCAAGTGTAACGCGGCCAAGGCAACCGTATTGCTGCCCTCATGGTGGGGCTTTGTTAACGAGATTTCAGAACAACGTCAATAATATACGACAAAAACACTCTTTTTCTCCTTTAACTGTGGTTGATGGCCACCTATATGAAACTGGACAATTTTTGAAAGGGTGCGTTATGAGCGATGAGCTGCAGGTTTACCGAGGTCTTGAATACCTAAAAGTTACGTCGGTTAAGCATTGGACAGATAAGACGTTTTCGTTCACATGCGAACGTCCAAACTCGTTCCGGTTCCGCTCGGGCGAGTTCGCGATGATCGGTTTGCCAAATGGCGATAAGGCGTTAACCCGCGCCTATTCTATTGCATCGCCGAATTGGCATGAAGAATTGGAGTTCTACTCCATCAAGGTTGCTGACGGGCCGCTAACCAGCCGTTTGCAGCATATTAAAGTTGGTGAGTCGATTTTGATTCGGCCCAAACCAGTCGGGACATTGGTGCATGACGCCTTAACGCCTGGAAAACGGTTGATCTTGCTATCGACTGGTACTGGAATTGCGCCTTTTGCCAGCACGATCCGCGATCCTGAAACCTATGAAAAGTTTGATGAAATCATTCTGACGCAAACCTGTCGGGATGTAAACGAGCTGGATTACGGCAAACATCTGATGGCTGAAATTACCGAGGATGAGCTGTTACAGGAGCTGGTTGGTGATAAACTGCGGCTGATCTCAACCACCACGCGCGAACATAGTGACACCATGGGCCGTATGACCGATTGGCTGAACGATGGGCGGTTTGAGGCGGCAACAGGGGCGGCACTGAACCCAAAAACTGACCGCGTGATGATCTGTGGATCAATGGACATGCTGAAACAACACAAAGAGATTTGTGAAGCGGCGGGCATGGTTGAAGGGTCAAATTCTGAACCCGGCGATTTTGTCATTGAAAAAGCGTTTGTAGATTAGGGTTGGTGGGTGCAAGCACCCACCCTATGCCTGCATTTCCTTGATCGCGCTCAGTGTTAGATCAGGGAAATCACGTTCAACACGGTCGATATCCCATTGTAATCGCGTCAGATAAACCGGATCGCCGTCATGGTCATTCGACATTTGCGACATGTTGGCGTCGATAAATGCCTCAACCTTATCTTTAGGGCCCGACAACCAGCGGGCTGATTGAAACTGCGTTGCTTCGAACCGGACGGGCAGGCCGTATTCCAACTCAATTCGGCTGGTGAGCACGTCAAATTGCAACGCCCCAACCACACCAACAATCCAGCCTGACCCGATCATCGGCTTGAAAACCTTGCTGGCACCTTCTTCGGCAAATTGCATCAAGGCTTTTTCAAGATGTTTGGCCTTAAGCGGGTCAAGCGCGCGCACGGTTTGTAGCAATTCTGGCGCGAAGGACGGAATGCCGGTGAAACGGATATCTTCGCCCTCGGTCAGGCTATCACCAATACGAAGTTGGCCGTGGTTCGGAATGCCGATGATGTCGCCCGCCCAGGCGTCCTCAGCAATTTCACGATCATTCGCGAGGAATAACACAGGGTTCGAAATCGCCATCTGTTTACCTGAGCGAATGTGTTTCAGCTTCATCCCGCGCTTAAAGTGGCCTGAACATAGGCGCACAAAGGCAACACGGTCGCGGTGGCGTGGGTCCATATTGGCCTGAACCTTGAACACAAAACCGGTAACCTTTGTTTCCATTGGCGAAACATTGCGCGGGGTGGCTGGGCGAACTTGGGGCTCGGGGCCAAAATTGGCGATGCCGTCCATCAGTTCCTGCACGCCAAATGAATTGATCGCAGAGCCAAACCAGATCGGGCTTAGGGTGCCTTCCAGAAAGGACTCGCGATCAAAGGCTGGCAGTAATTCCCGAACCATTTCAATGTCTTCGATAAGCTGTTCAAGCAGTTCAGGGGGCACATGCTCTTTGATTTTTGGGTCATCCAACCCATCGATTGAGATGCTTTTGGCCACCACATTACGGTCGGCGCGGTCCATCAGTTCAAGACGGTCGTTAATCAGGTCATAACAGCCGATAAAGTCGCGGCCCATGCCGATCGGCCAGTTGGCGGGCGACACATCAATCGCCAGATTTTCCTGAATTTCATCAATAATTTCAAGGATGTCGCGGCTTTCCCTGTCCATCTTGTTACAGAAGGTCAAGATCGGCAGATCGCGCAGACGGCAGACTTCAAACAGTTTTTGGGTCTGACTTTCGACGCCCTTAGCGCCGTCAATCACCATCACCGCCGCGTCAACGGCCGTTAGGGTGCGAAACGTGTCCTCGGAAAAATCCGAGTGGCCGGGGGTGTCAACAAGATTGAACCAGAAGTCTTTGTATTCAAACGACATTGCGGACGCTGAGATCGAAATGCCACGGTCTTTTTCCATCTGCATAAAGTCGGAACGCGAGCGCCGCGCCTCGCCTTTGGCCCGCACTTGGCCGGCCATCTGGATGGCACCACCGTAAAGCAAGAACTTCTCGGTCAAGGTGGTTTTACCCGCATCGGGATGCGAGATAATGGCGAATGTGCGACGACGCGCAATCTGCGGCGGGAGGGATGATTTTTCGGACATGCCGCGCGTATAGTTCGACCGCTTAACGAGGGCAAGGATTTCCTGCCCAACGGTTAGCAGACGGGATTTTTATCTTTGGTCAATTCCGGTATGTCAAACCGCCCACTTGATTGTGTGTTGTTAGCGCATAGCCATTAAATTACTGATTAGAAGATTACGCTTTTTATCCATTTGTTCCTGGATTTTATGCGACAGGTCGGCCTCAGGTCCACAGCAGATTATCGCGGTTTCCTTCATCTCGCGGTGGGTTCGTTTCGACGCATCAAGCATTGCCCGATGGATAATACCCATGATATTTTCCCGCTCGGCTACCGGGAAATCGGCGGGGAAGGCTGTATCTAGCTCTTGCGATACACGCGCTGTAAGTTTCTCTAGGTTCATCTGGTATTCTCCGATTTAGGCCTGTTCCACAAACCGCTGAGGGGCAACCCCGTTAATGACCAACGCAGTTAGCGAAGCCTGATGTTAAAGTTAGTCGCATAAATAACGTTGTGGCAATACAATACTTGGAATTGCAGTTTGACGACTGGCAAAATTTGAAACGGGACAATCAGATTTTTCGTGCCAAGAAGCAGGCAATGTTGCGCGCGAGGTTGCGTTTTAATGCCGTAGACGAACAAAAATTACTTGGATACAAATTTGGTAATACCAGCCATTGTGATGACGCGCCTCGAACCGAGTGCAAAGTCTGCCATTCAACATGAGCGAGAAACCATGAGAAAGCACAAAATCTATTCGATGAGTTTTGCGAGTGTCTATCCACACTATATTAATAAGGCGGAACGAAAGGGACGATCCGATGCGGAAGTTGACGAGTGAAGTGGTCCTGCAAAATCGGACAGTCAGTTAAGGTGTATTCCAACCTAATGAAGGAATACAGAAATGACGAAGAGACGGAAGTTTTCAGACCAG
>JAESRG010000116.1 GCA_016764785.1 Paracoccaceae bacterium
CGATTTGCATCATACAGCCAATATTACCCGCCGCAATCACGTCAGGGGTCAGGGCCTCCAGCGATTTTACTTTTAGCGCGCCTAGTTGTTGGGCAATATCAGGCTGCATCAGATTGTACGTACCGGCCGAGCCACAGCAAAGATGCGAATCGCTAGGTTCAAGCACCGTAAAACCCGCCGCGCGCAGCAGATTTTTCGGCGCGTCCTTGATTTGTTGACCGTGTTGCAGCGAACAAGCCGCGTGATAGGCGACCTTCAGCGGCTTGGCTTTGGGTTTTTGCAGGGTTAACTCTTCCATTAGCTCGGAAATATCCCGCGCCATATCAGCGATTTTTGCCGCGTCCTCGGCCAAATCATCATCGCGAAACATATGACCGTAATCTTTAACCGTGGTGCCACAGCCCGAGGTATTAATAACCACCGCGTCCACATCGGCGGTAATCCACGCGCGAATATTTGCCGCCGCTGAGCGATGGCTGGCCTTGGTTTTACCCATATGATGCGTAACCGCGCCACAACAGCCCATGCCTTTGGCGATCACCACCTCGCAGCCATGCCGGGTCAGTAACCGAATGGTGGATTCGTTGATATCAGTGTTCAGCGCCCGTTGCGCGCACCCCGTTAGCAAGGCCACCCGACGTACCGTTTTGCCAATTGCAGGGAACACCTGCGGCGCATCAGTAAAGCTGGGGGTTGGCAGTGATTTTGGCGCAAAATCCACCATCGCTTTCAGCTTTTTTGGCAATGCAAAACGAATGGGTTTGGCGGCCCACGCGCCCAAAATCGCAATCCTGAACCGTGTCGGGTAAGGCAAGATCTGCGATAAAACCCAACGCATGGTCCGATCAAACAACGGTCGTTTATAGGTATTTTCAATATGTTCGCGCGCCAGATCCACCAAATGCATGTAATGCACGCCCGACGGGCAGGTGGTCATGCAGCTAAGGCACGACAGACATCGGTCAATATGTTTGACGGTTTTCTCGTCCGCCGGACGATCATTCTCCAACATATCTTTGATCAGGTAAATACGTCCGCGCGGGCTGTCGAGTTCGTCGCCAAGCAAGTGATATGTCGGGCAAGTTGCGGTACAAAACCCGCAATGCACGCAGGTGCGCAAAATTTCATTGGCACGTTTAATGCCGCTATCTTGCAATTGTTCGGGGGTGAAATTGGTTTGCATCAGGCCATCCGCCCTTGGTTGAATATGCCGCGTGGGTCAAATTTGGCCCGCAAACCAGTTGCGATTGAGGCCAAAATAGCCGGTTCAGGGTGAAATGCCGGATGCCCATCGCCCTTGATCAGGGTCGCGTGGCCGCCGAATTTGTTGACGGTTTGGCGCGGCGCATCAGACCCGTCGCCGCTGGTCACCCAAATCAGGCCACCGCTCCAATCAAACAGCGGAGTTTCAAAACCCTGTTCCGCCAGTTGGCTTGCCACCGCAAACGCGTCGCTTGGTTTCACCGAAAGACGCCAGATCACGTCGCCTTTCACATTGATTGCATCGCGAATTTCAGGCCAAATATTGGCGGTGATGACGTCTCCACCGATTTTCTTGGCACGGTATTTCACAGAATCCTCAAACCCCTCAACCCGCACAAACGCGACACCATCGCGGTAAGCCACCCCCGACACATCGTAAGGCGAGGCCATGACATCGCGCAATTTTTGCAGCCCGTCTTTCAGCGGCAATTCAAACCGCAGGGTTGCTTGGGTTTCAGGGCTTGGCAGCAGCTTAAAAGCCACTTCGGTCAGCACCCCAAGGGTGCCATGCGCCCCCGCCATCAGCTTAACCAGATCATATCCGGTGACGTTTTTCATCACCCGGCCGCCGTTTTTGATAACCTGCCCGTGGCCGTCAACATACCGAACGCCGATCAAACTGTCGCGACAAGCCCCCGCCTTGATCCTGCGCGGGCCAGACGCATTAGTGGCAACCATGCCGCCAACCGTCGGCGTGTTGTCATTCCCCAAAACAATGGCGTGGCTCATCGGTTCAAACGGCAGCATCTGATTTTCAGCGGCCAACGCGGTTTCAATTTCAGCAAGCGGCGTGCCAGATTGCGCCACCAATGTTAGCGCACCGGGGTCATACAGCGTAATGCCAGACAGGCCGCTGGTGTGCAGCGCATCACCAGAAACAGCGTTTCCCAAACCTTTGCGCGACCCGCCACCGATGATCTCTAAGGGGTTTTTCGCAACTGCTACCAGCTCCGCAAGATCTTTTTCTGATGTCGGGGTCATGCTTGTCTCCGGCTTTCGCTGGCTTTCAGCGGAAATACTTTTGCGGGGTTCAGCAGCCACGCGGGGTCAAATACGTCTTTGATGTTCATTTGCGCCGTTAGATCGGCCGGGGTAAACTGAGCGTTCATCAATTCGCGTTTTTCAATGCCCACCCCGTGTTCACCGGTCAGGCAACCGCCGACCTCAACACACAGTTTCAATATCTCGGCACCCATGTCCTCGCATTTTTCGAGATCACCAGGTTTATTGGCATCATAAAGGATCAGCGGGTGCATGTTGCCATCGCCCGCGTGGAAAACATTGCCCACGTCCAAGCCGTATTTGGTTGAAATTTCAGTAATGCGCCTCAGCACAAATGGCAGTTGGCTAACCGGAATGGTGCCGTCCAGACAGATGTAATCATTGATCTGGCCCATCGCCCCAAAAGCAGCTTTGCGGCCTTTCCAGATATTGGCAGATTCCGCCGCGCTGGCGCTTTCGCGCAGGGCCACGGGGTTGTGACGATTGGCGATCTCGATGATGCGGGCCAGTTGACTGTCGATTTCAGCGTCCGACCCCTCAACCTCAATAATCAGCAACGCTTCGACATCCGGATATCCGGCATGGGTGAAATTTTCAGCCGCACGAATGACCGGACGGTCCATGAATTCAATCGCGACAGGCAGAACGCCGGCACGAATGATATCTGAAACACAGGCCCCCGCGACCTCGTTACTATCATAGCCAATCAGCACGGGCCGCGCGCCTTCGGGTTTATGTAAAATCCGCAACGTGGCCTCGGTCACCACACCCAGTTGCCCCTCGGACCCGCAAATCAGGCCCAGCAAGTCATACCCCGGGGCATCCAGATGCGCGCCGCCAATCTCAATGATCTCGCCAGCCATAGTTACCACCGTAACACCTAGCAAATTGTTGGTGGTTACCCCGTATTTCAAGCAATGTGCGCCACCGGAATTCATCGCAATGTTACCCGCAATCGCACAGGCCAGCTGGCTAGAGGGGTCAGGCGCATAGAAAAACCCGTTATTTTCAACGGCACCGGTGACCGACAAGTTTGTGCGCCCCGCTTGCACCCGAATAAACCGGTTATCATAATCGGTTTCAAGCACCGCATTCAGCCGCGCCACCCCTAAAATCACGCAATCAGCCGTGGGCAACGCGCCGCCCGACAGCGACGTTCCGGCCCCGCGCGGCACCACGGGAACGTTGAATTCACTGCATATTTTCAGAATATCCGCGACCTCAGCGGTGGTGGATGGCAGCACCACCAGCATCGGCGGGCAACGATAGGCCGCCAGCGCGTCACATTCATAAGCGCGGGTTTCAACCGGATCAGAGATCACCGCATTGTCAGGCAAAACCGTGCGTAAACGCGCCAAAATTTCGGATTTCTGAGCAAGAACCTTGCTATCTGGCACTGGCATCTGCATGTTTTTGCTCCGCTATTGAACCTTCCCTATTTTCCTAGGCCGCCGAACGCGCTATGTCAAAGCATGACCCAAAAAATACTGGATATTCTGGCGCCCTTCACTACCCTTGATCGCATCGGGGTTTTGCTGTTGTTGGCAGGCTGGGCCTTGATTGGCTTTTTGGTCGAGCGTGACGGCAAACGCCGCTCAACCCATTCAATCATCGCGGATTACCGCGCGCGCTGGATGGTTGAAATGGTGGCCCGCGACAACCGCATTATCGACTCGCAAATTTTGACGAGCCTGCGACAAGGCGCGGCGTTTTTCACCTCGGCCAGCATGATCGGCATTGGCGGCACGCTGGCTTTGCTGGGCAGCGCTGAAACCTTGCAGGAATTTGCCACAGACGTAAGCGCTGACCTGTCTGCCCCGCGGATCGTGTGGGAGGTCAAGCTGATGTTTGTCATGCTTATTCTATCTAGCGCGTTCCTGAAATTCGTCTGGTCACACCGGTTATTTGGCTATTGTGCTGTGGTGCTGGCCTCGGTGCCCAACGACCCTGACCATCCCGAAGCCCTGAAAATTGCCCACAAAGCTGGTATGATCAATACCTATGCGGCGCGCAGTTTTAACCGTGGCCTGCGCGCGGTTTATTTTGCGCTGGCCGCACTGACATGGCTGGTCGGGCCGGTGCCGTTCATTTTGGCGGTGTGTGCCACCTGGGCGGTGCTGTATCGGCGCGAGTTTCACTCGCAATCCCGCGCCGCCTTGCTGGCAGATTAGTTTTGCCTTTCATAGCTTGGCTTTTGGGGCTAAACACGCCGAATGAAAAACAATATCCTTGCCTTCAGCGTTCATCTTTTTACTGCTACCGGAGCAATCTTTGCCCTGTTTGCGATGCTTGCTGCTGGCGATAAAAACTGGTCACTGATGTTCCTGTGGCTGCTGGGCGCGTTGATTGTCGACGGCATCGACGGCCCTCTAGCGCGGCATTTCAACGTCAAAAAATATGCAGCCAACTGGGACGGAGAACTGCTGGACCTGATCATTGATTATCTCACCTATGTTTTCATCCCCGCTTATGCGCTGACACAATCTGATCTGCTTCCCGAATGGGAAGGCTGGATTGCGGCTATTGTGATCATCATTACCGGTGTTGTCTATTTTGCTGATACTCGAATGAAGACCGCCGATTACTCGTTTTCCGGCTTTCCGGGGTGCTGGAATATGGTTGTACTGGTGCTTTTCGCGCTTTCACCACCAGCTTGGGTCAGTATTTTGATTATTGCAATTCTGGCTTTGGCACAGTTTTTTGGCCTGAAATTTATTCATCCGGTACGCACGGTGCGCTGGCGTCCGGTGTCATTAACGGTAATGTTGCTCTGGACGGGCATCGCATTATGGATCGGTTGGACCGATTTTGATCCAACACCCATCGCCCATATCGGGTTGCTCGCGACCAGCCTATATTTGATGACGGCCGGAATATTGCAGCAGTTGATACCAGCTAAAGCCGTATCACAATAATTCCGCTGACGATAACCAGTGCGGCCATGATTTTGCCGAGGCTGGTTTTTTCGCCCAGCACAAATATTCCGATCAACACCGCAAACAAGACCGAGGTTTCGCGCACCGCAGCCACCAGCGCAATCGGCGCAACGGTCATGGCCCAAACGGCGATCCAATAAGTTATCAGAGATAACGCACCGGCAATGGTCCCGATCATCCAAGCGCGCCGCGATGCCTTAAAGGCTTTTGCGCCTCGGGTTGCAGCAGTAAAAATCGTAAAGAACATGCCGTCAAAAATGAATAGCCACGCAGTGAACATGGTTGCGTCGAGCGCGATGCGCGCACCCATCCCGTCAACAATCGAATAGCCCGCCGTGCAAATGGCCGAGCCAAGCGCCAGCGGGATTAACTTGCGGGCCTCACCGCTTTTCAGAACGCCCCCAGCCATCATCATCACGCCAATGCCGATCATGGCGATGCCAAAATATTCTTTGTTTTGTACAGTGTCTGGCAGCAGAAAAAACCCAACCAGAACGACGATCATCGGCGCAGAACCCCGCGCAATCGGGTAAACGCGGCTCAGGTCTCCGTGCTGATAAGCGGCTGCTAGAAACAGTTTATACGTGGTGTGAAGCACCCCAGACCCAAGCAGCCAAAACCAGACCACACCGCTAGGCAAAGGCACCGCCAGCGCCATTATCAAACCCATTGCAGCTTGGGTCACGGTCAGCAAAAGCATGCCCTGAAACCGGTCGCCACCTCGACGAATTATTGCGTTCCAACTGGCGTGTAGAATCGCGGCAAAAAGCACCGCTAAGAAGACATGTATTTCCATTTGGCGACAATAATCCGGGATACGGCAAGGTTACAAGACCCCACCCTAGCCATAACAACCACTATTTGGATAACAGCGTTGCAAAGCCATCCAATGGACCGACAGCGCCTAAATCTGATTTTACAATCCCGTCTGATGTGGGGCTGAACAGGCGCTGTATTAAAGCTCCCAGAAACTCTTCTTTTGCATGACCCTCAGCGGCCAAAGCCAGATAGGTCTGGATCATCGTTACCCGTTCACGGGCGTCATTCCATAGGTGGAGCTGGCTGGCGAACAGCCGGTAAAGTACCCGCGCAATCACCATACCGATTCCGATCAACCCCGCGAATGAGGCCACAGCACCAATGCCGGTATCCTGCCAAGAAGCTAGGAAGCCTTGGACTCCGTCGTCGAAACTCAAGATAAAACTCTTGAGGTACAAAAGAGCTGTTGCGGAATATGCAACAAAAAGGACTGCTAGAATGACAGTTGCCCAAGTGTGGTTTGTTGCCTTTTTATCCCAATAATCTATGGGTTCTTTTAGCGCTATTTCTTCTTTCATAGCCTTTTTGAAGGCATCAATTTCTCTCGTTGTATCGTCACTTATTTGCTCAATGATCTGACGAACATCTTGCACGGATTTATTATAAATATTGCTAAGTTGGAGTTTCAGATTTTCTCCACGTTTGGCATCTCTCTCTTTTATTTCAACAAGAGCGTTCTTCCATTCGTCTGCATCAATCTCTCGGGAAATCACTAACTCATCTAGCTTTTCAATCCGATTTTCGGATTCAACTTCCTCGCTCTTTATCAGAGATTCTAAATCCGCGCGCAATATTTCAATCGATTTGACGCTCGACGACACTCCGCGCTTTGAAATTCCGCGCTCAAAATTGAATAAGGCATTCGCTGCGACCAGATAATTTTTCTGAATTTGGAACTCTCTTCTGTCGTCCAGCATTTTTATATACAAAATGTCTAACGCAAGCTGAACATCAACTTCATGTTCTTGGATGACGAATTTTCCGAGTGGACTTTTGGAATAAATGTATTGATTTCCCGATATCGAATTTTGAACGTTCCGAATTGAATTCGCGATCAAACTATTAACTTGTTGAGAGCTAATGGGTTCAATAACGTTACGCAGTTCATTTGCTAATTTCCTAACTGGGTTTAAGAAACCGCGTAGTCCACGAATATTCGAAGTTACAACCCACTCCCAAGCATTCAACTCATCTTCGCACCAAACCAGAAGAGATTTAGCGTCCTTAAAATTTAACGGTTTTGACGAACCAATTTTTAGTTCATAAGTCAAATAATCTCTCCAAAAATATAAGATGTGCAAAAGCTAATCGCACATCTTTTCATTTTTTGGTATTTTATTCAATCATTGGTTCTCGCTCAAGGCGATCTGAACGTTTTATCCCAAAACAGCGTCACACCGTCCACAAACACCTTCATGCTTATGCGTGCCCACATCCGGCAGGATTTTCCAGCAGCGCAGGCATTTCTCGCCCTCGGCCTTCTCGAAAACCACCGCAATTCCTGCGGTATCCGGCAAGGTAAACGCAGCCGCGGGGGCCGCGTCGCCTGATACTGAAATATCCGAGGTGATGCAGGTATCGGCGAAATCTAGACCTTCAACGATGCTGCGGGTCTCGGCGTTTTCGATGTAAACTTTTGGCGCAGCTTCTAGGCTGGCACCGATGTTTTTCGCGGTCCGTTCGACCTCAATTGCGCCGGTGACAACGCGGCGAACTTGGCGGATGACCTCCCACTTTGCGGCCAGCGCATCATCGCGCCACGCATTTGGCGTTTCGGGGAAATCCAGCATGTGGATCGAGCTTTCCTCGCCGGGGAAACGCTCTAGCCAGACGTCTTCCATGGTGAATACCAAGATCGGCGCCAGCCATGCGGTGAGACGGTGGAACATGATGTCCAGCACCGTGCGCGCCGCGCGACGTTCAAGTGAATTGCCGTCGCAATACAGCACGTCTTTGCGCACGTCGAAATACAGGCTGCTAAGATCAGCGGTGCAAAACTGGAACAGTTTCTGGAAAATACCTTGGAAATCATAAGCGGCATACCCTTCACGCACCACCTGATCCAGCTCGCCTAAACGATGCAGAATCCAGCGTTCAAGCTCGGGCATGTCGGCAATGTCGACCCGTTCATCGTCGGTAAATCCGTTCAGATTGCCCAGCATGAACCGCATCGTATTGCGCAAACGGCGATAGCTGTCGGCCACGCCTTTCAGGATCTCATCACCGATACGTTGATCGTTGGTGTAATCAACCTGCGCCACCCAAAGCCGCAGAATATCGGCACCGTATTGACGGATCACCTGTTCTGGCGCGATGGTATTGCCGATGGATTTCGACATTTTCAGGCCCTTGGAATCCAAGGTAAAACCAGCAGTAATCACACCTTTGTAAGGCGCTTTACCTTTGGTACCAACCGATTGCAGCAAGCTGGAATGGAACCAACCGCGATGCTGGTCGGTGCCTTCAAGGTACACATCGGCCACACCGTCAGGCGAGCCATCGGCACGGTCACGAATAACAAACGCATGGGTCGAGCCGCTGTCAAACCACACATCAAGGATGTCGGTTACCAGCTCCCAACCTTGCCCGTTATGGTCGCCAAGGAAGCGCTCGGTCGCGCCATCAGCGAACCACGCATCGGCACCCTCAGCACGGAAAGCATCAACAATACGTTTGTTCACAGCAGCGTCGCGCAAGATTTCAACGTCACCTTGCTCAGAAACCTTGATGAAACACGACAGCGGCACGCCCCACGCCCGTTGGCGCGACAGCACCCAGTCTGGGCGTGCTTCGATCATCGAATACAACCGGTTACGGCCCGATTTTGGGGTCCAACTGACGTTATCAATTTCGGTCAAGGCGCGTTGGCGAATGGTTTTACCAAACTCATCCATGCCGTCATTCAGTTCTTTGTCGATGGCGACAAACCACTGCGGGGTGTTACGGAAAATGATTGGGGCCTTGGAGCGCCAAGAATGCGGATAGCTGTGTTTAACACGGCCACGTGCGATCAGCGCATTGGCCTCAACCAGCTTTGAGATCACGGCCCCGTTCGCTTTGCCCTCTTTGCCTTTGCGGTTGAAAACCTCAAGACCAGCAAAAAATGGCACGAAATCTTCAAACGCGGAGCTTTCGTTGACGTTATGGGTCATGCGGTCGGTCCAACCGCGTTTGACAAAAGCCTCATAGTCGTCAGCGCCGTGGCTTGGGGCGGTATGCACAAAACCTGTACCAGCCTCGTCGGTAACGTGGTCACCATCGATCATCGGGACTGCGTAGCCCCAAAACGAATCAAGGTCAGCAAGCGGGTGTTTGCATTCCAGCGTGGCCAGTTCTTCGGCGCTTACTGCCCGTAATTCTTTGTATTCATCAACATTTGCAGATTTGAAAACACCGTCAGCCAGATCGCGGGCCAACAGGTATTTTTCGCCAACGCGAGCCCAATTTCCGTCATGGGCTTCAATAACTTCGTACAGCGCGTATGCGATTTTGGGATTATAGGCGACCGCCTTGTTTGATGGAATGGTCCACGGCGTTGTGGTCCAGATAACCACGCTTGCGCCGTCCAAATCACCGGTTGCATTTGCAAATGGAAACTTCACCCAGATCGTAGGGCTAGTATGATCGTGATATTCGATCTCG
>JAESRG010000117.1 GCA_016764785.1 Paracoccaceae bacterium
GTTGCCTACGGCAAACCCGACGCGCCCTTTCAGATCAATAATCGCAGAAGTTGCTTCATTATCAAAGGGCTCAATAAACATGCCACCCGAATGAATGGCCGCTTCGCCACCAAAAACCAAATTGCCGCGTTGAACGTTGAAACCTGCAAGTCCGCCATATGTTGCGATTGAGGGGTAATAAAATTGGGGCGGTGGGTTTGAGCCGGGAGAGTTCGAGTATGCCAACGTACCATTATCCCGGCCTGCCATACCGCCTACATAAAATCCGCTCCAATCAGCGGCCGTGGATGCAACCGGAGCAACGGTAATAGTTTCAGGAATTTCAATATTTCCGGCAATAGCGGCGGTTGAAAATGTTAGTCCGGCGATTGACGCCAATAGAATTTTTTTATTTTTTCCTCATCAAAAAATAACTGTAAACATGTTAACGCAGCGAAGTAAAAAAATACGGCTGCAGCCCTTTGTCGAGCTTTGTAAAAACAACTTATTGTATATACTACATGTCTAGTTCACTTGTTCTTGCGAAACAACTTCTTATTAGCTTTCACAAACTGATCAATCATCCGTGCCAGCCCGACAAACCATTTTTCACGCAGATAAAAATATCCTGCCAACGCCCCTATACTGGCGCCGATCATGTTCACGATCATATCCCACATGGTGTCATCAAGACCGGATTTTTGCATAGAAAGCCCAAAAGCGATATCCATGAGATATTCGAACACCTCCCACATTGCGCCAATCGCCAAGGCAAAGCAGAACGACAGGAATGCAATGGATCGTGGCGGGGCGGCATAACGGTCGCCCTCAAACAGCATGAAAATAAGCACAAAACCGATTAGGCCAAACCCGATGGCCGAGGCGCTGTGCAGCAGCACATCCCACCACCAATATTTCTCATAGAAATCACCGACCTCGCCCAGAAACAACGTGCCAAACAGGAACAAAACCATCACCGCGCCAACGCTAAGCGGCAGGTGGATACGGAGACGGTCTTCAAACACCACGGGCAAAAATGTCAGGCCAAGGGTGAGTAGAGCCACGAAAGCCTCGCTCCATGCCATCAGCCACGCCGAGACCAGCACCTCGACGAGCAAAAACATCCAGACAAGATAAACAATCAGGCTTTGCTTGGGAATGCGCATTTGGGCTCCTCGACTTGCAGAATAGACTCAAAAAGATGCCGGGGCAACAATGCGGCGTTGTGAATGGCGAATAGAGACATAGCTTTGGCATTAACGAGGTTTGGGTGACGTGACTGAGCGTCTACAGCAATCATAGCGTGATCTGATCCCTTGCGATGCCAATCGGGCGCCAACCTCCAACAAAATGCCATTTTGTTTTTATAGTGAAAAAGGATGACCAATTTGATCAAGATCAAAGAGTGCCAGCCTTAAGCAGCAATATACCGTGGCATACGGATGATTCATAAATCGAACTGAGTCGAATGAGACAACAATCACAAGCTGGAAATTTAAAAAACAGGTGGTGCAATTCTGCGCCGGCTCGTTTTTTGATTTTGCTGGCTGCGATGATGTTTTTGGTTGGTCAGTCTGTCGCCTCCAGTGCTCCTAACGATATGGGCTGGATCGAGATTTGCGGCGACGCAGGTATCGAACTTATGCAGCAAGATAGCGATACGCCCCATGAAAGATGTTTGGAGTGTGATTGTTGTTTGGTTCAGGCCAGCGCATTTTCCGGTGACTTCCCACATGATTATCTGGCGATAGGCAGGTTTGATTTTACATCTGTTTCATTTGGTTCCAGCCAAAGCGTGATCGTGTATCACGCTGAGCAATTTTGGGCAGCAAATCGTGGCCCTCCCCTGATAAATGAAAAGATTAACAAGATGGTCCTTCTCTCAAACGAGATGAATAAGTCCGGCATTGTTGCATCAAACACACGGAGCTTCCCATGGGTTTGAGAACAACAATCGGCACAAAATTCGGCGTCATAGCTGTAATGCAGCTGGTATTTATGCTGCTTGGCGGTGTTGCCAACGCTGAAAATACACCAATCATTCAAAAATTTCTGGCCGAGATGCCCGCCAGTGAGCTGGTAGAGGGCGCCACGTCTTATGGTCCGATGCGCGACGATATTCCGGTTGTGCCGGTGATGAATGGCCGCGAGCTGCTGGGATATGCCTATATTACCTCTGATTTTGTGGGCACCACCGGGTATTCGGGCAAGCCCATTCACATGATGGTGGCGATCGACCCTGAAGGCATATTGCTGCACACCGAGCTGGTGGAGCATCACGAACCCATCGTGCTAATCGGCATTCCCGAAGAAGATATCACCGAAATGACCAACGGCTATGACGGGCTTGATATTGTTGCCGAGGCCGCTGCCGAAGGGGTTGGCCATGACGTCGACATTATCTCGGGCGCGACTGTGACCATTATGATCATTGACGATTCCGTGGTGCGTTCAAGCATCAAGGTGGCGCGCGCGCTTGGCCTTGGCGGGCTGGCAAGCAGTGCCTATTCGGGGGGGCCGAGTTATGAGCTGAACATGGATGAAACCACCGTTCAGGATTGGCAAACCATGGTTGGCGACGGCACCGTGCGGCGGCTGACGCTGGACGTCGGCCAGATCAACACTGCCTTTGAAGAAACCGGTGACGTGCGGGTGCTGCGCCATGAAGAAGCTGGCGAGCCGGACGATACCTATATCGACCTTAACCTTGCGCTGGTTTCTTCCCCAAGCATCGGGCGCAGCCTGTTGGGGGAAAACGAGTATAACAACCTTGTTAAGTGGATGGAGCCGGGCGACAACGCCATTTTGCTGACCGGCCGCGGGATCTATTCGTTTAAAGGCTCGGGCTATGTGCGCGGCGGTATTTTTGACCGTATCCAACTGGTGCAGGGCGATATTTCGGTGCGTTTTCGCGATCGGCAAAACCGTCGTATTCGGGTGGTGGCCGCTGAGGGCGCGCCCAGCTTTACCGAAATGGATATTTTCAAAATTCCGGCAGATTCGGGCTTTGATGCGACCAGACCTTTCCGCATT
This sequence comes from Paracoccaceae bacterium, assembly GCA_016764785.1. Classification (GTDB taxonomy): domain Bacteria; phylum Pseudomonadota; class Alphaproteobacteria; order Rhodobacterales; family Rhodobacteraceae; genus UBA3077. The sequence continues at coordinate 3,013 of JAESRG010000117.1, forward strand.
CAGCTTTTGGTGCAGCGCGCAGTTGGACCGGTCGAAAAGACCTTTCTGACCTATGATCTCGGCTATAATATTCCGCCCCGTTATTTGACCTTGCTGACCTCGGCTATACCGGCGGTGATGGTCATTGACACCGAGGGAGATGATGCAGCCCGTGCCGCGTTGTGGCAGCGTATTTGGCATGGTAAAAAGGTAGAGATCGGCCTGCTGATTGGCATGCTGACTGTCCTGACCGGCGTGTTCTTCTTTCAGTTCCAAGCCACCCGTCACGCACGCGCGTTTTACTGGTTCCGCATGAGCTTTCTGGTCATGACACTGGGGTTCCTTGGCTTTGCCCAAAACGCCCAGCTTTCGGTGGTAAATTTGATGGCGCTTGGTGCCTCTCTGCGCAGTGGCTTCGGCTGGGATGCCTTCCTGATGGACCCGTTGGTGTTTATCCTCTGGGTTTCGGTTGCGGTTACGATTCTGTTCTGGGGCCGCGGCGGCTATTGCGGTTGGCTCTGCCCGTTTGGGGCCATGCAAGAGATCACCAACCAAATTGCGCGGTTCTTCAAGGTGCCACAATGGACCTTGCCTTGGGGCCTGCATGAGCGCCTTTGGCCGCTGAAATATATGATCTTTCTTGGGTTGTTTGGCCTCTCTCTGGTCTCGATGTCGCTCGCGGAAACGTATGCTGAGATCGAACCGTTCAAAACCTCAATCATCCTGAAATTTGCCCGCGAATGGCCGTTTGTGCTGTTTGCCACCGTGATCTTGGGTATTGGCTTGTTCGTTGAACGCTTTTATTGCCGCTACCTTTGCCCCTTGGGCGCAGCGCTGGCCATCCCCGGCCGAATCCGGATGTTTGACTGGCTGAAGCGCTACAAAGAATGTGGTTCCCCTTGCCAGACCTGTGCGAATGAATGCTTCGTGCAGGCGATCCACCCCACCGGTGAGATCAACCCGAATGAGTGTTTGTCCTGCTTGCATTGCCAAGTTTTGTATCAGGATCATTCAAAATGCCCCGTTGTTATCAAAACTGACAAACGGCGGGCCAAGATGGCCCAAAGCACTTCGGACAGTGCTTTGGACCGATTAACCAATCACCCAAATGTTACAACGAAGAAGGAGACAGCTAATGTCTAACGATAAACCAACTAAAAGAGTAATCAAAGAGGGCTTAACCCGCCGTGATCTTCTGGCAGGCCCAGCAGCGGGTGTGGCCGTAGGCGCACTTGCGATTGCCGCAACTGGCATGTCGGCCTCTCCGGCCATGGCTGCGGGTGCTGAAGCCAACGTTGCCCCCGGTGAACTTGACGAATATTACGGCTTTTGGTCTTCAGGCCAAGCTGGCGAAGTACGCATCATGGGCGTGCCCTCCATGCGTGAGCTGATGCGCATTCCAGTGTTCAACCGTTGCTCGGCCACCGGCTGGGGCGTTACCAACGAGTCGCTCAAAATTCTGACACAAGACCTGATGCCAGAAACCGTGGAGTTTCTCGCTAAACGTGGCCAAAAAGATTATGGCAACGGCGATTTGCACCACCCGCATATGTCGTTCACCGATGGCACCTATGACGGTCGTTTCTTGTTCATGAACGATAAGGCCAATACCCGTATTGCCCGTATCCGCATGGACGTGATGAAAACCGACAAGATTATCGAGATTCCAAACGCGTCTGACATCCACGGCTTGCGCCCGCAAAAATTCCCGCGCACTGGGTATGTGTTCGCGAATGGTGAGCACCGCGTGCCACTGGTGAATGACGGCACCAATATGGATAACGTCGAAGACTATGTATCCATCTTTACCGCTGTTGATGGCGACACCATGGAAATCGCATGGCAGATCACCGTGACCGGCAACCTTGATAACACCGATTGTGATTATCAGGGCAAATACGCCATGTCATCTTCGTATAATTCTGAGGGCGCGACCGAGCTGGTTGGCATGATGGAAGCCGAGATGGACCACGTTGTGGTTTTCAACATTGAGCGCATTGAGGCAGCTGTCGAAGCTGGCGAATATGAGATCTATAACGGTGTTAAAGTTCTGGACGGCAAAAAAGGCTCTGATCTTACAGTCTATATTCCGATCCCGAATTCTCCACATGGTGTGAACACAGCGCCTGATGGCAAATACGTGATGGTTAACGGTAAGCTTTCGCCAACCGTTTCCGTGATCGAATGGGCCAAACTGGACGCAGTGTTTAACGGCGCTGACCCACGAACTGCTGTTGTGGCAGAGCCAGAGCTGGGCCTTGGTCCACTTCACACCGCGTTTAACGGTGAGGGCGAGTGTTACACCACGCTGTTCCTTGACAGCCAGATCGTGCATTGGGATATCGACAAAGCTATTCGTCTGTATAACGGCGAAGACGTTGATCCGATCATCCAGAAAACCGACGTGATGTATCAGCCGGGTCACAACCACACGTCAATGGGTGAAACCAAAGAGGCTGATGGCAAGTGGCTGGTCACGCTGAACAAATTCTCGAAAGACCGGTTCCTGAACACAGGCCCGCTTAAACCCGAGAATGACCAGTTGATCGACATCCAGAATGGTGCCCTGAAAGTCGTGCATGACGGCCCGACTTTTGCTGAGCCGCATGACTGTATTATCGTACGGTCCGACATCGTGAATCCGCTAAATGTGTGGCCAGCAAATGACCCAATGTGGGCTGATGCAACTGCGCAAGCAGCAGCTGACGGTGTTGAGCTTGGTTATGACAGCAAAGTTATCCGCGAAGGCAACAAGGTTCGGGTTTACATGTGGTCTTCTGCACCAACGTTCTCGATGGAAGAATTCACCGTTAAAGAAGGCGACGAAGTCACTGTTTATGTCTCCAACGTTGATGATGTTGACGACCTGACCCACGGCTTTACGCTTGGCAACCACGGTGTGTGCATGGAAGTGGGGCCACAGGCCACCGCGTCCGTTACCTTCACTGCTGATCGCCCAGGTGTTCATTGGTTCTATTGCCAGTGGTTCTGCCACGCGCTCCACATGGAGATGCGCGGCCGGATGCTGGTTGAACCTGCATAAGGATACCATCATGTTGCGTTCGCTTTCCCTTATCGTCTTCATGCTTCCGGCCTTGGCCGGTGCTGAACAGGTGGCTGTGCCACCGGAGGCGGGCGCATTGCTGATGGCCATTGAAAATGCTCAGGCGGGGGACACCCTCCGCCTGAGCAACGATGCCCTTTATGAGGGTTCCATTGAAATTTCGATTCCGCTGACCATTATTGGCAATGGCGCGACCATTGACGGCCAAGGCACGGGATCAGTGATTACCGTTATTGCCCAAGACGTAACCCTGCGAAACCTGACCGTGATCGGATCAGGGTCGGGGGGCAATGGTCTGGACGCGGGGATTACCCTAAGCAAAACCGCCCACGGCGCTGTGGTTGAGGGCAACCGCGTGCTGGGCAATCTTGTGGGCATTGACGTGCACGGCGCGCAGAATGCGCTGGTGGCGCGCAATGTGATTGAAGGCCGACAAGACCGTCGCATGAATGATCGTGGCAACGGCATTTACGTGTGGAACGCGCCGGGCTTGCGGGTGATCGGCAACGACGTGCGCTATGGGCGTGACGGGGTGTTTGTGAACACCTCGCGGGATAACCAATTTATCGGCAACCGCTTTCGCGATCTGCGTTTTGCGATCCATTATATGTATGCAAATGACTCCGTGGTGGCGGATAATATCTCTGAACGTAATCACCTTGGTTACGCGATTATGTATTCCGACAACGTGCGCATTGAGGGCAATCTTTCGTTGAATGACCGCGATCACGGCCTGATGATGAACTATACCAACAAGGGCCAAGTGTTGAATAACATCATTCGCAATGGCGGCGAAAAATGTGTGTTCATCTATAATTCTCACCGTAATACCCTAAGCGGTAATGTGTTTGAAGGCTGCCAGATCGGCATTCATTTCACCGCAGGGTCTGAACGAAATGACATTTTTGGCAATGCTTTTATCGGCAACCGCACGCAGGTCAAATATGTCGGATCACGTTGGGTTGAATGGAGCTTTGACGGCATCGGCAATTACTGGTCAGACCAAAGCGCCTTTGATCTGGACGGCGACGGCATCGCCGACAGCGCCTATCGCCCCAACGATATTATGGATCAAATTTTATGGAGCCAACCTGCCGCCAAAGCCCTGCTTGGCTCTCCGGCTGTGCAATTGATCCGCTGGTCGCAATCTTCATTCCCAGCGTTGCTGCCGGGCGGGGTCATTGACCGCTTTCCGTTGATGCAGCCCCCCACCCCTGAAACCCCTGTTTGGGAAGACCTTCCATGACCGCTTTGCTTATTGAAAATGTGTCCAAATCTTATGGCCCGCTGGAAACCGTTTGTGACGTTAGCCTGCACCTCGCGGCAGGCGAGCGGCTGGCGCTGCTGGGTCATAACGGTGCTGGCAAAACCACATTGATGCGGATGGTGTTGGGCCTAACCCCGCTGACATCCGGCAAGATCGAGGTGCTGGGCGTGGCCCCCGGCAGTCGCGCCGCCCGTAGGGCCATTGGTTTTTTGCCCGAAAGTGTGGCCTTTCACGGCGCCCTTACGGGCCGCGAGCAGTTACACCATTTTGCCCGTCTGAAATCGGTTAAAGCCAGTGTGGCCGATGATTTTCTGGAGCGTGTGGGTCTGACCCACGCCATGAACCGTAAAATCCGCACCTATTCCAAAGGCATGCGGCAACGGATTGGGTTAGCGCAAGCTTTGCTCGGCCAGCCAAAACTGGCGGTGCTGGATGAGCCAACCTCGGGGCTTGATCCGATTTCACGGCACGAGTTTTATGACATCGTTGATGACCTAGCCAAAGCGGGCACGGCGGTGCTGCTGTCGTCACATGCGCTGACCGATCTGGAAACCCGCACCGACCGTATTGCCATTATGTCCAAGGGGCGTTTGCTGGCCAATGACAGTTTAATGTCGCTGCGAAAATCGGCTGGGTTGCCGATCAAAGTGCAGGTGACTGCCACCGAAGCGACCGCTGACCAAGTGGCACAGCGGCTTGGCGGGCAGCGCATAAACGGCTGCACAATTACGCTGAATGTGCAGCAAGAAGGCAAGGTTGCCTTGCTTGGGGAAATCGCCAGCCTTGGCAATCTGGTGAAAGATATTGATGTAACGCCAGCCAGTCTCGAAGATCTTTACCGCCATTACAGTACCGCTGATCAGGAGGGCACATGATGTCTGTTTTTGCCATCGTTCGACTAGAACTGCTGATCGCGCGGCGCAATATGTGGGTGGCCACATCGCTTATTCTGATGGGGTTGTTCTCGTCGGTGCTGACCTTGGCGGGCGGCGCGCCGACCGGCACGTTGGGGGTTGACCCGTTGTTGGTTGCCGTCACCTCAATCACCACATTGTCGGTCTATCTGGTGCCGTTAATCGGGCTATTACTGTCGTTTGATTCCATCGCTGGCGAGGCCGAGCGCGGCACGTTGGCCTTAAGCCTGACCTATCCGGTATCGCGCGGCGAAATATTGCTGGGCAAGTTTCTGGCGCATCTAATGGTGCTGGGCTTTGCCGTGGCGGTGGGGCTGGCGCTAACAGCTGGCTTAACGATCTGGAAATACGGCGCGGCCGACCTTTCATATCTGCCATTGTTAAAGCTGTTCGCCACCTCACTGGCGTTGGGCGCGGCATTTTTGGGCATCGGTTATTGCGTATCGGCGCTGGTGCGCCAAGCCAGCACCGCATCAGGAATTGTCATCATTATTTGGCTGGTATGCGTGGTGCTGTACGACCTTGGCCTATTAGGCGCGTTGGTGGCCGATAGCGGCGGATATTTCACCAAAACCGTGTTTCCGTGGCTTCTGATCGCCAACCCTGCTGATGCGTTCCGTCTGATTAATATGCCCGCCGAAACCGTGTCAACATTGGCCAGTGGCCTTGGCGCGGCGGGGCCAACCATTGGGCTGGCCAGCCCGTTGGTATCGTTGTTGCTGTGGCCGGTCATGGCGCTGTTTCTGGCGTGGCTGGCATTTCGGAGGGTTGAACCATGAAAATTATATCCGCTTTGGCCTTGGCCGCGCTGCTGTTATCGGCGTGCGACGACGAGACCAGCCACGCGCTGCCCGACCCGATGATCCTGACCGACGAGGCCGCAGGTTATTATTGCCAGATGGAGATTCTGGAACATGACGGCCCCAAGGGGCAGTTGTTTCTGGCAGGCTTGCCTGCGCCGCTGTGGTTCTCGCAGGTGCGCGATGGGCTGGCCTATTTGAAATCACCCGAGCAAGAAGGCGAAATCCTTGTGCTTTATGTCAACGACATGGGCGAGGCCGAAGATTGGAGCCTTCCCGGCCCTGAAAACTGGATTGACGCAGCAGACGCGTTTTATGTGGTCGGTTCAGATGCTATCGGCGGCATGGGCGCGCCAGAACTGGTGCCCTTTAGTGACGCAACCAAAGCCCAAGAATTTGCCAGCCAGCACGGCGGTAACGTATTGAAACTAGATGAGATATCGGCAGAAACCGTGCTGTCCCCCGTGGATCACGACGCCTTATCGGAGATGTACCAATGACAACCCGTAGACGTTTTTTAACCATATTGGCGGGCGCGGCTATACTGCCAA
>JAESRG010000118.1 GCA_016764785.1 Paracoccaceae bacterium
TGGCCATTTCAGCACCACACGTTTTGTGGCGACGGCCAAGGCGGTTTGCATCAGGTTGATCGAGTCAGTGTCCGCTCCGACGATCTCTCGAATCTGGCGCATTTCCAGCTTGACCAACGCAGAATTTCCGCGTGGAGGATGCATGGGGTCAACCAAGATCACCTCAGGCATCAGGTCGGGCAGCAACTGGCGCGCATCGCCATGAATCAGGGTCATTCGGCTGATGATTTCAGCGGTCGGATCGTCGTCGCGCGCGCGCGTCAATGCATCTGCCAGCAAGGCGTGCATCCGGTCTGAGCGCTCAATCAACGTCACCTCAGCCCCCAGCGAGGCCAGCAGAAACGCGTCGCGCCCCAGCCCTGCTGTTGCATCAACAATACTTGGCGTATGGCCTTTTTTCATGCCAATGGCTTTGGGAAGGTCTTGCCCCCGCCCACCGCCAAATCGCAACCGGTGCGCCACCGCGCCGCTGGTGAAATCAATGCGCAGGTCGTCAGACATTTTTGTCTTTCTGCGCCGCACGCACCTCGCGTTCCAACGCGTCCAAAAACCTTGAGCGATCGGCCTTGGAGAAAGGTTTACCGCGCCCTTGCCGGAACGGATCAGCTTCGCGTAAATCTGCCATCAGGTCGCGCATTGCCAGCTGGTTGCCAATGTTCGAGGGCGTGAATGCGTCGCCGTTGTGGCGCAGCGCCCGCCCACCATTTTCAAGACATTTGGCCGCCAAAGGGATGTCACCAGTGATACAAATATCACCCTTACCAACCCGATCTGCGATCCACATATCGGCCACATCGGGGCCAGCATCGACCACTACGATTTCAACCAAAGGGTGCAGATTGGGGCGCATACCGCCATTGGAAACAATGTAGACTTGCAGTTTGTGCCGGTTGGCCACCCGCAAGGTTTCGTCCTTAACCGGACAGGCATCAGCGTCGATAAAAATTTGAGTCATGGGCAACCGTTTTCCAAGATATCAATCATGGCGCTGCTTGCAACCGCGCCGGAAATGACAAATGCTCCCGAAGAAATAGGCATCAATATTTTCGGTGATATCAGTGTTCGAGAGCAGATAATAATATCGACATTCTCCCCAATATGGCGCCCTGTGAATGTTTCAAAGATTGCCGCGTCAACTGCCGACAACGTCGCCAGTACTTCCAGTTCTCCATACTCTGCCAGAACGACCTCAAACTGAACCGGGTTCGCAAAAACAAGGTGTTCGCTGGGCGCAACCAGTTCCACGGCTAATGCCCCTGTCGCCAGTTGTTCAGTCGGAATAACCATCATGATAAAGGCTAATATGGCCTTAAAAGCCACTATGATCATGTTAGACGAGGCCACAACTTCCATCGGTCAAAGGCTGTGTAAAATATTGGCGTGATGTGCTATGTGGTCTTCCATAAAGCTAGCAACAAAGAAATATCCGTGGTCATAGCCCTGATGGATACGCAAGGTCGCTGGTTGACGCCGTGCCGCAATGGCCGCTGCCATTTGTTCAATATTAAGCAAGTCAATCGAGGTATCCGCCGCGCCCTGATCAATCAGAATATGCCCCGGAAAACCTTTGTCAACCATCAGTTTAACGGCGTCGTGTTTGGCCCAGTTGGTCTCATCCTCACCCAGATAAGCGGTCAGCTGTTTGCGGCCCCACTCCGAGACGCTCGGGTGGCAAATTGGCGCGAAAGCCGAGACCGATTTGTATTGATCCGGCAGGTTCATCGCCAGTGTTAACGCGCCGTGACCGCCCATAGAATGGCCGGTAATACCTTGCAAATCTTCCAGTAAATCGAAATTTCTAAAAATCAGTTTTGGCAATTCGTCGGTTACATAGGTCCACATGTTGAAATGCGGCAGCCACGGAGCCTGCGTTGCATCTACATAAAACCCGGCTCCTTGGCCAAGATCAAATGCGTCATCATCCGCGACACCCTCGCCGCGCGGCGAGGTGTCAGGAAAAATCAGCGCAATACCGGCCTCAGACGCCCACGCCTGCGCGCCCGCTTTGATCATCGCATTTTCGTGGGTACAGGTCAGCCCCGACAGAAACCAAAGCACCGGCACCGGCCCTTCCTTGGCCTGCGGAGGCATATAAACCGCAAAGGTCATCTCGCACTGGCAAGCGTCAGACTGGTGGCTGTAAACGCCCTGAATACCGCCAAAACTAACGTTTTCCGAAATGGTTTCCATGGGATTCCCTTTGGGTTAAATCTGGGTTTCAGTGGTATCGCACCGGCACGGCAGCGGCAAGCATAAGCCCCTGAAAACTTGACTCCCGCGAATTTGTGCCCAAATAATATGGTGTTTCCAGAATTTATTTTATTTAAAGGGAGATTTTTAATGGCCGATGCAAAGGCAATCCTCGCCAAGGTTAAAGAAAAAGTTAAAAAGAAAAAGGCCAAAGTCAAGAAACTGGACATTGAGCCTACGGGCACAAAAAGCAAAAAGCTGGACAGTAAATTGGCCGCGGCCTTGAAGGAGGAATTCGGTTCCGATTTTTCAAAAGTGAAAATCCATACGGGTGGTAATACTGCCGAAATCGCCAAAAAACTAGGCGCAAAGGCGTTTACCTGTGGGTATGACGTGCATTTTGCCAAAGCCGGAGATGCGGGAAATCTGCAGCTGATCGCCCATGAACTGACCCATGTTGTTCAGCAACAAGGCGGTAAGATTAAACCGGCAATGAAGGGGAAAGCGTTGACGTCGAAATAGAGCGTTACTCTTTTTTCTCGTCGCGCTTTGCTAACTTCTGTTCCACCGGTTTACGCTTATTTTCAGGTAATTTTTCCCACAAGGCTTTGTGCCTTGCGGGCTTTGAGATCATCTGGTCAACGATTTCGTTAAGCAGGCTAAACATTGCCTCAGCCATTTCCGGTTCATCATCAATATCAATTGTTCCGGGGTGAACAGCTTCGTTTCCGATTATTCGCAATGAATGCATTAATTTGGAAAGCTCGTCGTCCAATCCACGATCAATGAGGTCATTTATTGCTGTATCGATCTTTTGGTCTTTTTGGGTTAATTCATGCAGTAAATGTTGAAGCGCCAATCTTAGTAAAGCTGCAGCAGCGCGAAGCGATGCCTGGAAAACACTGCCTGCCTCATCAAATAATAGCTTCACTTTCTCAGGCATATCTGTGTTGGCGAGTCCAGACGGCGGAAATATCAACTTGCCAAGGAGCCACACAGAAATCTCTTCGCACGAGTCACACTTAGAGATATCCAAATTAAAAACTCGATACGAATACGGGTGTTCTCTGATATTCTCTAAAAGGACATCTCCGTTCGCAGCGCGCAACGCAATTCGAAGCGCAGATTTGGAAAAATTGCGATCTTCGGTCGACTTTGCGTCCTCTTTCAGAATCAGTTCTTCAATTTTGTCAGGAACGAAACGACTCGGGGTAACATCTTTATCTAGTCGGGCAAATCTAGTGCTTGCCCAATATTGGTGAGCCAAGGCTCCACAATGAGGGCAGGAAAACCGTATCTCTCCAAATGCGGGCGGTTTGTTCATATCAGAACTCCACAACCGCCCTAATTGATTTACCTTCGTGCATCAAATCAAACCCTTTGTTGATATCCTCAAGCTTCAACTTGTGGGTAATCATCGGGTCAATTTCAATCTTTCCGTCCATGTACCAGTCAACGATTTTTGGCACATCAGTACGCCCGCGCGCACCGCCAAAGGCTGTGCCGCGCCATGAGCGGCCGGTGACAAGTTGGAAGGGGCGGGTTGAAATTTCCGCGCCGGCCGAAGCCACGCCAATAATGATGCTTTCACCCCAGCCTTTATGGGCGCTTTCCAGCGCGGTGCGCATCACATCTGTGTTGCCAGTGGCATCAAACGTGTAATCCGCGCCGCCGCCGGTTAGCGCAACCAGATGCGCCACCAGATCTCCGCTGATTTTTGAGGGGTTCACAAAGTCGGTCATACCGAATTGTTTGGCCATCGGAACCTTGTTGTCGTTCAGATCAACGCCAACGATTTGGTCAGCGCCAGCCAGTCGCAAGCCCTGCACTACGTTCAGGCCAATGCCGCCCAGACCGAACACAATCGCCGTGCTGCCGATCTCAACTTTGGCGGTGTTAATCACAGCGCCAATGCCCGTGGTCACACCGCAACCGATATAACAAACCTTGTCAAATGGCGCGTCTTTGCGAATTTTCGCCAGCGCGATTTCGGGCAACACAGTATGGTTCGCAAAGGTCGAACAACCCATGTAATGCAAAATCGGGGTGCCATCCAGCAGTGAGAACCGGCTGGTGCCGTCTGGCATCAATCCTTGCCCCTGCGTACTGCGAATAGCCTGACACAGGTTGGTTTTGGGGTTCAGGCAGTACTCACATGTCCGACATTCGGGGGTATACAGCGGAATCACGTGATCGCCGGGCTGCAAGCTGGTTACGCCCGCGCCGACCTCTAGCACGACACCTGCGCCCTCATGGCCCAAAATGACTGGGAACAGCCCCTCAGGGTCTGCACCTGACCGGGTAAAATCATCGGTATGGCAAAGGCCGGTGGCCTTGATTTCCACCAAAACCTCACCGGCTTTGGGGCCTTCAAGGTTCACTTCAACGATTTCTAGTGGTTTGCCTGCTTCGAAGGCAACGGCGGCGCGTGTTCTCATTATCAATTCTCCCAAGGGTTCTGAAATGACCATTGGGCAAAATCGCATAGATTACAATTCAAATGCAACATTCCACGCCATAGTCAGCCGTTTATTCCTCCGCTTCAGGGCACGGAAACGCGCTCCACCTACTGCCATCAGCACTCGGAAGATAGGAACACGCAGTGCTCTCCAAATCAGCGCGCTCAAAAAATGTATCACTGGAGATCGTGGTGCAAGAATCACAAAATTCAGGTAGCCCAGCCCCCTCCTTTTTTATGATAAGCGGCCGCATCTGGGAAACACTCTGAGGGAGAGGTGCCTGTTTTTTTTCAACATAATAGGTTTCGTTTCCATAAACACCCAAGTTTTCCTCTGAAAAAGGGATATCTCTTGTTACAGAAAAAACGGGAGGAAACCTGTATGACTGAAGTTGTACGAGGAGCATAATCGCGCTTGGATCCACCTCACCCATAATAAGAACCTCAACCAAAGCTGGGTCCTCTAGGGAGGATTCTTGCAGGTCAATAGACAACAACCGCATATCCACTGGAATGTGTCGCGTCATATAAGTGTCTCGAAACCGTTCAGCTTGATCATAATCTGGAGTGTCTAGAAAGACAAACGCAAACAGGCTTACGTTATCCCCAGCCTTAAGGTCATCCAAATCTCCGTCTTCGACCCATACTGTCATGGAAAATCTTCGCATACCCTCGCGTAGAACTATCGGTTCCGCTTCCTGTATTTCTGTCGTATCCGGAACCGTTATAGCTTGCGGCATCGGCCCAGGATATGCAGGATATTTCGTATCCTCGGATGAAGAAAACATAGCCAATCCGATCAATACCCCTATGAATAAATTCAATGTACTATCCTCCGTCTATTTATAAAAAATGCAAAAAAATAGAATTGCCTGTCCGTCAAGAAATCAAGGCGTGCGATCTTGTTAGCCATGGCACACTACCGCAAAACCCGCTCAATCAATTGCTGGGCACAGCTTGCAGCGGCCCGCTGCGCCAGCACGGTTGTTAGCCGCGCACCATCTTCCACAGCCGAAGAAATCAGCGTTGTGTTGCCCTGATTGCCCTCGCAGGTGCCCGAAGCAATCACCGTGCCGGTTGCCACGTCGATCAAGGTCATCTGGGCGGTGACGTTAACCGAGAAGGCCTCATCGACCAGCCCCAGATTACGCCCTGTGCTGTCGGCGTACAGTTCCAGCGCCACCACGTCGATCACAATGCCCGACAACCCACGGCGCCGCGCCAGTGCAGCAATTTTAGGGGCGCGTTCAACGCTAGCGGTTTCGCGCACCGACCCGGCATAAAACTGGCCAACATTCGGCCGCGCGCCAAATTCGGCAATCAGATGATCGCCAATCATGGCCTCGATAATGGCGCCGGGGTCAACATTCATCGGCGAGGGAACTTCGCCAATCCGGCTGCGTGCCCGTTCATCGTTATTGATGGTTGCGGTCACTGCTGCGCCAATAAGTATTCCGGCAATGCCGCCACCCATAACGTTTTGACTTTGGGCAATGTGGCGCGCGAATGGCGGGGCGCGTTCAACCGTGCGGGCCAAAGGCTGGGCCAAAAACAATGCCGGTTCCAGCGGCGCAGCGCGGTTACCGATCTGGCCACAGGCCAACACCGGCAGAGCCATGACCAGCGCAAATAGCTTTCTAAAAATTCCCATTACCATGCCTATATCCGAGTCGATCCGCAACAGTATGCTAGTTCACGCCACTGATATAAACCCCTGGATGGCCATTTGATTGCCGAAACAGCACCACCCAAAGCACACCGCCAACGCGCCCGTTCTCGATACCGTCTTTGAGCCGGGAAAATTCCTGTGCAGACCCCCAACATCCGCCGAAATAAGTCGCTGACGACAGTTGCGCCCGACGCGCCGGAGTGGCGAAATAAGTGTCCCATGTATCGGTCAGATTACCAAAGCCGTCCAGCTGGCCGCTTTTGTGCAAATTCGCCCTGTCCTGCTGCAGTATGGCCGCAAAATTCGTCAGCCGCGTGCCCGAAGAATTATACAAATCGCGTTGGTCGATATTGGCGATATAATCAACTATGACATCCGCCCGATAATTATGGCCGTGGTCCTGAACCTCCAGATAATCATCCGCAGATTCTACGCAGGTTTGGGAAAAGGCTGTCACTGGAAATCCGAGCGTCAATATTAGTACCAGTAATCTTACCATCATTTCCCAATTTCCTTTTTCACCTAAAAATACAAAACCAACCCTAATTCGGGTTGGTTACTGGTATCTTGCTAGATGCGTCCAATCAAGCTGGCCGTAGCCATTCCCGTCAACGACGCGCTTTTGGATGCAAGGTTTTACCCAGAATATGGTCATCAGACCCGATCACATGGCTGGCATGGCCAACAATTTTTGGATCAGGCTCGGGCGCGTTACCAAAGTTCCGGTCGGGGTATGGGATGCTCGACAAAAAGTGCCGCATGCAGTTCAGGCGCGCGCGTTTTTTGTCATCCGACTTGATTATTGTCCAGGGGGCGTCAGCGGTATCGGTGTAAAAGAACATCGCTTCTTTGGCTTCGGTATAATCATCCCATTTATTCAGGCTGGCGCGATCCACTGGTGACAGTTTCCACTGTTTCAACGGGTCGGTCTCGCGGGCCTTGAAGCGGCGCGCCTGTTCGCCTTTGGTGACCGAAAACCAGTATTTGTACAGATGAATGCCCGATCGCGTGAACATGCGTTCCATATCTGGGGCTTCGCGCATGAATTCCAGATATTCGCCCGGCGAGCAGAAATCCATCACCCGTTCAACACCAGCGCGGTTGTACCAACTGCGGTCAAACAACACCATTTCGCCAGCGCTTGGCAGATGTTCGATATACCGCTGAAAATACCATTGGCCTTTTTCACGTTGGGTTGGCTTGTTCAGCGCAACCACGCGGGTGGTGCGTGGGTTCAGATGCTCCATAAACCTCTTGATCGTGCCGCCTTTGCCCGCCGCATCGCGCCCTTCAAACAACAGCACAACTTTGGCACCGGTGCTTTCAACCCATTGCTGAACTTTCAGCAATTCTACCTGCAGTAATGCCTTCTGTTTCTCATAGTCGGCTTTTTTAATTTTGTCGGAATACGGGTATTGGCCTTGCTCAAACCGGCTGAGCTTTGAGGTCGTTTCTGGCGTGTTCATCTGAGTCCCTTTATCTGTTCTGGCGAACTATAGGGTATCGTCGATTAACATGTCTTGACTCAGGTCAATAATTTCGGACTATTTAATCATCCCGCATGGGTTTTTGCCGCAGATTTTTGACCTTGCCGCGCTGGGTTTTGCTATTCATCCGGCGTTGCTGTGACCCATAGGTCGGCTTGGTTTTTACACGGTATTTTGGCCGCACTGTTGCCTGCAAAATCAGCTCAACCAATTTTTCCTCAGCCAAAGCCCGATTACGCGGCTGGGTTCGGTGTTTTTCGGCGGTGATAATAATCGCGCCGTCTTTGGTCCAGCGTCGCCCCGCCAGTTTACGCAGCCGGAATTTCACGTCTGCAGGCAGGTTCGGCGAATTCGCCGCCTCAAACCGCAGCTCCACCGCCGTCGACACCTTGTTGACGTTCTGCCCGCCGGGACCCGAGGAGCGCACAAAGCTTTCGGTCAGCTCCCAGTCGGCAAGGGTGATGTTTTCGGTAATTCGGATCATAATACCGCGTGTATAACGGGTTTGGTCGGTTTGAACACCAGTGAAACCGCCTATCTGGCGCGGTATCCATCTACAATTTTCGGCAGTGCCTCAGCCAGCGTGGAATAGTGTGACAGGCCCGCCATTTCGGTCAGCTGCGCACGCTCCCCGAGCCGTTCTTGCACAGCATAAGCCATCTGGATCGGGCTCCAGTTATCCTCAACCCCGTGCCACATGGTGACCGGCGCGTTAACGTCGTCCAAGACGTCGGCCCACGGCTGAACGTAAGCCCGAACTTCGCGCTTGTATCCGGTAAGATGTTTGGACAGACACCAAGAATAACTATTTTTCAGGCCTGCCCGAAACGCCGGATCTTCGGCAAGCCCCTTGTCTGCCGGCTTTGCCGAGGCAAACAACATGTTAAAAAACACCTGTGGCAGACGCGGTGCAAAAATCGCCTGAATCTGGCTGAGCGCCCCGAATTTCCAGCCTCCGCCAGCCGCTGCCGTAAACACCGGTTTTCCCGCCATATCCGGCAGGAAATTTCCCAGTTCAAGCGGTGCCGCAACCGAGATCAGGTCTATGCTGAGCGTCTGCTTTTTCAGAATACCGGCAAGTTGCAGCGCAACCACACTCCCCAACGAGAACCCGATCAACCGCAACTTCCGGTTTGGATAGGTCAGCAAAATATCCTGGGCCACCGCGTTGAGCATCTCTGCGTGACTGTCGAGCCCCAGCCCGATATCCAGCCGGTCAACTGCAACAATCTCCGCTCGCCCATCGACGTTGGGCAAGGCCGCAAGTTCCTCGGGGCCACCAGGTAGCCCGTGAAAATAAAGTATAACCGGCATGTCATTTTCATCCATCCCGATAGATTACGCTGGGTGTCGACCCCGCCCAATACGGCTATAAGTCGCAGGAATATGGTCGAGATTTTCATTGACGCCCACCCTAATCTAAACGTTAATATAACGTAACTTTAGATTACAAGTGAGCACCTCATGACTAAATCCACACCTCCGTTTTCACTGGTCGGTCTCGACCATATCGTGTTCATCGTTGATGATATGGCCAAAGCCGTAAGCTGGTATCAAGACGTGCTGGGCGCGCAGATCGGCTATACCTATCCGGCCCTTGGCATGGAACAAATGTGGGTCGGAAACGCGCTGATCGTGCTGTGGGACATCACCCATCCGGGCGGCGAAAGCGCTATTCCTCCGGTTAAGGGTGGGCGCAACGTTGACCATGT
>JAESRG010000119.1 GCA_016764785.1 Paracoccaceae bacterium
TACTTTGGCGGCAAGGAAATGATGAAAGCGGCATGATAACCAAACCCGATACACCTTAACTTAGCTGCAAATCTGTCCTGGAAAGCAGGACCACTTCACGGATCTATCGCTCTGGATTTAACGAAGATGAAGATCAGCAATTTGATCACCCGCTCGCTCTTTACGAAAATATTGTCAGTTGGCCAAATGGGGGTATAGATGCATTTGAAACCTTTTTGGTATCTCAAGCTTTAAAATTGACGGACTCCCGACAGGAGCTTGAAGAAAAATTGCCCCCGTTCAGAAGTATTCGACGAATTGATGCAGATTTGAAGATAAAGTTTGCGCGCGGTTCTGACCGTACTGCCGATGAGCTATTGAAAATGTCTGACGGTGAAATTAACAAACTCAAAAAAGATATTGATGAACAAAAAACTGAATACGATAGTTTGCTTGTAGAGGCCGAAAGTGAACGTGACGAAGCTATTGCTGCAAAAGATCAAAAAAATGCGCATATCAGTATCATGCAAGCGCGAATAGAAGCCCTTGAACTTAATCACGAAGAGCAACTATCTCCTGACGTTATGCTGCCAGCCTCATTTGAAGGTTTACAGGAGTGGGCAGAAACGAATCTCGCAGGATCAGTTGTTATCAGCACCCGCGCAATCAGAGTTGCAAAAAAATTGCGCTTTATGGATGTTGAGTTAGCTTACAGAGCGCTCCTTCTTCTTAAAAATTATTATGTTCCAATGCGACGAAGTGTTAATAAAATTAAGAAAATTGAATACGCATAAAAAATGCGGGGCGCTGAATCTTGTCGATGAACAGTGTTTTCCGGGCAATCGTGCTTTCCAGTTCGGAGACACCTATTTTATCACGTATTCGGGAAAAAAATGCGAGCTCAATCGTCACCTGAAAGGAAGCAACATTCGTGATCGCCAAAAGGGATTCCGGCTCTACTTTTTTTGGGATGATGATACAAAACAAGTAATCGTTGGCTCATTGCCTGAGCACCTGACAACGCAAGCATCCTAGAGATAAGTGAAGGTTTCTGTTGCCAGGTACCTCCGGACCCCGCCAGACTACGCTAATAGCCTGGAGTTAGGTTTCAGTATTTCGCACAGCTTACGCCGCGAGAGCCACTGGAGCACGATTGTCATTTGCAATTGTACATTTTACGCCGATACGGTGGCAGTCCGCCGAGTAAAAGCTAACATCTTTGAACGTCCGTCGATACTGTTTCGACCCCATGATCCCTCAAATGAAGGGATGTTTGGTGGAGTCGCCGGGTACCGCCCCCGGGTCCGATCCATCTATTACATGCGCGTTTATCACCATATTCCCCGAAGGGACGTTTTATATATAGGGGGTCAGGCGGGATTCTGGAAGGGGGAAGGGCGAATAAACCTGTGAAAGATGACTTAACAGGTTGTTCTGGGTAGGGTGAAGCATCAGGTTGTGACTGTGCTGAACAATACGGGTTGGAAATATGTGGTTAAAGAAACGCTCAAAATTCGTTGAGGTACTGATTGGGTTGGCGATGCCACTTGCAGTCCTGATGGTTTCTATGATCGTCATTAGATGGGACGGATTTAGCACCATCGGCAACGCAATTTTTGTAAGTGTTTTTTTTACGGTCTCCCCGCTAATGTTTTCTCCTACGATTGGTGCATATTATTTAATTGTACCGCTGCTTGGATTATCATTGTTCCCGATAATCATATACATAAACGGACCGTATTTACGGTTTGTCGTTGCCGCTATCTATTGCGGTTGGCTCTATGTTGGTGTGTTGTCCGCTGCGATGTTATATTAGTTCGGCGAGTATTCACTTTAAGCCTTTGGCCGCGTAAAAGTTGGGAAATAAACCAGTGCAAAGCCCGCAAATCCCAGTATCCAAGCCGTGCCTGAAAGGTGCAGCAGCGAGGTTGAATAGGGCAACATCTCAGCCGCGATGCGACACAGAACGGCCGTGATAATCAAAAGGTAAACAACCGAGACCGACCGTGTGGCGGTCAACGCCCGCCCCGAATGCCCAAGGCTGGCGCGGGTCATGACTGCCAAGGTGACAATGCCAACCGCTCCAACCGTCCACGCGTGCGGAATTTGTGAGGCACGACCCCAGCCCGGCAACAGATCGCCCAGCGCGATCATGGCAAAGCCAAGCGGAATAAAAAAGTATCCAACATGCAGAATCGCCACCAACGGTTCAGCCAGTGTGCGCCAGCCCAGCCAGCGTGACAGCCGGATAAAATGCAAAATTGCTGCCAGCCCTGCCAGCCAGCGCGCCAGCACAAATTCTGGCCACAGGATCCAGCTAACAATCGTAACCACACCGACCAGCAAGGTAATGCGGTCAAACTTGTTCATTGGAGTGGGCAGCTTGTGGGCCCCGCGTTTTGCCAGCCAGTTACGGGTAAAACTGGGGATCACGCGACCGCCGATCAAAGAAATCAGCACGATAATCACCCCGACCCCCATGCGACTGCCATAGCCGCCAAAAGCCGCGCCGGTGATGGCCTCAATGTGAAAGATGATATTGGCGACGGTCAGAAGTGATATCATCCCCAGAACCACCAGATTTTTCCAGTTTTTACCGGCGATAATTTCACGCAAAATCACGGCGCCAAGGACAATCATAAAGCTAACATCAATCACTGGCGCAAGGTATATCGGCAGATAGGCCGAGACCAACAAGGCAACGCGCCCCGCCAACCAAAGCCCCGAAAGGCCCGCCACCGGCCAGCCGATTACCGGCATCCGCCCTGTCCAGTTAGGCACAGCAGTCATCAAAAAACCGGCGATCACAGCGGTGGTATAGCCAAAAACCATCTCGTGCATATGCCAGTCAGCCCCCAGCATGTGGCTAGGAATATCAAAGCCACCCGACATGGATACTATCCAGATCAGCATTGCGAATGCGGCCCAAAGCCCCGCCATTAAAAAGAACGGTCGAAAGCCGTGGCTGAACAGGATGGGGCCAGTATAACTGCGGCGTTGTTCTGATGTAGTTGACATATTTTGACCCCGATATGCAGTTCCTGAACCGGCTGGTTTGGGTTAGCAAGAACTGTGTTAAACCGGTTAGGCATGTATGCCTAGGGCTATGCTGTCACACCCGTTTAGCTGCTCGGTTTCACCAGTTCTCGCAATAATTTGGCCCTGATGGTTCGCGGATAATCGCTATACCCCTGCGAGGTCAGTACGAACCCTTGGGAGGTCACGACGAAACGTCTAAAATACTCAGTGATGCTGACCCCCATACGATCAATCGCCAAGCCATTGATCTCAATTCCGGCGCGCTCGGCCAGCCGTCTCGCATTACCTGTGTCAGTACCCGAATTTGAATTGCCGTCACCCGACACATCAATTACCCGCCGCCCGCAATCACTTACGGCGCTGAACTGATTAACTGAAAACGCAATCGCATCGCCAACGGCGGTTTTTCCATGCGACCAGTTGCGTGGCATCAGCTGCACCCGTGCAGCAAAATTGGTGATCTCGCCCATGGTCAGCATGCGACGCCACGGAATAGACATTTCTTGTTCATTGCGCCCAGACCATTGCACCACCGACAGTGCCACCTGATCACGCATCAACACATCCATGATTTCTTGCGACAAAAGCGCCTCAGCCAACCCGTCGACCTGAAACCGGTATTCACCGCTGTCGATAGAGCTGGAAACGTCAATCGCTAGCACCAACGCCAATTGACAGGCCGCAACAGGCTTGGTTAGCGCCAACAGAAAAACTGTCAAAACGCGCAACATTATTGCCCCTCTAACTGGCTTACGGCCATCACCGTTAGTTCGCGCAATAACTTGCGTTTGATTGCACGGGCATAATCGGAATATCCGGCGGCGACCTCTACGAACGCCCCCCAGCCATAGATGACCTCGTTTTGATAATACGTCGTCAGCTCATCCGCATCATCGCCGGCAATCACCAACCCGTTCACGGTGATCGTGGCAAAGTCAAAATTCAGGATCGCGAGCTTGGGCCGATACCCGTCATTGTTCAGCCCGTCGCCCGAAATATCCAGCGTTCGGCGAAAACAATTTGGGCTATTGGCAAACTGAATGGCGCCAAACCCCATTGCATACCCCAACGCCGTGGGGAAATTATCGTGGCTACGAGGATGGTTGCGCAAGCTAGCAATAACCTGATTAACCTCATCCTCGCTGGTGATTTCCAACCACGGCTGAATAATCACCTGCTGGTTTTTTCCGCTCCATTCATAGATCAGCAGCGCCACATGCCCTGATCCGCTGCCTGTCAGTGCGCGGCGCACGTCACTGTCATCCAGTGCCTGCGCCAACCCGTCGATTTGCAAGGCATATTCAGTGGCATCTACCGATGACGATACGTCTAGCCCCAAGGCTAAGGCTTGTCGGCACAGCGCGTTTGCGGGGCTGACTAGCCCCGCACATAGCCCTAGCAGTAAAGCCCAGAACTTCACCAGATACCGGTGTTTTCCATGCTGGCCCATGGCTCAGCTGGGGCCAGTGCATCGCCGGTTTGCAAAATTTCGATCGACACATTATCCGGCGAACGCACAAACGCCATGTGGCCGTCCCGCGGTGGGCGATTGATCACCACACCTGCATCCATCAGCTTTTGACAAGTCTCATAGATATTATCGACCCCATACGCCAAATGTCCGAAATGCCGACTATCACTGGGCAACCCGTCATCGCCGTCCCAGTTATAAGTTAGCTCCAGCGGTACATCATGTTGGCCCGGTGCTGCCAGAAAAATCAGGGTGAACCGCCCTGCTTCGCTCTCATGTCGTTTGGTTTCTTCCAAGCCCAACAGGTCACGGTAAAATTTCATCGAGGCATCAAGGTCTTTGACCCGTACCATTGTATGAAGAAACTGGATGGCCATCTAATTTTCCTTTGCATAAGTTCGTCGATTGTTAGTAAACCATATTCAGACGCAATGCGTCATCACATTTATGCAAAGATAGCAGGAGAGCTGAATGGACGGAAGATTGGCAGTACTATTTGGCGTCATGAGCCTGTTTGGCGGTAACATTGAATCCGACGGTTTCAATATGCAGCGCGGCGATATTTCCGGCAACATTGTGATCTCGTCGGGTGCGCTTCGTCAACGTCAGCAAACCATCGGGTCTGAGCTGCGGGTCAGCTATGCTTTTGTTCAAAAATGGGGGCGTTTTAACCCGATGCTCGACCTGTCCGTGACGGATGAAGGTGGTATTTGGGCGGGCATTGGCCTGTATCAACAGTTTGATATTGAGGTCGGAAATTCTGACCTGTTTGTCGGCTTGTATTTCGCCCCCGGGTTTTATGCCGCTGGAAACGATATTGATCTTGGCTTTCCGATAGAATTTCGCTCCGGCGTTGAGATCGGCGTGCGTCTGCGAAATGATTGGCAGGTATCCCTGTCTTTTGACCACCGATCCAACGCAGATATCGTGGCCGTTAACCCCGGCGTTGAGACCCTGCAATTGCGAATTTCAACGCCCTTCGGCAACTAATTTCTGGTGTCCAAATAATACCTTTCGCCAAATGCCTGAACCAAGTATTAGTTATTCCATAATAATAATTCGTTCAGGGAAGCTCACTTTGGAAACCACGGATAATTTATCATCCAGAAAATCCATGCGGGAACGCAAGGTTTTTCACGGCAAACGCGCCAAGTATCTTTATGAATTTCTGGGCTGGGCCTTCAAAAACGTCGATGATTGGCGGTTTATGAATTATGGTTACGCCTTTGACAACCAAAACGACAATCCGGAACTGCTACCGCAAGACGAGGCTGAGCGTTATTGTGCCCAGCTATACCATGTGGTGGCGTCTCAGGTTGATCTGACCGGCAAAACATTGCTGGATGTCGGAACTGGCCGCGGTGGTGGGTCATCCTATATGCACCGGTATTTGAAACCCCGTAAGACCGTAGGGATGGATTTTGCCAGCACGGCGGTGGCTTTGTGCCAGAAAAATGGCGCGGGGATTGACGGGTTAAAATATGTGCAGGGCAACGCCATGGACATGCCGTTTGGGGACGTCGAATTCGACGCGGTTACCAATGTTGAAAGCTCTCATTGTTATCCTGATCGCAGCCAGTTTTTCCGAGAAGTAGTGCGGGTTCTGAAACCGGGCGGAAATTTCCTTTATACGGATTTCACTCCATCTGGTTCCGACGCGGACGACGAGATGGCGCTATGGCTAGACGAGCTGAAGGCCGCAGGTTTTGGGGATATCACCTCATTCAACATCACAAAAAATGTGGTCAAAGGGCTGGATGCCGATAACGCGCGGCGTGTTGAACAGATCAACACCCGTTTTCCGTTTGGCCTGCGCCGCATGGGCAAACTTTGGGCCGGTACCACTGAATCATGGATCTATAGCGATTTCAAAAACGGTAAACGTAAATACGTGATTTTTCGCGCGGTAAAGCCCGCTTAGTCGGTGCGGTGTGCCGTCACAAAAGACTTTAGAACCGCATTGATACGGGTCTGATATCCTTTTCCGCTGGCCTTGAAAAACTCCAAGACCTCGGCGTCAAGACGGATCGACACCATCTTTTTATGCGGCGGCTCAACGATAACTGCATTTGACCAGTCAAAGTCATCTTCGCTGCCCACGTCTTCATATCCGTCGCTTTTGGCAACACGATCCCAGTCAGTTTCACCTTTTAACTTACGGGCTTCGCTCAGGGTAATTTTGGTAATATTCTTTTCGTTCATTTCGTCGCGCTCGACGAGCGGTAATTATACGATACGATTCATTGCGAATAGTATAAATTACAGCAAGTTCGAGTCCTTTTGATATGCCGATAGCAAGCCATCGATTTTCATCGTTTTGTTTTGACGGCACCGTGAGAACGGGGCCTTCAAAGATATCTACAACGTCAATAAAATCCAATCCATGCTTTTGAAGCGTAGAAAGGCGTTTGCTTTCATCCCATTCGAAGGAGATCGGTAACGTATTTTAAATCCTGAAATAAATTCCATTAATATATTCCTCTCGTTTCGTTCCCTAGCTTGTATATACATTTGATATGTACTAAATGTCAATACGAAATTACCCTAGCCCTTTTCCAGCCCTTAGGCTAAACCGAGCCGACCCAATTCAAAGGCAGTTCCATGGCGCGTATCCTCATTACTTCGGCCCTTCCGTATATCAACGGCATTAAACATCTTGGCAATCTTGTCGGCTCACAGCTGCCCTCAGACGCTTATGCCCGTTACATGCGCTTGCGTGGTCACGAGGTGATGTATATCTGCGCCACAGACGAGCATGGCACGCCAGCTGAATTGGCGGCTGCCAAGGCTGACAAGCCGGTGGATGAATTTTGCAAAGACATGTGGCAGGTCCAAAAAGACATCGCTGACGGGTTCCGTCTGTCGTTTGATTATTTTGGCCGCTCAAGTTCGCAGCGCAATCGCGATTTGACCCAACACCTTGCCACCAAACTTGGTGAGGCTGGTTTGATTGAGGAAGTCAGCGAGAAACAGATATATTCGATCACCGATGGCCGTTATTTGCCGGACCGTTATATCGAGGGCACCTGCCCGAATTGCGGTGACGACAAAGCCCGGGGCGACCAGTGTGAAAACTGCACCAAACAGCTTGATCCTACTGACCTGATTAACCCGCGGTCCGCGATTTCGGGGTCAACCGATCTGGAAGTCCGTGAGACAAAACACTTGTATTTACGTCAATCCGTGATGCGCGAAAAACTGGATAAATGGATCGACAGTCAGGTCGGCTGGCCGATCTTAACCACATCAATTGCCAAAAAATGGCTGCATGACGGCGACGGCTTGCGTGATCGTGGCATTACCCGTGATCTCGATTGGGGGGTTCCGGTACAATATGAAGGCGCACCGTGGTCGGGCATGGACGGCAAAGTTTTTTACGTCTGGTTTGACGCCCCGATTGAATATATCGCGGCGACGGCTGAATGGGCCGATGCCAACGGTTTGGACGATTCCGCATGGGAAAGCTGGTGGCGTACCGACAAGGGCGCTGACGACGTGCATTACGTACAATTCATGGGCAAAGATAATGTGCCGTTCCACACGCTTGGCTTTCCCGCGACCCTGATGGGTTCTGGCGAGCCGTGGAAACTGGTGGATTTCATTAAATCTTATAACTGGTTGACCTATGAGGGCGGCAAGTTTTCCACCTCGCAAGGGCGCGGGATTTTCATGAATCAAGCGCTTGAGATCATGCCGTCGGATTATTGGCGCTGGTGGCTGTTAAGCAACGCGCCTGAAAGCAGTGATTCCGATTTCACATGGGAAAGCTTTCAAGCTGGCGTCAACAAAGACTTGGCTGACGTGCTGGGCAATTTTGTCAGCCGCGTCACCAAGTTTTGCCGTGGTAAATTTGGCGAGGCTGTGCCCGAGGGCGGCACTTATGGCGAAGCTGAGGCCACCGTGACTTCTGAGATCGCCAAACGTCTGGCTGCTTATCAATCGCACATGGAAAGCATTGAGCTGCGTAAAGCCACAGCTGATTTGCGCGCTATTTGGGTGGCGGGCAATGAGTATCTTCAAGCCGCCGCACCATGGACCGTTTATAAACAAGACCCCGCAGCGGCGGCTGCAACCGTTCGGTTTGCCTTGAACCTAATCCGGCTTTACGGGGTGCTTTCAGCGCCATTTATCCCCGATGCCGCAGCCAAAATTCTGGATGCGATGGGCGCAAGCGATGCCGCTTGGCCCGATGATCTGGACGCAGCACTGTCAGCGATGCCTATTGGTCAAGCGTTTACGGTTCCAGAAGTATTGTTTGCAAAAATCAGCGATGACACGCGGGTCGAGCTGGAAGAACGTTTTGCTGGCGCATCGTGACCAAAATCCATAAAGCCACCTGCCATTGCGGCGCGGTTGAACTTGCTGTGCAATTTCCAGACGGGATTGCCGATGTTATCCGTTGCGATTGCTCAATCTGCCGACGTAAAAATGCCCGCGTGGTGGCAACGGCGGTTGAGAATGTAACAGTGGTCAAGGGGGCGGATAAGCTGACGCTGTACCAATTCCACACGCATGTGGCCAAGCATTATTTCTGCTCAATCTGCGGGATTTACACGCATCATCAGCGGCGCGTAAATCCCAATCAGTATAGCGTCAATCTTGGCTGTATTGACGCGCTAAACCCCTAAGTTGGGGTTTGTTTTGCCCACAGATAACCTGCGAACAGGCCGAGGAAGCTCCAGCCAATGGCGCCAACGCTTAAGCTTAAGCTTGCGAAATGCGCTGACAATTCCGGTGGTACAACGCCGCCGAATTCGGTCGGGTGTGGTGCGCCCAAAATGTGAGGGGTTGCGATTAGCAATATCCCAACGCCCCAAGCCAACCAGTTCTTGCCAAAGCCGATGCCGACCAAGCCAGCCAAAGTTGCCAGAATTGCAAAGATCTGCCAGTATTGGCGCGCGGCAAGGTCCGCCGCCCAT
>JAESRG010000120.1 GCA_016764785.1 Paracoccaceae bacterium
CAGAAAGATTTACTGACATTCTTGAATTCGATCATGGTTTTACGCTGGCCTTTCCTTACGCTGGTAAAATACACTAACTTGCGCAAATTAACAGATTGAAAATACTGGCAAAGTTTGGCGCAAATATGGTCGTGCCAGCGCTGAGAGAAAGGTGCATGAAATGGAAACCCCACTAGATCAGGCTTTTGCGCGGATGCAGGCCGATGAAACCGCTGAAATGGGGTTCTATGAACGCTTGATGGAAGCAGAATTATTTATGCTGCTGGAGGATGAAGCCGACGCCGACAAAGCCCGCCCACTTATTCTAGAGACGTCAGATAGCCCTGTGGCGATGGTATTTGACCGAGAGGAAAGACTTGCCGATTTTGCCGCCGAACCAGTGCCTTACTTGGCTTTGTCAGGGCGGCGGATCGTGGCAATGCTGACAGGTAAAGGAATTGGTTTAGCGGTGAACCTTGGGGTCAGCCAATCAGAAACGGTTCTGCCATCTGAAGCGGTTGATTGGCTGGCCGAGGCCCTTGGCAGCAGTGACAGTATTGAACGGGAAAAACCTGTAGAGATTTCTGCACCTGTTGGTGTGCCCGAAGCGCTGATCTGCGCGATTGATACCAAACTGGCCAATATGTCAGGTGTCGTTGCGGCCGCATACTTGGTGTCAGTCGTGTATGAAAGCGCGGGGCAGGGGCATATGTTGGCGTTGATTAACGTGACGCCTGACGCGCAAAACGGGGTTGCTGAGGCAATTTCAGAAGCATTATTATTCAGCGGAATTGAGGCTGGCCGCCTCGATGTGACTTTTCTGTCTGGGGATGACGCGAGCGTTGTGCGTTTTGCCCGCGTTGGGCTGGGTTTTGAAATTCCGGAACTGATTTTACCCCGTGCGCCGGAAATGGTCGCGCCGGGTATGGACCCGGACAAGCCGCCAAAACTGCGCTAGTATTTGGCTGCGCGGTCGACTTGATACAAGAATTTCTGACCGGATTCGCCGCGCGATACATTTTCGGCGATCACTTCTGCTGCGGTGCTGGCGCGCGTTTCCGACGCAATATGCGGGGTTACGGTGACCGCCTTATGCGCCCAATATGGATGTTCGGGCGGCAATGGTTCAACATTGAACACATCCAGCGTGGCGTGTGCGATATGCCCTGTGTTTAATGCTGCCAGTAAGGCATCATCGTCAATTAACGGTCCGCGACCGGGGTTTATGATCTGCGCGCCCTGTGGCAGTAATTGCAACGATTTTGCGTTCAAAATATGATGTGTCGCAGGGGTTTGCGGGAGTAACAGCACCAAAATTTCAGATTTACACAAGATTTCGGTTAATCCGTCTTCGCCTGAAAAACACTGCATATCTGGGATGGTTTTTTGCCGACGGCTCCAGCCTAATACATTGAAATTTAGGTCAATTAGCGCTTTGGCACTGCTTTGGCCTAGCTCGCCTAGCCCCAGAAACCCGACGGTCCGATTTCGGGCCAGTGGGGGCGGCGTGTTTCGCCACACGCCATCTTGCTGCAAAATATAGCTGTCCATTCCCAGATGATAACGCAACGTGTGGCCGGTCACCCACTCGGTCATGCCTTCGCGCAGGCCAGAATCAACCATACGACACAGCGGAACCTTCAGGGTTTCATTACCCTCAATTTTTTCGACGCCAGCCCACAAGTTTAAAACGGCTTTAAGATTGGTAAAGGGTGAAAAGTCCTGCACAGGGCCGTTTGGGGTGTAAATAATGTAGTCCACGGTCGTTGGATCGCAGTCGCGTGTCAAATTGGCTTTGATACCTTTGGCGGTCAAAGCCTTGGGAAGAACTTCGGCATAGGTATCCCAGTCGTCGGAATTTCCGGCGTATAGCAAAGTAATCATTAGTGGCCTCGTGGTCGGTGGATATGGGCGGATTGGATCAAGCCAAAGGCCCCAAGCAGAACCAGCATTGCCGACCCGCCGTAAGATACTAACGGCAGCGGCACACCCACAACTGGGGCTAACCCCATGACCATCGCCATGTTTACCGCAAAAAAGAAAAAGAAAGTGGCTGAAATACCGCTGGTCAGCAGGGCGCCAAATCTGTCGCGGTTGTTCATCGCGGATACGGCACAGAAGATGACTATTAGCGCATATAAAACCAGCAAAATAGTGCTGCCTACATAGCCAAATTCCTCGGCCAGTGTGGTGAAAATAAAGTCGGTATGCTTTTCGGGCAGAAAGTTCAGGCGGCTTTGGGTGCCTTGCATAAAACCGCGCCCCGATACGCCCCCCGACCCAAGCGCGATTTTGGATTGGGTAATGTGATACCCCGCGCCTAACGGGTCAAGCGACGGGTCCAGAAACGTGTCGATGCGCCGATATTGGTAGTTTTTCAACAATTGCCAATCGGTGCCACGTGACCAAAATACCGCAAAAATCGTGCCGCCTCCAAGGGCCAATGCGGCCGCAAAATACCACAGGCTTACCCCAGCTAAAAACATCACAACCGCGCCGCTTAGAACGATCAGAATTGCGGTCCCAAGATCAGGTTGCACAATGACCAGTGCTGCTGGAATGCCAATTATTACCAATGGGATAGTCACCCAAAAAAGGTGTGAAACTTTTTCTGGATCTAACCAGTCGTAATACAGCGCAAGTGCCATAACCACCGCGATTTTCATGGTCTCAGATGGTTGGAGATTAAAAAAACCAAGGTCGATCCAGCGTTGCGCGCCCATCCCGACATCACCGACAAACATAACCGCCAACAGCAATGCCAGCCCGCCGCCATAAACAAGTACGGTGATTGAGCGCCAAAAACCGATCGGTGTGAACGCCACGAAAAACATGATGAAAATGCCAGCCCCGAACCGCATCATCTGGGGCCGCGCCCAAGGGGAAAACGAGCCTCCGGCAACTGAATACAGCATTAGAAACCCAAACGACGATACCGCCCCAATCAACAAGACCAACGGCCAGTTGACGTGCAAAATTTTCCGCAGTCCTTGCGGCGCCTGAGAGCGGGTCGGGGCGATAAAGCTCATGCGCGATCATTTCGAGGAACAGGGGCGGTTACATTCGGCGGTGGTTCGTTCGCGCGCTGTTCACGCATTTTACTGCGAATCGCCCGAGGAAATGCAGACAGAGGCGGTTGGGTTTCGTACAGGGCGCGCAGCATGATATCACGGGCAATTGGGGCGGCTGTGCCTGACCCAGACCCCCCATGTTCGACCACAACCGAGATAGCATATCGTGGGTTATCATAAGGGGCAAAGCCAACAAAAAGCGCGTGGTCGCGACGGTCCCACGGTAAATCTTCGTTTCGGGTAACCCCTGCCGCGCGTTCTTCGGTGGTGATCTGGCGCACTTGGCTGGTGCCAGTTTTTCCCGCCATTGCCATGGTTGCTTCTGCTATCCGTGCGGAATATGCCGTGCCACGATTTTCATTGCTTACCTTGAACATGCCCATGCGCACATGGTTCAGGTTTTCTTCGGAAATACCTAAAGATGGTGCGCGTGAAAGCGATTGTGGCACCCCGTTCACCCGTTGGATCAAGCGAGGCTCAACTTTGCGTCCAGATGCTATCCGCGCGGCCATAACAGCCAGTTGAATCGGGGACGACAGCACGAACCCTTGCCCAATGGCCGAGTTCAGCGTGTCGCCGATCCGCCATGCTTCGCCATAGCGGTCTTGCTTCCATTGTTTGGTTGGCACCAACCCTTTGGCAATGGCTGGCAGCGGCAGATCGGGCTTTTCACCAAACCCAAACCGCCGCGCCATTGCGGTGATTTTTTCAATCCCGACCCGTTGCGATATCTCGTAATAGAATACGTCACACGAGTATTTAAGGCTTTCATGTAGGTTAACCCGCCCATGGCCGCCGCGCCGCCAGCAATGGAACCGCCGATTACCGAGGTCATGATATCCGGGACAAAATATTTTCTCATCCGGCTCAATCAACCCGTCCTCAAGTGCCGCTAGCGCGACCATCATCTTAAACGTTGACCCTGGGGGGTAAGCGCCAGAAATGGTTTTGTCCGCCAACGGGCGGTACTCATTATTCAAAAGGGCGTTCCAGTTGGTGGTCGAAATACCAAAAATGAACATATTAGGGTCAAAACTGGGGGCCGAGGCCATGGCGCGAATATCGCCAGAATGGATGTCCATCACCACCGTTGCGGCGCTTTGATCCGCCAAACGGTATTGGGCGTAATGCTGTAAATCACTGTCGATTGATAGTTGCAGATCAGCGCCGTCAGCGCCATCAATCCGGCTAAGCTCACGCATCACCCGACCGGCTGAATTCACCTCGATCCGGCTGGTGCCCGCCGTGCCGCGCAGCGTGTCCTCGCGGCGGTTTTCAATGCCGGTCTTGCCGATTTGGAAATCGGGAATTTGTAGAACCGGATCGGGGTTTTCTATCCGCTCCAAATCACGATCACTGACCGGCCCAACGTAACCAACGATATGGGTATAATCGTCAGCCTGAGGATAGAACCGGTTCAGCCCGACCTCGGTAATAATTCCGGGCAGGGCAGGGGCGTTGGCAGAAACACGGGCGAAATCCTCCCATTCCAGATTTTCAGCAACGGATACCGGCACAAAGGCGCTGTGTTTGCGCATATTTTCCAGAATTTTTGCTTGGCGTTCTTCGGGAAGGAAAATTATTTTTGCCAGTTCTGACAGCACAAACGGTGCATCGCCAGCCTGTTCACGGATCATAACAATGCGATAATTCGGGTGATTTTCGGCGACGGGCTTACCGTTGCGGTCAAAAATTAATCCGCGCGCGGGTGGGATTAGGCGAATATTAATCCGGTTTTCCTCGGCCAGCATCCGAAATTGGTCACTTTGTGTGACCTGCAACTGACGCATTCGCGCGGCCAGAACCCCGAACACCCCGACCTGAATACCGCCCAGCATTAATCCGCGACGGGTTATGCCGCGATTTTTTTCCTTTGCTGTGGTTGATGGAATAATCATCCAACTTTCCCTAATCTATCAGGCAGGTTTCTAATATTTCGACCGCGTACCCTTAGTATATAGTGTAAAAAACCAGTGATGAAAGGGTAACAAATCATGCTTAACATCACAAATTGTAGCAACGACTTCAGCGGATAAACGCCGGAAAAGGTCAAAAACAGCAAAGCGTTTTGGATCAGCACCATGACAATGAGAATGGCAACAAAGAACGCTGTTTCAACCAAAATTCCAGCCTCTCGGATCAAGCGTTCATTCATCCTTGCCAGCTCAGACGCGACTACAATCAGCAATGCCCAAAGCCCGACGGGCCGCATCAATACGGCGTCAGCCAGCAAGGCCAAGGCAGCCACAAGAATAAGCGGCGCGCTGTTTGGCATTCGCAATACCCACGCGACGGTCAGCGCAAAAAATAGATCGGGCATGGCCCAACGGTCCGGTGAAAAACCAAGTGGTAATAAAGGGATGGCGATGGAGATTAGGGCTACGGCAATGAAAATCCCGCAAAAGAACCAGATGCGAAATAGCGGATTCATTGGACGATTCCGTCATCTGAATCGACACCAACCAGCCCGCCAGCGCCCTCAATTTGGTCCAGCGGTGAATTCCGTAAAATGCGGACAAATTCCAGCGCCTCAAAGTCAGCGGCCAACGAAATGCGTAGGTTCCCGTCTGAATCGTAAACGATTTGTCCAATCAGAAGATCAGCGGGAAAAACGCCGCCATCCCCCGATGTTACGGCCCTCATACCCGGTAAAATATCGTTCGCAGAGTCAAAAAAGTCGAGCCGCGGGGCAATGGTATTATCACCGCGCACAATGGCGCGATGCCCCGTCGGGCGAATGATCACTGGCACCTGACTGGATACATCTGTAAGAAAAATAATCCGCGACGTTGTCTCAGCGACACCAGAAATGCGCCCGATCAACCCCAGCCCGTCAACGGTTGCCTGACCATCCAGAATGCCATCAAGCCGTCCGACATTTAGCAGGCCAGATTGACTGAACGGGCCGCCGCTATCGGTGATAACTTCGCCGGTGACGAACCCAAGTCCGGGGCTTAGACGCACATTGTTGAGCGCGCGCAGCTGGGCGTTGGTTTGCTCCAATTGCAACGCGGCTTCTTGCCAGCCCTTCATGCGCTGTAATTCCTGGCGAAGTTCTTGGTTTCGCTCGTAAATTTGTGAATATGACTGATAGTCAGAAATGATCCGACTGAACTTTGTTACCGGGGCCAGCACCCATTCCATGTTGGGAACAAACCGGTCAACAAGCGCCATACGAAAGCGTTCAACCCTCGGGCTGTCGATGCGCCACAGCACGAACAGCGCCAGAAATAGCGTCACGATCGCCCCGAGAATTAACCGTCGGATTGCCCGCCAAGACCTGTTGGTTTGTTGATATGCGGGCATAAGTTCCCTCGAGTTATCAGACGGTTAGCTTCCGTAATCAATGATGTGCTGAAGCTGTTTTTCGTATTCAAGCGCTTTGCCAGTGCCAAGCGCGACGCAGTTCAGCGATTCGTCAGCGACCGAAATTGCCAAGCCAGTTTGTTCACGCAAAGCCAGATCAAGGTCGCCCAGCAACGCGCCACCACCGGTTAGCATAACGCCACGATCAACAATGTCAGCGGCCAAATCGGGCGGGGTGGATTCAAGGGCTTCCATCACCGCGTCGCAGATCTGTTGCACTGTTTCGGCAAGCGCCTCAGCGATTTGGGCTTGTGTGATTTCGATTTCTTTTGGCACACCGTTCAATAGGTCGCGCCCCCGAATTTCCATGCTGGCACCACGACCATCGTCAGGCATGCGCGCTGATCCGATCGAGGTCTTGATCCGTTCGGCGGTGGCTTCGCCAACCAAAATATTATGCTGACGACGTAGATAAGAGATAATCGCCTCATCCATGCGGTCACCGCCAACCCGAACCGAACGTGCATACACAATGTCACCAAGCGATAGCACCGCAACTTCGGTGGTGCCGCCGCCGATATCAACAACCATTGACCCTGTCGGGTCGGTAATGGGCATTCCGGCGCCAATTGCTGCCGCAATCGGTTCAGCAATTAGCCCGACTTTACCGGCACCAGCTTCCATGACCGAATCGCGAATGGCGCGTTTTTCAACTGGGGTTGCACCGTGAGGCACACAAACAATAATGCGCGGTTTTGTGAACCAGCTGCGTTTATGAACCTTCTTGATGAAGTGTTTTATCATTTCTTCGGCCACGCCAAAATCAGCAATAACGCCGTCGCGCATCGGGCGAATGGCCTCAATGCTACCCGGGGTGCGGCCCAACATCAGCTTGGCTTCTTCGCCAACGGCAAGAACCTGTTTTTTGCCGTCGCGAATGTGATACGCAACCACAGACGGTTCATTAAGAATGATGCCTTTGCCTTTGACATAAACCAGCGTATTTGCTGTGCCCAAATCAATTGCCATATCAGCCGAAAAAAAACTGCTAAACAAACCAGCCATACGTGCATGCCTCTGCTGCGTTGCGAAACCGGTGTGGTTCGCACAATTATTGAGTAGCATTTCATATACGAGGTTACGTGTTGATTTGGAAGGGGGCAGGTTTGCGCGCAACCCTGTTTTTATTGGAAATTCACTGTATTGGCAGGTTATTGCGCATTGTTGCCCGAATTACTATCGCGGCCCAAAAAAGCATAATGTTCGAAAAGTAATATAAATGTCCAATATAATCACCTAAAAATTGATAAAAGATAAGTTTACTAAGGCGCGAATTCAGCACTCAGGAACATTAACCGCCAATCCGCCAAGCGACGTTTCTTTATATTTATGGTTCATATCACGCCCCGTCTGGCGCATGGTTTCAACGCAGTTATCCAGCGAGATCAGATGAACGCCATCGCCGCGCAGTGCCAGCGAGGCCGCCGAAACTGCTTTGATTGCGCCCAATCCATTGCGTTCAATGCAGGGTGCTTGCACCAATCCTTTGACGGGGTCGCAGGTCATTCCTAGGTGATGCTCAAGGGCAATTTCGGCGGCGTTTTCAACCTGATTGATGGTGCCACCTAAAATTGCGCACAGCCCCGCGGCGGCCATGGCCGAGGCCGACCCGACTTCGCCCTGACAGCCAACTTCGGCGCCAGATATAGACGCGTTGGTTTTGATCAACCCGCCGATTGCGGCAGCGGTTAGCAGAAAATCTTCGATGTTGTCGCGGCTGGCGCCCGGAACATGGTCAAGGTAATACCGCAAGGTCGCGGGCAGCACGCCGGCCGCGCCATTTGTGGGGGCGGTCACGACCTGCCCACCGGCTGCGTTTTCTTCATTTACCGCGATGGCGTAAACCGAAATCCAGTCATTAATGGTATGCGGAGGAGATTGGTTTAGCCCGCGTTCTGCCAGCAACGACGTGTGAATGCCTTTGGCGCGGCGACGTAGCTTTAGCCCGCCCTCAAGTATTCCATCGGTTTCAAGACCTCGATCAATGCAGGCATTCATGACGCCCCATACCTTGGCCAAGCCATCGCGTAGCGCGGGTTCGGTCATGTGGTGCAGCTCGTTTTCGCGTTTCAGGTCGGCAATGCTTTTGCCACTGGCGTGCGCCATTTCTAGCATTTCATCGGCAGTTTTGAACGGATAGGGCGCGGATGGTTCTTCGGCCAACACATCTTCGCCAGCCATTTGCGCGGCCGTCATCACAAAACCGCCACCAGTGGAATAAAACGTTTCGCGCGTGTGCAAGTTTCCAGCGGCGTCATAGGCCGACAAGATCATGCCGTTGGCATGGGCGGGCAGCACGGTATCATAGTCAAAGATAAGGTCTTTGGCGGGGGCATAATTAAGGGCGCCAAGACTGTCAGGCGAAACCATACCGGTTTTTTCGATGTCGGCCTCAACGATTGCTGCCTTTGCAACATCGAATGTTGCGGGCTCAAAGCCAGCGAACCCGAGTGTTACCGCGCGGTCGGTCGCATGGCCTTTGCCGGTGAACGCCAATGAGCCATGCAATGAACAGCCAAGCGCCACCACAGGTCCGGCCCCCGGAATAACCCCGCGCCCATCGCGCAGCATATCAAGAAAACGTGCCGCAGCGACCATTGGCCCAACGGTGTGCGATGAAGACGGACCAACGCCGATTTTGAAAATATCAAAGATACTAAGAAACATTTTTCCCCCAAGGATTTTCGGCAATATACTGCGAGAATCCCACAAGTAACGACAAATTCCGACGCTCAGCGGTATATGAGCGATAATTCTACCAATCGGCCCTCGTAAGACGGGCCAAAAATGATATATAGCGATAACAGTATTCACACCAAGCAAAAGGTGCATCACCATGGACGACTTTTCCGGCGCTGATCGGGCAAAATACGCGGCCTCAAAGGCGGCGCTTGCCTTTATCAAAGACGGCATGCGGGTTGGGCTTGGTACCGGCAGCACTGCCGCGTGGTTTGTGCAGCTTTTGGCGGCGCGGGT